>JBDRKP010000090.1:0-3456 GCA_043813875.1 archaeon | reverse complement strand
AACATTAAGAACGATTGAGCCTGCAATATTAAAAGAGGGGACAACAGAAGAGATAAAAAACTTTAACGATACGACCGTTAAAAACTTCAAGATATTCATGACCGTGGATGAAGCGAAGGCGTGGATATCAAAACAGACGCTTTCGGCATACGGTTTGAGAAATTCAAAGACCCCTCAGGTGATAATGCTCCTCGCAAAGGGATTCGTTCAGCCGAATGTCACCTTCGACCGCTATGAGTCGGAAAAACGGCTGTCAGATGCGGCTAAAACCGTTAAGGATGTTGTTTTGAAAATAAAGGCGGGAGAGATAATAGTTCGTCACGGGTCGCGCTATGACGCAGCTAATATTAAACTGATCAGAGGGATAGTTAAGGAGAAGGAGCGTTCACGCGATATCTATAATTTCGTCGGCATATTTATCATCATACTTCTTCTCATTATCGTTCCTTTTTACTTTGCACAGAATTTTTTACCCAGATTCAAACCTAACAATTCAGATTATATTCTCATGGCGGTGACAGGGCTTCTGATGGTGATGATTCTTAGGATATCTTTAAGCCTTGCACCTGCGATCACATCGGTCTTTTTTATTACTCTGCCTCCTGAGGCTTTAAATTACGCGATCCCTGTTGCCGGAGGTGTGATCCTGCTCAAATTGCTTTTGCCATCCTCGTTTGTGTTGATCTTTTCAATAGTTGTGAGCGCGTTTGCCGGACTCTTCGTTGAGACAAATCTTCATTATGCCGCATTCAGCTTTATTTCGAACATCGCCGCTATGATAATGATAGGGCATGTAGACAGACGCTCTTCGATAATGAAGGCAGGCATCTATCTGGGTCTTGTTAATGCGATTTGCGTTGCAGGGATACTCCTTCTTGGTATGGGGAGCATCGTAGCTCCGACGGGCGTAGGTGAGGTATTGATCTATATCGCCTGCGGTTTTTCTGGCGGAATCTTCAGCGCTTTTTTTGCGATGATTGCAACTCCTCTGGCGGAGAGCATCTCTGGACACATATCCGATATTAAACTTCTTGAACTTTCGAATCTGAACCATCCCCTTTTGAGAGAGCTCATAATCAGAGCGCCGGGGACGTATCATCATTCTCATCTTGTCGGGATTCTTGCCGAGGCTGCCGCGGAGAAAATAGGAGCAAATCCACTTCTTGTGAGGGTCGGGGCATATTATCATGATATCGGAAAGATGCGAAAGCCGCAGTATTTTATCGAAAACAGCACTGGTGAGAATAAGCATGAGAAACTCTCTCCCAGCATGTCGTCGCTCATTCTATTGGCTCACGTCAAAGATGGAATGGAGATGGCAAAGGAGGGTGGCCTACCCGATATCATAATCGACATGATCCCTCAGCATCATGGCACTAAGCTTATGAGTTTTTTCTACGATAAGGCAAAGCAGACAGAAGAGGATGGAAAGCACGCGATCGACAAAAAAGATTTCAGATATCCCGGCCCCCGTCCGCAGAGCAGAGAGGCCGCGATACTGATGCTTGCAGATTCGACTGAGGCTGCTGTCAGGTCGCTCAAGGAAAAGAGCTCGATGCGCATTCAGCAGACCGTACAGAAGATCATCAACGAATGTTTCGCCGAGTCCCAGCTCGACGAATGCGATCTGACATTGAGAGACCTCAACTTAATTGCTGGTTCCTTTACTCATATACTGCTTGGCATATATCATCAGAGAATTGAATATCCCAAGGATAGGGAAGATGAGAAGGAAAACGGAAAATCACATTCCTCCGGGGGAAAGTCGGAGGTGAAGGTTGTTGATAAGGAGAAGATGCGTGAAGTTTCAAATGATAAATCGGTATCCTCGGAGAGGAATAAGGCCGAATAAAATTTTAATCGCTTTGAAGAAACTGAAATTAAAAGGTGAGTTCAGTAATTCAAATGTGAGTATAGTTTTAACGAATGATGTAGAAATCGCCGATTTGAACCGCAGATTTCTTAATAAAAACTCGGCGACAGATGTGCTGGCTTTTTCCATGGACGATGAGGGTCTTTTAGGAGAGGTGATAGTCTCAGTGGATACAGCGAGGAAACAAGCGCAAGCCAGGAACGTCAATATTCATGACGAGCTGATTTTATTGTCATTGCACGGCATCCTGCATCTCACAGGCCTTAAGGATGATACGCTAAAATATTATTGCGAGATGCGAAGTGCTGAATTTAAAAATCTGCTTGAAATATTGTAGGGGCGGTTCGCGAACCGCCCTTACGGGGACAACCAGTAATCGTTTTTTTGGGGGATATGTGAAAAAATATTATATCGGCATTTTGCTTTCTGTTTTGTCAGGCCTCATGTTGGCATTTTCATTTCCAACTATGATTCAGGGAAGGCTTCTTCCCGATCTTGGGCTGCTCTGCTGGATCAGCCTTGTCCCTCTCTTTTTCGCCATACGCGACGCGCGCCCTTTGAGGGCTTTTCTCTATAGCTTTGCGATGGGAGTAGTCTGTTATTCCATCACCATATGGTGGATCTATAGGGCGCTCAAGGTTTATGGTGGAATAACAACATCGCTCAGCATCTTTATCACAGCACTTTTGATATTCATGGTCTCAGCCTTTGCAGGGCTCGCTTGTTCTATCGCGGTCTGGCTGCATAGAAAGAGCAGGGCGGAATTCATCCTTTTGATCTCTGTCTCATGGGTGGTCGTCGAATATTTAAGACACTATATCCCCTTCGGAGGTTTTCCGTGGGCGAATCTGGCGATGTCGCAGACTTCATATCTTCCTGTCATACAGATCGTGGATTTGGTCGGTCTGTTCGGCGTTATCTTTCTCATCGTCTGGGTGAACTATTTTATCGTGGAGCTGATTTTGAAATTAAGGCATGAATATGTTTCCCTCTTCTGGGCCAAAATGGCTATCACTCTGGTGCTTCTCATCTCTACCATCGCATATGGTTATATCAGGATCGATCAGTTTCAGGGGGGATTTGATAGCGACGGAATAACTGTCGGCGTTATTCAGGGAAATGTTGCGCAGGAGGATAAGTGGAACAGGGATAAGGCTGAAAATAATTTAAGTTTCTATCGTGAGAGTGCAAAACAACTCTCCTTAGTTCCTGTCGATCTGATAGTATGGCCTGAAGCCGCTTTTCCATATCTGATTAAAATGCCATTTTATGCGATTGATCCCGCGAAGCTCGGAGTAGTTCCCACACTCGGCAGTCCTCTTCCCTACACGCTGCTTGGAGCTGTGACTGAGAATGTTAACAGAAGATTCGGGAACAGCGCTCTTCTTTTCGATTCTAAAGGGATGCTTCAGGATGTTTTCAACAAAGCCCATCTCGTGCCTTTCGGCGAATATGTTCCTTTGAGAAAGCTCTTCTTCTTCGTCGATAAGATAACGACATTTCCTTCCGATGATATGGTAGCAGGAACGAGCTTTGAACCATTCAACCTCGGCAATCATAAGATCTCAATGTTGATATGCTAT
>JBDRKP010000089.1:0-5172 GCA_043813875.1 archaeon | reverse complement strand
GGGTCTGTTATTTTTCCTTCTATGGCGCTTGCTGCTGCTGTCGCCGGGCTTGCCAAGAAGACTTCGCTTTCAGGGTGGCCCATCCTGCCGACGAAGTTCCTGTTTGTTGTGGAGATGCATCGTTCGCCTTTTGCAAGGACGCCCATGTGGCCGCCGAGGCATGCGCCGCAGGTGGGTGTTGAGATGGCTGCGCCTGATTCGTAGAATATGTCGAACAGTCCTTCGTCTTTTGCCTGCATCCAGATGTCTGTGGTTGCCGGGACTATGATCATTCTTGTGCCGTATTTGACTTTGTTTCCTTTGAGGATTTCTGCTACTATTCTTAGGTCCTCGATCCTTCCGTTTGTGCATGAACCTACGTATACCTGGTCTACATTTATGTTCTGTTTTTCGAGTTCGCTTGCAGGTTTCCCGTTGCCCGGCAGGTGCGGTACTGCGACGGTCGGTTCGAATTCTCTTGCATCGTAGTGTCTTGTTTCTGAGTAATTCGCGTCTTTGTCTGATCTTGTTATCTCGTAGGGGGTCTTTGTGCGGTTTTTCAGGTATTCTACTGTCTTTTTGTCGGGTTCCATTATGCCTGATTTTGCGCCGGCTTCTATTGCCATGTTAGTTATCGTCATGCGGGCTTCGATTGATAATGAGTCTATTGTCGAACCTTGGAATTCCATTGCCTTGTAGAGGGCGCCGTCGACTCCGATGTCGGTTATTATGCTTAAGATTATGTCTTTTGAGTAGACGCCTTTCTCGAGTTTGCCGTCTATGTCGAATCTTATCGTTTCAGGGACTTTGAACCAGAGTTCGCCTGTGGCGATAGCTGCTGCCAGGTCGGTTGATCCTATGCCTGTCGCGAATGCGCCGAGAGCGCCGTGCGTGCATGTGTGGGAGTCGCCGCATACTATTGTCGTCCCGGGGAGTACGTGTCCCTGTTCGGGAAGTATCGCGTGGCATACGCCATGGCGGCCGATTTCGTAGTAGTTTTTTATCTTGTGATGCATTGCCCATGTTCTTAATCTTTTTGCGAGTTCTGCTGATTTTATGTCTTTGTTGGGTATGAAATGGTCCGGGGTGACTATGATCTTGTCTGGGTCGAATACTTTGTCTATGCCGTGTTCTTTTAACATGCTGATTGCTGCTGGCGTGGTCACATCGTGCGCAAGTATTATGTCTATCCTGGCGTTTATCAACTGGCCTGGAGTCACTTTGATGTTTTCTGAATGCTTGCCGAGGATTTTTTCTGTGATTGTCATACTCATCTATTTCACCTGTTGTGATTGTTTTCTTTCTCTATTCTGTTAATTGTTAACTGAAACAATATATCTAATCTTATGTAGTCTGTCCTATGATGGCATCGTTCTTTCAATGTTGCTGGTGTTTGAAAGCCGATGCATGTGTTATACTAACACGCTCAGAATAATCAGAAATACGCCTGTCACTGCAAAAATAGTATTATATCTGGAGAAATCGAGTCTTGTCCTGTTATCATTCATGTGTTCTGTTGCTGCTGTTTTGTTCATGTTGATGACCTTATATCCATCTCATGTTGCAAATATGATTTGGTTTATTTGTCTTGTGAGTTATTTAAATCTTATGGTCATTTAGTAAATATGCTCAACTGATTGATATCAGCTGTTTGGTGATTGTCTTGTTTTGTTGTGTTCTGGCGTGTCTTTTCAGGGTTCTTTTTTCACAAGTTAATCGTTACAAATCTGCTTCCTTGTTCTTGGTTAATAGTTAAACATATAAATACCCGTGATATAATAATAACTATCAAAATTGTGTTTTGATATATTGATATATTTAAGGTAGGTGATAATTTGACAAGAGTAATTGCAGTCGCGTCAGGAAAAGGGGGAGTAGGCAAAACAACTGTCACTTCTAATCTGGGTACCGCTTTGACTGAGTTTGGTCTGAGGGCGCTTGTGATGGATACTAATCTAACCACGCCGAATCTGGGGTTCCATCTGGGTGTACCGTTGTATCCGAAAACATTGCATGATGTTCTGAAGGGTGAGGCTTATATTGATGAAGCTATATATGTCCATCCGTCTGGCCTGAAGGTGATACCTGCGGGTATTTCTATGGCAGATCTAAAAAGCACCAATCCGAAGGATCTGAGCAAAGTCGTTCTTGATCTTGTCGGGGATCATGATGTGGTATTTTTGGATTCTGCTGCCGGTCTTGGGCGTGAGTCTATTGCCGGTCTTGAGTCTGCAGATGAACTGCTTGTTGTCACGAATCCAGAATTGCCGTCTGTCACGGATGCTTTGAAGGCTATAAAACTCGCAGAAGAGATGGGTACGCATGTTCTTGGCGTGGTCCTGAACAGGATCAAGGGTTCGAAGTCTGAGCTTTCTGTGTCTGATGTTGAATCTCTTTTGGGTTATCCTGTTATTTCAAAGATTCCGGAAGACAGGACCATGCTTGATAGTCTGGCTGCTAAGTCGCCGATTGTTTCTTATGCGCCAAATTCTGCATCTTCGATAGAGCTTAAGAGGCTTGCTGCGACACTTGTCGGTATTGATTATCAGCCTCCTGCAGCGCCGAGGGGACCGTCTTTCATTTCGAGATTTTTCGGGTTTTTGAAGAGATGAAGTGCAGTGGGGAGTTCTTTTTCCCTTTTTTTCAATTTACCTTTTTTTTTCAATTAAAATGGTATCTGAGTGTCTATAATGGCTGATGAGAAGATTTATGAATATGTGAGGCAGAATCTTCAAAGCGGTTATTCGAAAGATTCTATAAAGCAGATGATTGCGTCACAAGGCTATGATGCCGGCATTGTGGATCAAGTTGCTCTCAGTATGCGGTCTGAACAGTCTAATCGTAATACTCTGAAGCCGTTGTCGATTAACCGTTATTCGCTTACTGATTGGATAAAAACCCATCTTATGCTTGTGGAGATTATACTCTTGGTTGTCGTTTTGGCAGTCGCAGGTTATGTGTTTTTTGTCGGGGTATGATTATTTCTTTGCCGGGTTCCTGGATTGTATGTCTTTTTCTATGTTCTTTATGAGTGCGGTCGCTTCTATGTCGTCAAGGTAGTAGGCGGCGGCGTTCGGGACGAATCTTTTCCATTCAAGGTCGTGGAGTATCCGTTCTCTTATCATGCTTGAGCTTATGTCTTTGGTGATGGTGATGTCTTTTACTTTGTATCCGCTTCTTTCAAATAGTTTTTTTACCAGCGGGTTTCCCGTGTATGCTATGTCGAAGTCAGGGCAGCTTGATTTTACGTGGCCGACCCACAGTTCGTCGTTGTGGATGTCTGTTATGCCTACGATATAATATTTGTTTTCGGGAATGCCTGCGTCGTTTAGTGCGAGCCTTATCATCTCTTTTCTTTGGCTGTGTGTGAACGGGTTCTGTGGTGTTATGGAATATTGGGCGCTTCCTATCGCGATGATTACTTTGTCGCATTCTTTCAGGATATCTTTTATGTCTTTCATATGTCCGATATGAAGCGGCTGGAATCTTCCGATGAAGAGTGCTGTTGTCATTTATCTCACTATAGGATATGGTATAGGTTCTGTTTTGTGCCTTGAGCGGCTGATGAGGTCTTTTACTTTTGCTATTTTGTCTATGCTGACTTTTATGATTTGTGATAGTTCTTCTGCTTCCTGTTTTTGTTCAAGTCCTGCAAGGATCATGTCCAGTGTCTCATATGTCATCCCTATCTCTTTTTCGTCGGTCTGGTCTTTCCATAGGCCTGCGCTTGGCGCTTTTTGGATGATGCTTCCGCTTATGTTGAGGTGCTTTGCGAGCGCTCTGACTTGGGTCTTGTAGAGGTCTCCTATCGGGAGGAGGTCTACGCCGCTGTCGCCGTTTTTTGTGAAGTAGCCGATCATCAGTTCGGATCTGTTGCCTGTGCCCAGGACGAGCAGGTTTTTTGAGTGGGCGTAGTCGCGAAGGAGTATCATCCTTATGCGCGCCATTATGTTGCCCTGGCTTACTCTGTCTTTTGAGAATGAATTGTTTTTTATTGATTCATAGATGTCTTTGATGTCGACTACTTTGTATTCTATTCCCAGGTGCTCTGCAAGTTCAATGGCGTCTTTGATGTCTTCTTTTGGTGTCGTGATTCCCGGCATCAGGAGGGCGAATACTTTGTCTTTTCCGAGGGCTTTGGTCGCAAGGGTTGCGCATACTGCGGAATCTATGCCGCCGGAGAGTCCTATGACTATGCCGTTGAGTCCTTTGGTATTTTCTTTTATGAAATCGATTATCTTTTTTTCGGTTGACTCTTCGTCTATTTTCAGGAGTTCTCTTGGGTTTTCTTTCATGGTGGTTGCCTCTCTTTATCATGTCCCTATCCTGATGGGCTCTGTCATGTCTTTTATTTTCGCTATTGCTGAGAGCGCTGCCAGGTAGCTGGTTTTCGGGTTTGCCGGGCAGGGGGTGTTTTCTGTGCGTGTCGTTATCTTTCCGAAGTCGCCGGTGATCTCTATCTCGTGGCTGTTGATTGTGGATAGTGGGTCCAGGATTATCCTTACTTTTGTTTTTTCAGGACCTATGCCTGCAAGAGCGAGTGTCGCTGATACGTTGACGTTCAGTGGGAATCCTTTTATCGCTTCATATACATTGCCTTCGAATATCTGTGTCTTTTTTTTGATTGTGTCCAGGTTGATGTTGTTTTCTGTTATGTAGGGGGCTCCCTTCAGGCCAGCTTTCGGTTTTGTTGTTGTCAGTGTGACTGATGTTATGCTGCTTTGTCTTGCGGCTTTGAGGGCGTCGATTCCGGCGATGGCGCCTGTCGGGATGTAGATGTTTGTGTTGTTTTCTTTTGCCAGTTCGAGGAGCCTGGGGTTATCTATGAGGCCGCTTACGCTCATGACGAGGATGTCTTTTTTTTTGTGAATAGCTTTTGATACGATTTCGTATACTGAGTTCTTGTGGGCGCATTCTATGACGAGGTCCGATGATTCTATGAGGGTGTCTATAGTGGTTGTTTCTGGGTTGCTCTGCAATCTTTTTTTGAGGGACTCTGCCAGGTTTTGATCTATGTCGCTTAAGGCTACGACCTGTGCTTTTTTGATGTCCGTGTCTATCGCTCTTGCCAGTGTCGTCCCGATGGCTCCGCAGCCGATGATTCCGATTTTCAGCATGGTCTGCATGGTGTCACGTCCTTATCTTCAATGAGTAGTCGAAGCGCGGCGCTGAGGAGGTGATTGCGCCGACTGA
>JBDRKP010000088.1:0-13043 GCA_043813875.1 archaeon | reverse complement strand
TTTTCCAAGCCGAGAGGACCGACTTTGTATTCTTTGTGCGCTTCATCAACTATTTTCTTATGTTCTTCGCTAAGGGGTTTTGGTTTTCGTCCTTGCTTCCTTAATGCGGGCATTATACCTGTTCTTTTGTATTCAGCGTAGATCTGATTTATTCTTCGGATGCTGATTTTCTCAGGGAATGCAATTTCCCTGTTTGTTAATGTACCCTCTGCTTTTTGTTTTATTATCCACCGGATTTTCTTTTTGTTTAGTTTGCTCATGTACTCTATAGGGGGGTGGAAATTATTTCGGGATAATACATTCAATAGTTGAAGCCGATTTCTTAATTAACAGGATTCCATATAAAATAATCCCGAAAACAAGCGCAATCACACAAAAAGAATAAACACTTCCAGACAAGACCAGCCCATAAAGCGGATTGGCATCAAGCGGAAAAAATGGCCTGATATCAGCATAAAGAAACGAATCAAGAAAGATATGGAAATAAACTCCCAAAAAAGAGCCTATCAATACGCTTCTTGAAGAGTTCTCCTGCTTCAGCCAAAGATGCTTCATAGCCTTCTTGATCGTCCCATTAATCTTCATCACCACAAAAACAACAGCAAGTGCGGCAATACTTCCGCCAAGAATTGAATGAAAGAACCCGTGCAAAGGATATGAAAGCCCGAAAAGGATTACAAAAAAAGGCTCGACATCAACAACAATACTGCCAACAATAAAAGCCGGAATATTAACAAACCTGAAAAAAATCATCCCGAAAAGCAATGCAGGTCCCAGATGAAAAGGTGTAAATGGCATACGATCCCTCGATAAAATAACAGTTATACCATCTATATTGACAGTTGAATTATTAATAAATGCAACACAAATATATCTCGGTCTTAACAGATGCTACCAGATATCTACATATACGCGTCCGTCTTTGCGACAAGCTTCCTAGCATCGACAATCCTCCCGCTGGGCTCAGAAGGAGTTGTCGCTCTGGCGATAAGGTCAGGTCACAACGCAGTCATAATCGTGCTGATAGCATCAGTAGGCAACTTCCTGGGCTCCCTCACAAACTACTACGTAGGCTACTACGGTGAAAAAACGATACTATCAAGGCTCATAAAAATAACAGAAAAAGATATCCACAAAGCAAAAAAGTACTTCGACAGGCACGGATCGCCCATACTGTTTTTCTCGTGGCTGCCGATAGTCGGCGACGCATTGACCCTTTTTGCAGGTATAATCCGCGCCGACCTGAAGAGATTCACCTTCTTCGTCTTCACAGGAAAGCTTGCAAGATACATCGCGATAGCATTCATATTCGGCTAAGAACAGCTAGAACCTGCCCTCGGTGAGCGACAGATGATCCTTCTCGATCTCAATTATTGCAGTAAAGACCTCCTTCACACGCTCTTCAGTCGCCTCCGAAAGGAACTTGGTGTAATGCGCAATAGCATTTCTCTCGCGCTCGTTTGATTCCTTAAGATTATCGGAATTCTCGTCATTACATATATCCTTGCTCGTACTGATATCAGGTCCCTTTGTCCCAAGAAGCTTGGAAACCGTATCCGCATGCTCGCGCTCGATCTTGGCAAGCCTCTTGAACATCGTCTGGTCCCCTTCATTGTCCGCCTTTTTCGCAGCGCAGAAATAGAACTCAGAATTCGATATCTCCAAACCCACTGCCTCCTCAAGGTTCCTGCGCGACACATCAGTCAGTTGAACCTTGGGCCACTTCCATGCGCTCGCAACCACGATATTGTTCTTGTGCGCCCCGCAGAAAGGGCAATGCGTCGGGACAGTATCGCCGATATACCCCTCGCCGCATATCTTGCACCGAAAAACCTTCACCATAAAACCACCTCACATGATATAGAAATATTATGTACTCCAAAATATTTATTGGTATTGTGAAAATAATTAACCTTTAGAGGGTTTTGAATAACCCACACAATGAATTCACTATACACTGTCCTGGGCATTCCGGTAGCTGCCGGTGTTCTCTACCCGTTTACCGGCTGGCTCCTCAATCCCATGATAGCCGGCGGCGCAATGGCCATGAGCTCAGTGAGCGTCATCACAAACTCCCTGCTATTGAAAAGAAAGAGATTGTGAAAAACATCAAAAGGGGAGCAGCCTTGTTTCAATCATGCATTCAGCATCCATATCTGGTAATTAAGGACCGCCGCGAAACTGACCCAGATTATGTAAGGCACAAGCAGGTACGCTGCCCTCCTGTCGATTTTGAAGAACATATATATCGTAAGCAATATCGCAAACCATAGAGAAATTATTTCAAGGACTGCATAAAAAGGGCTCTTTAGTCCGAAGAAAACAACAGACCAGAAGACATTTAATACCAGTTGTAACGCAAAAAGCAATAACCCTGTTTTTACAATTTTTCCATCAGGATATTTCTTAAGCACAAGATACAGCGCCACACCCATCATGAAATAGAGAATGATCCATACAGGACCGATGACCGTCCCGGACGGAGCAAAAGACGGCTTTTGAAGTGCAGCATACCATTCAGGAAGCGCCGGAATTGTGAAGATGCTTCCCACGACCCCTGCAAGCTCGCATATGACAATCGAAAACACAAATTTAGCTACATTTTCATTCTTCGTAAAATTTCACTTCCAGACTCCTTCAATCTTCTCCCCGCAGAACCTGCACTTCCCGTCCTTGACATCAATCGATTCAATATAATATCCATTTCTCTTGACAACAACCTTCCCGCACTTAGAGCATACCGTATTCTCATACTCGCTCCCAGGCACATTCCCCACATAGATATGCTTGATTCCCTCCTTCTTCCCGATCCTGTAAGCCCTCTTCAGGACATCAACAGGAGTAGGCGCCACATCACTCATCCTGAAATGCGGGAAGAACCGCGACACATGCCAGGGCATATTGACATCAACAGATGCGACAAACTCGCCAATCTTTTTCAGACTCTTATCATCATCATTATGCCCCGGCACGATAAGCGTAGTCACCTCGACCCACACTCCCTTATCGTGCAGATACCTTATATTATCAAGCACAGGCTGAAGCCGCGCCCCGACAACCTCCTTATAGAACACCTCACTCGACCCCTTCACATCGACATTGATAGCATCAAGATACGGAAGTATCTTGTCGATAGCCTCCGTCGTCATGAACCCGTTAGACACAAACACATTCTTCAGCCCCTTCTTATGCGCAATCACCGCCGTATCATAAGCATACTCAAAAAAAACAGTCGGCTCAGTATAAGTATATGCGATGCTCCTGCACCCCTCATCAATCGCCCGCTCGACAATCTCGGCTGGCGTTAGATCATAGCCGACAACCTTTCCGCCCGATTTAGGCGCCTGCGAGATCTCAGAGTTCTGGCAGAACAGGCACGAAAAATTGCAGCCGGCAGTAGCGACAGAATAAGCCAGACTCCCTGGCAGGAAATGGAACAGCGGCTTCTTCTCGATCGGGTCGACCGCCTCGCTCACAGCCTTCCCATATACGAGGCTGAAAAGTTTCCCGGAAACATTCTCCCTGACGCCGCAGATGCCTCTTTTTCCGGGCTTGATAGCGCAGAAATGATTGCATAGCCTGCACTGCACAACATCATCTGCAAGCTCCTTATAAAACATCGCCTCTTTCATAAATTCCGTCATCAACCCTTTTTCCACGCAGGCATCTTACGCATATTGTCATCAACCATCTTGACTGCATCCTGCAAATTCAAATTCATTGTCTTCATAGCAAGCTGGATCATCCCGTCCCTGATCTCCTCCTTGTTCTTAAGCTTCCCGCCTGTATCAGTGCAATGCACACAATACTTATTATCTGTATTCCCGCCGCCGAAATCCTTCTTATCTCTCATCGACATCCCGCATGACTCGCACTTTGGAAACTCTTTCGTCTGGGCGAACGTCAGAAGGTATCCGTCAGGGTCAGAAATAGTAAACTCCCGTGTCCCATACTGCTTGTTCTCGATGTCATAGACAATCCTGGTCTTCTTGCTCTTCACATCTTTGTACATGTCATCGACATCAATGACCGTAAAATAAAGATTGACACCAACTCCCCATACATTTTTGGAAAAGATTTTCGGCGTCTTTTTATCCCCCTTTTTCATGCACTCAGAAAGCATTGCAGGACGGCTGATAAACATGACAATATGCTCACCTAAAACCAGGTTTGCAAACTCCAAAGCACCTGCTGGAGGAAACCTCATCGTCGTCTTGAACCCAAGTTTCTCCTCATAAAACCGGACCGTCTCATCAATATTACGCGAGACCAGCAATGGCGATATACCACCCATAAAAACCACCTCATTGATAAATTACACACTGAAAAATAAATATCTGATTTCACACATATATCAGGACAATAATTTCTTCCTGAAAAATCCAACCCCCGCAACAAACGCAGGCACAAGCATCAGCCCCACAACAACAATCCCTGACACAAAATAATACGTATTGCTCGACCGAAGAAGCGGCATCCCGACAAGCATAGCATCAATAACATAATGGGCAATCAAAACCGTCATGATGTCATACTTGACGAACATATAGCCAAAAATCACCCCGGCGATTGTAAGCTCAACCGCCCTCACATAGACCGGGAAAACCGTGTACGTTGAATGCCCGAGCGCCCAGATCATCGCAGGGATAAGCAGCGCCAGAAAAATCGACTTCGTATACTTCTTGGTCAGAGGGATAGCAAAAAACCTGAACAGGAACTCTTCACTCACCGCAGCAAGAACCCCGATAGTCAGAGGATAAAGGAACGGCAAAAACGTATTCAGCATATTGGAATACCCTGCATCCGCCGGAATCCATATATCAAAGAAATTCCTCCCCACAAGATAAAACATCGTGATATAAGCAAGAAAGAAAAACCCCAAAGAATATCCCCTTATAGTTGATCCGACAAAATCCCGTCCGAAGATATGCCTGAAGAAATCAGTAACATCTGACGTCTTCTTCAAAAGGACCTTGCGTGTTAGCACCTCGCCGCCAGCCCCGCTCATGACGATGATCAGCATATATATAAGCGCCCCGATGACCGTACTCAAAAGAAGCGTAGCAAAAAACACGCTCTTGGTGATTGTCGTCGGATAGCTTGAAAACACGAGAGGCATAGAGTTGACCATATCCGCCACCACAAGCACGCCCACAATAGCTGCAAGATAGATTGCGAACTTCATCTTGACCTCATTTCTCTTATAATTGACAATAAACGTCCAAAGCGACAATATCACAAGAATGATCATGAAGACATAGCTTATAAGAGTAAGAACGACACCATAAGACCTCTCATTCTGATAATCTCTTGAAAAGCTTTCAGGCACATAAAGGTACTTCTTGTAATACCCGACATAATCTCCATAGACAGAGACGCCGATTCTGTAAGTGGCGTTGGCGACAGAATAATCTTTCTTCTCCCACTTGAAATAATGGTCAACCCTGTTCTTTCTCTCTTCAGACGAGAAAGATATCAGCTCAAAATTCGTTAAATCAACATCCATGCCCAGAAGAAAATCAACCGCAATCATCTTGGCTTCTTCCTGTTCGATTTTCGCCCCAATATCTTCATCAAGGATATCCTGTTCAAAGCCTATTATGGCTCCGTCTTTTGGGCTTACGGATACAGAATACTCAGTCTTGAAAAGCGGCATAAAGAACCTGGTCCTAAAAAACCACAGATCAATATCATTTCTCATTACCTCATTTGCCTTCTCGATACCCATTGTCTTCTCAAGATATATCACAGCCTCCCCGAAAGAACTGAAAATGACGCTCTGCTCATATCCCGCCAGGTCAAAATTTCTTGATAGAAGAAAATTATTTGAAATCTCTTTGGCGTCCTGATTAGTGATGCCGATATCGACAGAAGCCTCTGGAAAAGCAAGAGAATAGAACGAGAAGAAGATAAGAAGACATATAAATCCGACTACAATGAAGCCTATATATTCTATTCGCTTGTTCTTCATCATATTAAGATATGATATTCAACAACTTATATATTCTTAACCGAAAAAAGAGAAAAAAAATAAAAATGTGAGGATAACTCCTCACAAATAAGATAGCCCTATTTGCCTTTGCGCTCCTTTGCATAAGCCACAAGCGCATCCTTCACTCCATACTTGAACGCGAGAATGACTGCAACAGCCCACGCAAGCGGGCCAAGGAACGTATATATTATCGTCGTATCAATCAGGAACTGATCCATGGCAAGTATTGCGATTATCAGGAACATGAACGCCCTGATGATTATCAGCAGTTGTTTTCCGCCACTGATTTTCATGCTTGTCACAACAGAATCGATCCAGTTTACAACCACATCTACGATAACGATACCGCCGACAAGTATAATCAAACCAGAGAAGAAATTTGGCATATATTTTACAATGCTTGCAATAAGTGCCGAAACAGTACTCAATTTGAGTATATCCACCGCCGCCAGTATGAATATCAGGTATATGAACCAGCGTATTATCGCATCAAGAAATCCGACAATGCTCATCTTCGTGCTTTTGATGATGTCTCCGATGACCGTTTTTCCGATGACGTCATCCACGCCTAATTTATCCAGTATTTTGGCGCCTATTTTGCCGACGAGTTTACCGACAAGAAGCCCGATAATCAAAATGATAAGAGCTCCAACTACCTGCGGCAGAATGCTGATTGCACTGCCTACTGCGTTATTAAGGCTTGCAGTAACTGTTTCCAAAACCATCTCTAACCACCTCCATGGTTAAATTCAATATTTATGCTAGTATGAATTAGATTTCAAACTTAATATATTTGTCTTATAATAACTGTTATTTTTTGCATATATTCAAACTTAAATTCTATTTTATTTTTATTTAATACCTTTACCTATATTAACTCCTGATATATTAGTTGTATTTCCTGTATCATCCGGAATCTCAGATTTATTAGTGATCAAGCCCATATATTCTTCGTATGGAGTCCATTACGATCCCTCCAAATATGCGCATCCCTTCATTAGAAGAGCGCACCCGGTTCTATGCCCGCGCATTCGACCCCAAGGAATCAAAAGACTTCATCATGCCGTACAATTCCCCTGTTTACGCAATCGATCTAGGCAACGAATCCGGCATCTACAACCCCGATTTTAAGCGATACATAACTAAATTGCTCTATATCACAAACCCTAAAGACCTCTCTGAAAAGCTCAGAAAATACTCGCCAGAGGACGTCTACTACTCAAGAAACCTGACCAAAGATCCCGTAGTCTGCAGTACCTGCACAGATCGCAGCAAGGCCTGCCCCGGATGTTCTAATTTCATAGGCCAGGAACTGGCATTCGACATAGACCCGGAGAACATAGAATGCAGGCTATGCGCCCGTAAAATGGGCGTTAGTGTCTACAGTTTCTGCACCCATCAGCTGGCAGCATCAAGATCATGGGCAATCAACCTATACAAGTACCTAAAAAAAGAGAACAGTTTCAGTGACATAAGGATAGTATATTCCGGCCGCGGCTATCATCTCCATGTCCTTGACAAGGATGCCTACACGATGCCCTTGAAAGATCGCAAAAAACTAGCCTTCAGCCTCAAAAAGAAAGGCTATCCTATCGACGAATGGGTCACATCAGGTAAAATAGATCTGATACGTCTGCCGGGATCTCTTCACGGCTTGGTAAATAGGATTGTAAAAGAAATAAAAATAAAAGAACTGGAGCGATTCGACCCTCTTCACTCAAAAGAAGTCATCCCGGTTTATCCGAAGTCTACTCATTGACACGTTCTTTATCGTATTTCTTTTTCTTGTCTGTCTTTGACCCGCAACCACAACTGCATCCCATAAAATCACCTCAGATATCTATATTATGTCTAATCTATATAAATCTGATTCCAATATTTATGCCAAAAAACAGGAAACATTCCGAAAATGCATCTTCACGAATTCATTGAAGCTCCTGTTCTCTCTTTTAAGCCTGCTTAGCGCCCACTTCACATGCGTACTGCCTTTAGGTACGTCAAAACCCGCTCTTTTTGAAATCGATTCCATCTGCAAAAGCCCTCTGTACCGCGCAACAACCGACGCCGCAGCAATCTCTATGTACTTCGACTCTCCTTTCTCGACCGACTTGCATCCATTGACTCTGCATCCCGGGTATTGGTCGATCACGCATTCTTCAGTATTTTCAAGCGCTTCAACCGCTTTTCCGTACATTTCATTAAGGATTCTTGTGAGAGACATGTACTTTGAATACGTCTGATTGTACTCGATAGGATACAGTTCGACAACAGACACATTCCCGCTTCCAAGCACTCGAAGTATCTGCTCACCCATCTTCCTTATCTTCCCGTCAGCTATCTTCTTCGAGTCCGCGACTCCGAGCGAAAAAAGCTGCATTCGTTGTGTCCTGTCCGCCCTCACGCAGCAAACGACAAGCCCTCCGAACGTGTCACCCTTGAGGCACTCGTCTCCCCCTATCCTGACAATATCAGAATCATCGACATTCCTTTCCTCTTTTGCGCTCGCTTCCCCGAAAATGATCCTCTCGACCTCAGATATGATTGCATCCTTACCCTGGATGACAAGCTTCCCTGAACCATAAAGCACGATAGTTGCGCTCCCGGCCATCCGCCGCACTTCATACTCGCTCTTGAGCTCCGCATCAGAAAACCCATATTGAATAAGCGCATCAAGCGCCTTCTTATCCTTGATCGTTCTTGAGACCGTCCCCATGACAATTAATTATCCTCCTCAGCTTATATATCATTCATCCAGAAATTCGCCCAAAAATGTGAGAGTTAGATGAGTAATATGTGGTCATAAAAGCCCAACAAATAAAAAACTCATGTGACAGAAATTAAATGGGTGAAATCCATGAGACAGGTAAAAGACAATTTCGACAGGGGCGCAAAAGATTATGACGCCGACAGGAAAAAAGTGATCCCTCATCTAGAAATATTCTATGAGGTCGCTGCATCGCTTGCAGAAACAGAGTCCGCGTCACCTCACATTCTTGACATCGGCGCAGGCACAGGCTTGTTGACATCCTATTTAATAGCAAGATACCCCCATGCAAATATAACCCTCATAGACTTTTCAGAAGAGATGCTGAATATTGCAAAATCACGATTTCAAGATAAATCTAATATAATCTACATCGTCGATGATTATTCAAAACATGACTTCAAAGAATCATACGACATCATCGTCTCTGCACTCTCAATTCATCATCTCGATGACAGCAAGAAACTTGAATTCTACAAAAAATGCTTCTCGATCCTGAACCCCGGCGGAATCTTCATAAACGCAGATATAACACTCGGGAGCTCCCCATTTCTCGAATCCCTCTACAAGAGCAGCTGGAGATCATTTATCGAAAAAAACATAGCATCCATTGAACAGGTCCAGGAATACTACGAAAGGATGAAAGTAGACAAAGAAGCAACAGTAGATGCTCAGTTGGGCTGGCTCAAAGTTGCCGGATTCGAAGATGTCGATTGCATGTACAAGTACTACAACTTTGCAGTATTGTTTGCGCAGAAATGTGTCAGGTAACACGTCACAAGATAAATTTCAGGATTTCCAAGAAATCCTCTTCCCCTTCAGGCTGTTCAATAGAATGAGTTGAAGCCTTCACAAGCATCTCATCGCCATTGAAAGCGATCGAGATCCCTGCAACCTTGGCAAGCGCCACATCATTCTTCCCGTCGCCGACAAACGCGCACTCGCTCTTCTTCAACCCGTGCTCCTTCATGATAAGCTTCATGAAATCGATCTTCCCCTCGTAATCAGAGGGCAGGAGATTCCAGTGCAGAAGATTCCCGTCCTTATCCCAGAACAGCTCGCATGCAGCGAAAGCATGATTGATCTTGAGATCCTTCTGCGCCCTGTCAGCCTGCGCCTTGAACCCGCCGGAGATGAGCGCCGTTCTTATGCCTCTTTTCCTCAGTTCGATAAACGTCTCAAAGACACCAGGGTGATATTCGATAGAACTCATGACCTTCTCGAATTGCTCCCGCAAAAGTCCGTACTTCTGGTATATCCGTATGGTGTCCTCCATCCACTCCACATAACCTGCGTACTGCCCCGAAGTCCATCTCTTCTTCGTCATCTCCTCTTCATCATGCGCAAGAGCCCCGAGACTCTTTCCGATGAGCGACCACGCAGACGGCGCAGTATTCCCGAAAGAATTGCGCACAACCTTCCTAAAGATTGTCCCCTCCATATCAAAAAATACAAGTTTTATCTTGGACATGGATTTCAATATATCCTCAAATTATTTATTTTTATGGTCCGCTAAAAAACAATTCAGATAAAGGCGAACGCAATAGTATAATATCGTTTAATTAAGTATAGTTTTTAATATATTGATAACTATATATTATTTATGGCATTTAACATTTCTGAAAAAATAATAACAAAAGCAACAGTTGCAATGGCACTTGCAGCGGCAATTCAAGGAATGGTTGCATTTAAAGATTTCAGTAAAGGTGTTGACAGCGGTATGGAAATATTGACATTAGTTATTCTGGGTATTTTTTCAGTAATGGCCTGTGTTCTTGCTTTTGATGGATATTGGTCTCTAAAGAAAGTAAAGTAATCAACGAGATACTATTTCACTTTAAATTCGTGCTTCTGAGAAATTCGATTGATCGAATTTAACCTTAAACGCACTTTAAGGATTGCCACATGCAAAACAAGGGTTGTGTGAGGGCAGCATATGGCAGAGGGGCTCGTTTCAAGATTATTCGGCGAGAAGATTAAATTATTCTTCTATTTTTTTGATTAATTCATCAATAGCCACTGGTTTGTATTTGGTCAATTCAACAGATACATTAATTTTTTTATTTATTTTATTGATAAATGGATATTCTTGTATTTTGTTATTGTGGTGATGTCCACAAATTGCCCAACCATACCAATCATTAGGAACTTTTTCTGGTTCATGAATCAAAAGGAATTTATAACCTTTGTAATCAAGTGTATAAGATTCATAGAACTTTATTTTGTCTGATTTATCGTGATTTCCTTTAATGAATATTATCTTACCCTTTAATTGTTTTAACCAATAATCTGTTGATTTACTACCCCCGCCGAAAGCTAAATCACCTAAAAAATAAACTGTGTCTTTTTCACTAACCGTATTATTCCAATTATCAACAAGAGTTTTATTCATGTCTTCTGTATTGATAAAAGGTCGCTTACAGTACTCGATTATATTTGTGTGGTCTAAATGCAAATCAGACGTTATAAAAATCGTTGGTTTTATAAATAACCCTTTAACTTTATCAATAAAACTTTTCTCTTTAATCTTAATCGTTTCATCTGCAAATTCGTTGAAATTGTATTTATTCTCAAAATGATCTTTCAATAATTCTAATGTCTTAGAATAAATTCGTTTATCTTTGGCCATGATTCTTATTAATGGTCTTCTAAGTAAAAAATCATATTCTCTTAAAATTATTGTTCCTTTTATGATTGTTGCTCGGACCATAACATGCTTGAAATTCAATTTTTTCTTTTCTTTGATATATTCTTTTATTTTCTCGAATTTGTCAGTTGGTAGTTTCATAGCAATTGTTGAATGAAAAGTAAATTTTTTTTCATAATCAAATGGTCTAAGTTGACAGTAGGGTTTTAATGTTTGGGCAAGAGTCCATCTAAATTCCTCTAATTCTTTACTTGGAACAACGTCTAAAAATACAACTTTACTATTATCAAAAGCACTAAAGCCATCTATTTCAAAATTGATTAAAGGAGTTTTAGAACACAAATGATTGAAATCATCAATCAATTTTTTTTCGTCATCTGTATAAAATGGACCCGCTAATGTTATGTGTGGTATTGCTCTTTTTGTTCTTAAATGGAATTTTCTGTTTATTTCATAAACCAGTTTCTTGATTTCATATTTTGCTTTTCCATGAAATCTAAATTCAATTAGATCTCACCTTACGCAAAACCTCCAATTTCATGAACAATTTTAAGTTCCTGCAATTCTTCAAAAGCTGCTTTTGCAGCTTTCAAATATATCTTTGCCTTCAGAGCAAAATGATTCAAATTTGTTTTCATTCTCAGACACTCAAACTTGAAAAACGCATACATAGATGCAAAGATATGGTTTGATTGAGTTCTGACAATTTTTGTGGGGGATTTTTCCAGCGCTGTATTGGATTTTATGGATTTGTGATATTCTTCAACTTTCCATCGTTTTTGATAGATATTGTTTATTTCAGAAGCCTCTAAATCAAGATTGCTGCACGCCAGATACAAAATACCTGTACTTCCATCTTTGTTTGTAAAGATTTGTTTTGTTATAAGTACAGGGACTTTTACGCCCTTCAAATACACTTTTCTTGCGGTATTTTCTTCTATTGCTATATCTCCCAAATGCAGAAACTTCCCTTCTTTTTTGTCCTGTTCAGATAGCGCTGCCAATCTGTTTGCTTTTATTCCCATAATAAATTCTTTGTTATGTTCTGTGATGAATTCAATATTTTCCGAACTGCAAAACCATATATCTGCCAATACATATTTGAATTTTATTGTGTTCTTCAGGCTTGTTTCAATCATTTCGCGAAACAATTCGTTTTTAGTTTTTTCACTTTTTCTTTTTAGTTTACCTGTTTTAGTGTCTGTAAATTCAATTGTTTTTTCGATAATCTTGTATGATATAGGTATTGTTGCATTGTCATTGTGATACAGTCCTGTAATTATGTTGATGCCTTTTACATTTCTGCCTTTTGAATGATCGAAGTGCCAGCAAACGATTTTATTTTCATCGGTGTATGGTTTTTCACTGATTGTATCATCATATATGACAACACCATCTTCTGATTCTATTTTTCTCACTGTTGGCTTTACAAGCAACCATAGCTGCTTTGAGTTAAAGTCATCTGAAGCGAGAAATCTCGTAATCTTATCATGGCTTATTTTATTGTCCAGTGTAGCTGACAATCCTGTTGAGGTTGCATATTTTGGACAAGCCATAAGATGATCTGTGTATAAGTCAAGCATTTTTGTATCCATGATTATATGAATGCACGAGGTGCTTTATATTTTGCGTAAGGTGAG
>JBDRKP010000087.1:0-4763 GCA_043813875.1 archaeon | reverse complement strand
TGAATTCCCATATCTTTGCCACTTTGTGGCAAGCTCCCGAGCATTTCGCAAGTTTATTTGCGAAATTGAAAACTTGCTTATTTTGAAAAACAAGTTTTCAAAATAGCTCAGGATACTCAATTGAATTTGGTTTTTGGGTATGTTTTTGCTCAAAAGTAATTCAATTGACTATACTATTAAAATAAATGTTTGTCTTATAAAGAAATTCTATGGAGATCGATTATAAAGGCGTATCTGTCAAGACGTGTGATGATGTGTATGAGCCGGCGGAGGATACGTTTCTTTTGATGGATGCGCTGGAATCGATTGATATCAAAGAAACGGACAATGTGCTTGAAATCGGGACAGGAACAGGCATCATCGCGATTTATGCGGCAAAAAGGGCCAGGCATGTGACTGCTGTGGATATCAATCCGGATGCTGTCGATTGCGCTAAAATGAATGCTAAAAGGAATAATGTCAAGTGCATGGATGTTTTTCAAAGCGACCTTTTTTCTAATGCAGGCTGCAGATATGATCTGATCATATTCAATCCGCCGTACCTGCCTGTGGGGGAAGGCGAGGCGACGGATGAGATGATCGCTCGCGCGTGGAACGGCGGCAGGAGCGGGCGTGAAATAACGGATAAGTTCCTTGTGCAGGCGCCGTCACATCTAACTCAATCTGGCCGAATCGTCATCCTTGATTCCAGCAAATCAAGATACCAAAAAACTGTTGAGGTTCTTGAAAAATGCGGCCTTGATGTGAAAATCGCCTGTCGTATGAAGTTCTTTTTTGAAGAGCTTGTCGTGATTATTGCAAAGAGATAACAGACTCCGTTTTTCTCAAATCAATTATATAAACTATGAAACACAAAAAATGGATGTATGAAGAGGTTATCATTAGTTTTATTTATAATGCTGACAGGGATACTAATAGTATGGCTGCAAGCGCACGCTTCTACATTCACTGAACTGATATACTCCCAGAAACTGCATCCTGAAACTGCGACTGTCGGCGATGATTTTGCGATATGCGTCCTGACAAACAAGGTCAACCCCTGCAGGAAAGAGACCATACAGATCAAATACAGATACTTTGATTATTCAAATCCAACAAACTATGTAGAAGGATATCTCCACCCATTAAGGGATTATATAAGAAATGAGCATTTCATGATCGATGAGATGCAGGAAACAGATATATGGTGCGCAAATGCAGTGGGGTCTCTTGTTTACAAGAATATAGTAACCACTTTTACATGCCTTGACAATCTCGGTGAAGAGCATTATGATACGGATTATAAATCCATCTATAGCGGCTCAATCGTCATACACCCGACAAGCAAGTTCGAAGAGGGGCGATTGTTCGGGACATATGTAGGCAACAAGTTGAATATAACGACCTACCTTGATGATCCAGACGGAGTGAACATGTACTACAGCCTGTATAACATAACGCTTGGCATACCTTATCTTGTGAATGAAAAAATGGATTATATCGAAGGGCAATTTGCAGACAGCTTCAATATATCTGCTGATGCTCCTTTGGGCTTCATCGAAATCATCGCGGAGGGACAGGGCACTTTCGGCGCGAAGTTCATCTCATATGCGGCGATACCTTATAATTCAATAATCGATATCAATGGACAGACAATAATGGGGAATAAGATAAACATCGATCTTGATATCGATCTTAAATATGGAAAAATAAACAACGCCAAGACGGTGATCATCCTTCCAAACAAAACACAAGAGAAAATATATCTGGACCATGTGAATACGAGCGTGAATTATACAATCCCAATGCGGCCGGGCAACTATACTATAGAGACGACGATAAATCATTCTGTTTTGCAAAACGAAAAGACGACGAAACAATTTACGGTCAGGGAATATGAACTGGATCTTGGCACAGACAAAGGAGTATATGTGCAAGGTGAGACAGTCATTATCAATGTCGGGGTGATTGATTCAAGCCGGAAGGCAATTGACTTTGAAGTGAAGTCGATAAAAATCAAATCACCAACAGGAGCCTATTCCAATTATGATAATGGCGACACCAAAGTAGAGAACAATTACCATAAACTGGAATATAAGCTGAAGGATGATGCTGATATCGGCATGTACACGGTAGATGTTGAAGCAAAGGATAAATACGGCCTCAGCTATTCCGGAAATGCCTCGTTTGCAGTAAATGAGCTTGACAGAAGCGTCCTGTTCCTGATAATGCCTTCCATTCTCAACGTCGATATCAATTCAATGAACCGAACAACACGTGGATTCATGATCAATAATACAGGAATCAATGCCATCGATGATATCAGCATTATTGTCGAGCCTTTAGAGATGCGAAAATATTTCTCAATAAATATGACAGAGATCCCATCGCCATTGGATCCGGGGAACTCATCTCCCTTTTCTGTGACTATCAACCCTGAGCCGGATATGCAGAACAGGCTTTATTATGCGAATATATCTGTTACTGCTGAAGCAGATAAAAAGGTTATTGTCCCTGTCACCCTTGATGTCTCACTGAGCGCTGAAATGACAATTATCAACAAAACAGTAAGCTCTGAAGCATTGAAAGATAAAATGTCAGAGATATACATAACTATCCAAAATGCAGGTACAAGGCCGCTTGCAAATATCAGTGCCAGTATAAGCGGGGCACTTTCAGACCACAAGGAGGATATAGTGATTCCAAACCAAATCCTGCCTGACAGCAAAGGCAACATCATAATAAAATTCAAGCCGATAGCCGATATAGGCGAGTTTGACGGGGAAGTCGACATAGGGGGGGAGAATGTCACTAATGGAAAGGCCGAGATCACGCTGAATGTCGTCGAGGACAAAAAATATGACATAGACCAACTGGAGACCGAACGCCTGGATATGAACAGGCGCATGGAGGAACTAAAAGACGCGGGAATAAATACGGATACCGTAAAAACCGATCTTGAAGACCTGCAGGCGGATATAAACGAGATCCGAAGCAGATACAATAACGGGCAATATGCGGCTTCATATTCTATGTTAACAGAGATAAAAAACAGGGCGAAAGGTATCGATGACGACATCAAAGCGCTGGAAGCTACCAAAACAAGTTGCGGTGACGGAAAATGTGATGCTGGTGAAACATGCAGCAGCTGCTTTGAGGATTGCAAGATAGAACTCAGCTGTGAAGATACAGGATGCAATAATGACGGCGTCTGTGATGACAAAGAGGATTGTACATGCGGTGATTGTGAATTTGATGATAAGTGTGCTGAGCCAGAGCCGACTGGTGAGGGTGGTGGCATCAGCATCACATTGATTATTGCTATCATAATCGTTGTTGTGATTATCGCGGCGGTGGTCGCAACGTCTATTGTTCCTGATAATGAGGAACAGAATTATGGCCCGGCATCGAGATAGATTCAAAATACCTACGAAAATTATAAAATACGGTTTTTTTAGATAAGTTCTTTAAATATTCACGATGTATTCTTAATGAGTGATTATGTGAGATATTATGGCAACAATCAGTGAACAAATAAAGGAAATTGAAGATGAAATCGATAAGACGCCCCGAAATAAAGGCACAGAGCACCATGTAGGCAAGCTTAAGGCCAAGCTTGCGAATCTAAAGGAAGACAAGGATAAGGCTATCTCGAAAAAGTCGGGCATGTCTTTTCATGGCTATTCTGTCAGGAAAACGGGTCATGCGACGGTGGTTCTTGTAGGATATCCTTCTGTCGGGAAATCCACGATATTGAATGCTATCACAAATGCAGATTCGAAGATCGGTTATTATGACTTTACGACGCTTGAGGTCATACCGGGAATGATGGAATATAATTTCGCCAAGATACAGATCCTTGATATACCAGGCATTGTGGAAGAAGCGTCCAGCGGGAAGGGGAAGGGAAAAGAGATCATTGCAGTCGCAAGGAGCGCGGATCTGGTCCTGATTGTCACTGATGTCTCAAAGATCGGCTCTATCGATACTATCAAAAAAGAGCTCCTAAATACGGGTTTCAGGCTGAACCAGGAGAGGCCTGATGTAGAGATTCTTAAAAAAGACAGGGGCGGTATCACTATCAACAGTGCCGTCAAGCAGACCAGGATGGATAATGATTTCATCAAGTCGATCCTGAATGAGTTCTCGATCCATAATGCTGAGATCATATTGAGGGAAAATATGACGCCGGACAGGCTGATTGATAGCGTTGCACGAAACAGGGTTTATGTGCCGATGTTTGCTGTGATTAATAAGATCGACATGTATAAGGGGGATGCTCTTGCGCTTAAGAAAATGGTTACTGAGGACTGTATATTCATATCTGCTGATAAGAATATCAATATGGAGAAGCTGAAGGAGAAGATTTTCAGATCTCTAAATTTCATGCGCTTCTACATGAAGCATCCGGGAAAGGAGCCGGATCTCAAGGAGCCGATGATTGTCAGGGGGAAGTATTCAGTTCTCGGGCTTAGTGAAAAGATTCATAAGACGATGGCGAAGAATTTCAAGTTCGCAAGGATATGGGGGCCGTCTGCCAAGTTCGGGGGGCAGAAAGTCGGGCCGAATCATATCCTTAAGGACGGGGATATTGTTGAGCTTAATTTCGAGAAGTGATTCCGGTGGATAAGGATCATGCGTGCGCTCATTGCCCTGGCGGGCTTGGTGTAATGCATCCGCTTTTTGAGGATGAGTTGTTCCTTATTGTCTGTGATGCCCATCCGCTGGTCAAGGGGCATATTCTTCTTATCCCGAAAGAACATGTATCCTGCATGGGTGCGCTT
>JBDRKP010000086.1:0-16880 GCA_043813875.1 archaeon | reverse complement strand
TAGGACATTATGTCAAAGAGTCGCAGAAAAAGCATTGGGATGAGGAGAAAAACAGCAAGCAACATTCGTTGCTCGAGTTTGCGTCATGAACCAATTTAACCAATGTCGAGACGCCCGCCCATTTATGGGCGGGTTATTCACGGAATGGGAAATGCGATTAGTCAATTTGGATAAGAAACTTAAATATAATACTTCTGTAGAAAACAAAGATATTAATTTAAAGAGTGCATTGATTCTATTAAAGCTGCTGATACTAAAAAAGAAATTTCAGGATGTTTATGATTGTTTATTTTACATAACTCTAGTAGAGAGTAAGCTTCACAAAGAACCAGATGATTTACTTAGAAAAATTTTCGAGGGGGATTCTCATCATTTCTGTGAATTTCTACGAGAGAATTTGCCTCGTGAGGCGGACAAGGAAATAAGAAGACAAATAACTCATCGCCTAGTTGATGATATTCCTCAAACAAAAAGTAATGAAACAAGATATATCGAAAGGAATAAATATAAGGCAAAAATAATTGAGCCGGCATTTTATTTTTTGGGTTCATCGCGTATTATGCCTGACTCATTCAATGACCTACAAAAATTCATGCTTACTACAAAATCAGGTAATCAATATGGCGCAGAAATAACAAGTTTTGAATTTAAAACAGGCAGTACTGACAAATCGGCTAAGTCAGATGACACAAAAAGGCGATAAAATGACCATGAGACGCGCAACCTTCTTCGACATCGACGGCACCTTGATAAAGAGCCAGATGATATTCGACTTCCCAAGATACCTTCATAAAGTCGGATTATTCGAAGAAAAGCACATTCTAAACATAATAAAGATAATCGTGGAATACGAAATAAACTTCATCCCCTACCGCGAAGCAGGAAAAAGGATACTGAAGATTTACGCAGAGGCCCTGAAAGGCAAAAAAAAATCACTGATCGAACAGAAATCATGCGATTTCATAGTAGACCACATAAAAAAGAAATATGCATATACCGACGAACTGATAGATCTCCTGAAAAAACATACCGTGCTGATAGCCATAAGCGCATCCCCGATAGAGCCTGTAGCTGCATTAAAAAAGCACATCCCCTTCAGCCACGTTTTCGGGACAGTCCTGGAGACAAAAAACGGCATCTACACAGGGAAAATAAAGACCAATCTCCTCGTGAAGAACTCAAAGCAGAAAGCACAGTTATCAATAACAAAGAAACTGGATATCGACCTGAAAAACTCATTCGCCTTCGGCGACTCCGACGCAGACATAGAATACCTTGCGCTGGTCGGCCATCCGATAGCCCTGAACCCCAACCATCACTTAAAAGACATAGCGGAAAAAAACAATTGGCACATCTTCCACGAAAAAGACGACATAGTAGAGAAAATCAGGCAGATATTGGTCAAAAAATAGCCTTGAAGATACCTTTTTTTGCAAAAAATCTTACCGCTCAGATATATTCAGGGCAAAAAAACGCAAAAGTTCAGGCACGCAACCTTTAAAAACATAACTGCCCGCGCCCAATCTTGGGTCTTTATATATTTTCAAATCCAAACACACTTTCATGTTCTCAACACTTCGCATCACATCAAACTGCAACCTCAGATGCCTCTATTGTTATTCCGGATCATCCCGCGATAAACAGGCAAAAGACCTTTCAACAGCCAAAATAAAATCAATTATAGACCGGCTCTTAAGCAACAAAATCACACACATAACAATCTCTGGCGGGGAGCCGTTCACAAGACACGACATCTGCGAGATACTGTCATATTCCGCAAAAAGAACAAAGACAGGCATTGTCTCCAATGGTACATTGATCAGCAAAATCATGGCAAAAAGGCTATCAAAAATCGAACTCACAAACCTGATGATAAGCCTTGACGGCCCACAGGATATCCACGACATTCTTCGCGGGAAAAACACATACCAACGAGCGCAAAAAGGGATCTCAAACTGTCTGGGCAGCAGGATACCTGTTGGCATATCAACAACACTGACCAATATAAATCACAAACACATCACATCTATCTACAATTACCTGAAAGAAAACAACATCAACCGCTGGATAATCGAGACATTAAAGCCGCAGGGCCGCTCAAAATCCTCGAATCTTCAGCTTACAAAAGAACAACAGCAGTCAGTCAAAAAAACACTGGATCGCCTCTTGGCGACCGAAAAGAACATAAAAATCTCAGTCTTTGACTGCAAAAACTGCTGCTCAGCCGGCACAAAAACAATCTCTGTAAGCCCGGACGGTACTGTGACCCCCTGCGCCTTCATGCCTGATGCACTATGCGGCAACATCTTAAAAGACCCCTGGGGCACCATAATCCCAAAAGTAAAAGAATTTCAGGAACGAGGAATCACATGTTTTCAAAGATGTTAAATTTTCTTGTAGACGACCTGATCCTTAACAAAAAATCCCCATCATCAAAAGGAAATGCACAGATAAACTACAACAATCCATTGATTTATTCAGACCGGCCAAAAAAGACACATAAAGACTATGCGAAACACATGATGCACAAAATCAGAAAATCGCATCGCAAGCCAAACTCTTCTCCACTGGATATGACCGGAATAAAAAATCTCGCCCGTATCATGCAAAAAAGCACGCGCACAAAACTATTGTTCTTCTTCCTTCTTACAACATCCGTCTCATTCATATTCTTCAGGCACCAGTTCTTCATACTGCTCTTCATACTGGTTGGCGCAATATCGCGGGTCACGCAAAAATACTTCCCCCTGATAATCGGCCTGGATTTTTGCCTGTTTTTTGCAATAATTGTATCAATCGCATACACTCCGACCCTTGGAATGCTTACAGGAATAATCTCATCACTCATCGGCTCATTTTTCCGGCAGATTGAAAGAGTAGAATATTACTTCACACCGATTTACGGCTTTATACCTGTCTGGATTATAATGTCCCTTGCAATAATCCCACAGGCATCCCTGCTGTTAACAGGAATGATCTGTGTCGCAGTATACATTATTGCGCGCTTTATCATGATCTCATTAACTTACCAGATATGCATCGCAAATCAAATTACCTATATCTCAACCACTCTCGTATTCAACTACTGGCTCTTCTCATCTGTTGCGCCCTTCCTCGTAAAAATAATGATATGAGCCGCCTGATTCATCAATTTAACAGCAAGCTGCATCACTATCTACATAAAAAACAGCCACTCCCCAAAACACACACTTAAATATCTGTCCGGATTTAGTAAATATGTGCAGCAACCCCCCGCGGATGCCAGACTGAAAAACCTTAAAAGAAAACATTTTGATACGTCCAATGCTGATAACAGTATAACAAATCCGGAAAATCACTAAAAAGTGAGCAAATGACAATAAAAGCCTTCATATTCGACCTTGACGGAACTCTAATCGATGCCTTTCCGGCTTATGAAGCTGCATTTGAATACGCATTCGAATCTGTTGGCCGGATCTACAGAAAAGGCATGCTCGCCCCTTTTTACGGTCAGGTGGACACAGAGATCCTGCGAAAGATGCTGAATAAAGAGACCGTCGACTCTGATATCAGGAAGATGGCAGAACTCAAGCGCAACCACTACCTAAAAATCGCCCACGACCACATAAGAATCCTTCCCTGCGCAGCCAGGCTCATAAAAACACTCAAAAGCAAAGGCATGAAAATCGCGATCGCAAGCTCCGGCCAGCGCTCGGCGACCGAGATTGCGATAGACAAGCTGAATATAAGGGACATATTAGACGCCTCAGTCACCGGCACAGACGTAATAAACTCAAAACCCGACCCTGAAATCTTCCAGAAAGCCAGAGAACAATTAAAAACGCCTCCTGAACAATGCGCAGTGTTAGAAGACTCCCTCCACGGCATCGAGGCAGCGAAGCGCGCAGGCATGTTATCGATCGCCGTGACCACAGGAAAGGCCACAAAAGAGCAGCTATCCGCACTCTCCCCCGGCATCATGGTAGAAAGCCTCTGCGAACTGATACCAAAAATAGACGAAATAATAAAATAAGTTAAATCATGCATCTGCCACAAATATAAATATCAAAACAGACAACATATTCTCATGAGACGCGCATCCTTCTTCGACATCGACGGCACCCTGATAAGGAGCCAGATGATCTTCGACTTTCCCCGCTACCTTCACAAAGAGGGCCTCTTCGAAGATAAATACCTCATCAACATACTCAAAATCATCATGGAATACGAGATAAACTTCATCCCCTACCGCGAGGCAGGAAAAAGGATACTCCGAAATTACGCAGAGGCCCTGAAAGGCAAAAAGAGATCACTGATAGAAAAGAAATCCAAAGACTTCATGGAAGGGCACATAAAAAAGAAATACGCATACACAGATGAACTGATAGATATCCTGAAAAAGGACACAGTTCTGATAGCCATAAGCGCATCCCCAATCGAGCAGGTAGAGGCCTTAAAAAAGTACATCCCTTTCGCTCACGTTTTCGGGACAGTCCTTGAGACAAAAAACGGCATCTACACTGGAAAAATAAAGACAAATCTCCTCGTGAAGAACTCAAAGCAGAAAGCTCAATTATCAATCGCAAAAAAGCTCAACATCGACCTGAAAAACTCATTCGCCTTCGGCGACTCCGATGCAGACATAGAATACCTCGCCCTGGCAGGACATCCCATTGCCTTGAACCCGAACAGTCACTTAAAAGACATAGCCGAAAAAAACAGCTGGCCCATCTTCCACGAAAAAGACGACATTGTGACAAGAATCAAGGAGATACTGGACAAAAAATAAGATCAAAATAATCTCTTTTTGGCAGAGATTTTAGACATCTTGTAAGGTTATCCGCTCTTTCTTGCCTTTTGGAATTCCATTTTCATCCCAGTTATCCAAAAAGACCTTATATTCCCTATTATTGTGATTGCCCTTCCGTTCAAGAAGATCCTCGCGCCACATTCTCGCAAGATAAGTAGATGCAGTCGATAATATCACTTTTTCCACTTCATTTTCATAAGCCTCTTTAATCTCTTTAGACGAAAACGGGATGGTTTCTCCGTCTTCTGAGACATATTTGTGATATATGTAAGCTTCTAAATTCTCTTTTAATGTTGAGCCTTCTTTAGGTATATATGCTGATCTGGGTTTTTGTTTAGCATTGGGTGAAAACCCAATCGTAGACAGATTATTGACAATTGTATTAATATCTGCCTCTGTTAGATTGCCAGAACTCAGATATACTATTTTTTCATCTTCAAGTGAGTGGACTTGGACTAATTCGTTATAGATCTTATCAATATCTTTGAGAACGTCCCTCTCTTCATTAGTATAGAAGATTATGGTCCTTTTATTGGGATATTTTGCGCTTTCTTTATTGGTGTAATGGCTAATCTCATCCAGAAGAGGACCAATTTCATCATTAATCGGGATAGCGTTCTCTCTAGGAACCGCGTCCATGAACCATAGATGATATAACTCCACAATCTCAACTCACACAAATAGTATTCACTGTATCGTGCTAATAACATTTTAAACCTTTACTTTTCTCCCAATCCCTCACCTTTTTAATGATTCCTCCTAAAATTCACATCATGATAACAATATTAAGGTTAGGCCACCGCCATTACCGCGACCAGCGCCTGACAACCCACGTCGCCCTGACAGCAAGAGCACTCGGCGCAAAAAAAGTCATCCTGTCCGGCGAAAAAGACGAGAAGATACTTGAATCCGTAACAGACATAGCATCCCGATGGGGCGGCAGCTTTGAGATAGTATACGAAAAAAACTTCAGGAAAGTGATCAGCGAATTCAAAGGCAAAAAGCTCCACCTGACGATGTACGGCCTTCCCATTCAGGAAAAGATAAAAGAGATAAGGGCAGCAAAAGACCTCCTGATAATCGTCGGCAGCGAAAAAGTTCCTGGAGACATCTATCACATGGTCGACTACAACATAGCCGTCGGCAGCCAGCCCCACTCCGAAGTCGCGGCCTTGGCGATCCTCATGCACGAATACCACCAGGGAAAAGAACTGAACATCGACTTCAAAAACCCGAAAATAAGCCTCCGGCCAAGCAAGGCCGGAAAAGACATAATCACATATCCCTGAGTTCCTCATTAACTTCTTCAACATCAAACTCCTCAGAATCAAAATCTTCTCCAAGCCAGTTAACAATCATATCCTCATAATCCGGATGGTTCTTATCCTTTCGAATCTCAAGAAGATTTTCATATCCCCACATGCCGCCACAGTCTTCCGGAGGGCACGCCATCTTGCCATCAATACAAACAGGTAATTTCCGTGAATCATCATTCACCATAACTTTTTCAACAACAACAGCATGTATCCAGCTATCACCGAAATCATACTCATACGAGAACTTCTGCTTCTCACCTGTAATCATCTTATTCAATTTAACCCTTTTCGAATCTTTAATTTCCCTTTCATAATCAGGATCAGGCTCACCAATCTCCGTTCCGCTCACATTAAACATATACAGATGGTAATTTTCCCATCCCATCACAATCTGTATAATCTCATGCAGTTTATGGAAACTGATACTATCCTCCACCAGAAACCGCCTCCATATAGGCGGCTTTGCCCCATCGAGCCCAATCTTCAATTGTAGCACACTTCCCATAAAATCAACCTCCTTTGATCTTGACATCAAGTTCTCCATTTCTATAGCTGACAAAAATCCCCACATCCTTAAGATGGCATTTCAAATGCGAAGAAGTCCTAAACAGGCTCTCATTATCTTCAATAAGACCTTTGACATACCCATTCCCGTATTTCTCCTTCAGGAAATTCAGAATCTCAACAACATCCTCCCAGTCCCTTGCCACAAGAAGATCTTTCCTTCTCTTAATCATCATTTCTGTATTTTCCTTATCCAGTTCATTCATTCTTTCAAGAATAGGAGCATTAAAAGAAAATCTCTCATCAAAATCAACCATCTTTTTGATGAAATCATAATCATCCGTTTGCTCCAAAAGATAATTCAATTGTTTCCTGTTATATTTGCCAATAATATCGCGTCTCAAGAGTTTTTTAATAATATTTTCATCCTTAAAATGATTCTTCATAAAAACATCAACAATATCAGTAAGCCTGTTTTCAAGTACGAATTTTTCTATGTTCATATCCATTATACTCTCAAACTCACAGAAATATTCAATTATCTTCTCATGATCGCCTTTGTAAACTGCAACCAAAAAAAGAAGTTTTTCATCATTTGCATATACAGCGATTCTCTCGGCAAGTTCGATATTGTCTCTTGCAAGACGCAGAAGTTCTGCCCGGTTCTCATTACTCAGGTTTTTCTTAATCTCATTTAAGTCAGGATTCTTCAGATTTAAAAGAAAACAGAGATATTCATCTTTTGGCAAAAAGGATTTTATCGCATCCTTGAATTTAACAAAACTCTCGGCATTATCTATTATCCTGTTCCCTGCCTCAATTTCAATGGCCGTTCTCAGCTCCTCTTCAGTTTTTATTCTTTTTACAAGTTCTTCTTCCAGCCTGCATTCGAAATCATACAATATATTCTCATCTTCATAACAATCCGAATACACTTTATCATATAGATTCCCTTCATTTTCACTCAGAAAAACAATCATTTTTACAAGATGCTCAAAACTAAAGCACTCAAGTATCCTCTCTGCTTTCTTCACTTTTGAATAAGATATGTCGGAAATAAGCCCGTTAACAAAAGCCTCAGAATCAGTTGATTTTTTTAGGTGATAATCAAGCGCAATCTCCGGGTTATTGTGCAAATTATCTACAATTATTTTCATCAGGTCTTCTTTTGAAAGCGATTTAAGATATTCAATAAAACGACAGCCATCAACATAATTTCCTTTCTTGTAGACAAGATAAGCAGCAGCAGCATGTTTGCAGTTCGTGCCGTAAGGGCATGAGCAATCCCCTGCAAGTGTTTGGACATTAACCCTTGTTTTGTATGTAAAACTCCCTTCAACTTCCGCATATAAGAAATCATCGATCTTTATACAGTAGTTAACATTTGAGACATAATCTTCGCCTCTTTCTACAATTCTGTCCTCGTAAACATCATTAATCTTCAGCATGTGATTTCATCACCCTGTTGATATTTGACCTTGTATTGATCATATCCTTCATTTTTTCTTTAACCATCTCCCGCATCTTATCATCCAAAAGAGGCATAAGAATGTCTAATCCCGTCCTTATTCCGTCTATAAACGTATTGTATCCAAAATTTAATCGTGAATCATTTTTAAGCTGATCCCTCTTATAATTTCGGATGACTGATTCATAATAAGCATCTCCAAGCTCCTTTGCAATCATTTCATTCTTCTTCCATATTTCAATTGTTTTACGGTCACTATACATCCTGCGAAGTGACTCTTCATTAGAACCCTCCTTCAATAAATAGGCACAATTCGTGCAAACATCCTTGACGGATTTATTGCCGCAGAATTTGCATTTCATATTTACCCCTCATCATAATCATAGCCCCATTTATCCAGATCTTTCCTAAGATACTCTTCCTGAAGATCATAGACCTCATTATAGAGATATTCTTGATCCCAATTCCCAAATGCAGATATGTTTTTTTGAATCGCCTCAATTAATTTTAAAGGTACTACTGTAGGTCTTGTCATAAAAAAGAAGAAAAAGATGGTATCATATATCTTTATTGTAAGATCAATTAGTTTAAATTCCTCACCAATAGCATGTAAGGCATTTATCAATCCATCTTTATTCTCAAGAATTTGTTCATCCGCGGTTTTATGCGCATAAACATATCCTCCCTGGCATACAGAATGGCTAAACTTATATGTTTTTCTCATAACCTTTTAACGGCTGTGAAAATATTTATTTCTTTCCCAGAAGCGCAACCCTGCTCCTCACATCCTCGTCCCTGTACTCATACGAAATCAACTCATTCAGCCTGCGCGCAAACTCAAAAATTTCATCATGAAGCGGCATGGCCTCTTGCGTTAGCCTTTTCCTTGAGAACCCTATCCACATGTACGCCTTCACCTCGACAAAATCAGCATCACTCCGGCGTATAAGCTCGGCATACTCCTCAAGATGGCTGTCATTCCACCCCTTGACAACAGTAAGCCGGACCGCCTTCTTACACGAAAGAGACGGCATCATATCGATCGTGCGGTTGAACCTCTCCCAATAGTCAGGAAGCTCTGGCGCATCAATTCGCTTATAGATCTCCTTTGTCGGCGCATCAAGCGAAAGATAGAACTGGCTCGGCTCGTCCATATCAACAAGCGCATCCGGCCTCTGCCCGTTGGTCACAAGAAAGACGCTCATCTTCCTCCTCTTGAACTCAGCAATTAACTCAGAAATCTTCGGATAAAGCGTAGGCTCTCCAGTAAGCGAAATTGCGACATTCTGTGGGTCCTGCGCCTCCCTGAATTTCTTCATATTGGTGCCGGAAAACCCCTTGAATCCGGCAAGCAGCTTCCTCTGCACAGCGACACAGCCATCCGCAATCTCTCTCGGCTCATCAATACGCACCCCGTCCATAGAATTAGCGCTCGTCTTCTCGATAGCCCGCCAGCAATAAACGCACCTGTTCGTGCAGAAATATGCAGCCGGCGTCATCTGCAGACAGCGGTGAGACCTTATGCCATGGATCTTGCCATAGAACTTCTCCTTATAGCAGACTCCTTCGTCGCGCAGCGACTTCTTCGTCCACTCACAGACCTTGCATGCCGAATGAGCGCCCACAAGCCCGTAATGCTGCTTGAGGAAAAGTGAGCGCGCTTCAACCGTATTATCCTTGTCATGATCTGCCATGAAAACTAAATTAACAAAATATCTTTAAAAACGAAGTGGAAAGGCTTTTCTTAAATATCTCAAATCAACGAGGTTTAAAATGTTTATAAAAGCCACCGTTTGGGCCTCCGGCAACTACATAGTTGCAGTCAGAATCAACCATGTATCGGTTTATTTTTTCAGAAAAAGGATTTGTGCCAATTGCTTGATTAATACGTCTATCTAAGTTAGGGTCTCCTGTACTAATACAGGTACTAAAAGGTTCAAATGGTTTTCGATCACCCACAGGATATCGTTTTCCATGCGTCATAATATCACACTCACAAAAGTGATGATAAAATAATTCTCACGAACATTTATATATGTTTGTATTTACTTGTAGATAGTATTGATACATTCATTCAGCTTCAAAAATACAAAAAGACTTAGAACTAAAAAACACTACTTCACCCGATACTCCATAAAATCACGCGCAAGAGCCACATTCTTAAACACTTTTCGCGCATCCTCCTCAAGTTTCTCCTCAGTCAAGCCGTTCTCCTGGTAGCGCCTCGAGATATGCGTCAAAAAAAGTTTACCCACATTCGCCTTCTTTGCGATCTCAGCCGCCTGCTTTGAAGTGCTGTGCTTGAAGCTTCCCGCCTTGTCAACAAAATCAGAAGAGAAAGTAGAATCGCATATAAGCACATCGGCATCCATTGAGAATTTCACGATATTCTCGCAATACTTCGTATCACCCGTATAGACGACCTTCCGCCCGGCCTTCTTTTCAATCACATCTTCCGGCTTGACAGTCTTACCATTATATGTGATCGTTTTTCCGTCTTTCAGGTCACCTATAATCGGGCTCTCAGACAGCCCGAACTTAGCCGCCTTTTCCATATTCGCGCTCATCCTCTCTTTCTCAGAGAAGACATATCCGAGCGCAGGAATATTATGCTCCACCTTAAACGGGATGATTTCATACTCCCCGCAATCGACCTTATTCCCTTCCTTAAGCTCTTTTACCACGACCTCAAACGCCCTGAAATAATAACCGATAGTCAGCAACTGCTCGACAAACTTCCGGCTCTCCTGCGGTCCATAGACATAAAGAGGCTCACGCCGCCCCTCAAGACACATCGTCTGGATAAGCCCAAGAAGTCCCGCGAAATGATCCGCATGCCAGTGAGAGATAAAAATCCGGTCGATCTTCATGAACTTGAGCTTCAAACTCATAAGCTGCCTCTGCGTCCCCTCGCCGCAATCAAAAAGCAGCCTATCATCCTTATACATCATAAATACCGCTGGCAGATTCCGATCCTTCGTCGGCACCCCCGACGACGTCCCGAGAAATACAATCTTAATCATAAAAATAAATAGAACAATTAACTTAAAATATTAAGCACAAAGCCTTGATATAAAAAGTATATAAACCGCCGAAATAATATAAGAACTGAGTCTCATGATATACAAAATAGTCTTCTCGACCATGATTGCGATTGCAGCACTTGCAATGCTATTCGGTATGATGCAGCTGTTTTCATCAGATGCAGCATCATCTCTTAACTGCAAACTGCACAAAAACGTAATCCGCTACATACCGCTGCCTGGTTTTGCAGAACGCCCACTCCCGGATAAATGCCGTGACGTCGTGATAGGCGAGCGCCAGGAAGTAGCAACACTTACAAACCCGTTATTGGCAGACTACATCATCAAATGCTGGGAAATGGCAGAAGAAGGCATGTATGGAAAGGACCTCGAGTGCTTCGAAATTTACGCGAAGGGCGTAGGAGGCACTATAAACGAATCAGAAGTCACAAACACCATTCAGTCATTAAATAAATGTTCAACCTTCCCAAACGACTGGCTCGAAATAACTAATGCTCCCTATTCTGGTTCCTGCGGCACAGGTAACAAGACAATCTGGAAGATGGCAGATCCCATCACATCCGGCACAACTCTGATAATAAAATACAATCCCCTGGCTCATTGGGTTGAAGTGATATGAAAAAAGGCTTAGCTATCGAAATGATCGGAAAGCTGCTTATCGGCATAGTCCTCGCGTCAGTCGGCATAGGTCTTGTGATGCACTTTCTGGGAATCAATCTTGACATCCCTGGCAGGACAAAGGACGCAGTCAACATCATACTCAAAGGATCCTATGTCGACCCTCACACCAAGCTGGAGGTCATTAATGAGACATACACCTCAGAACGGATGGCAAACTACATAAAGACATGCTGGGACAATACCCGCGATATTAAACAGGATATGCTCTGTTTTATCTTCGAAGGTGAATTTACAGACGTTGACGTAACTGAAGTAAAAACAATTTTAAACAAGATCGACCCCAAGATACCTCCAAAGACAAACATCACCGCGCAATTTGCCACAACAGACATGGTCGTGATATACTATGACTACACAGACGGCATAATCGACATAAGAAGCTGAAGTCGTGTCAAATCCAACTCATTCCAGGTTGGCGGAAACCCTGGAAACACGCTGCGTATAGATAATCATTCCGTCCGGTTCACCGCCTCTTCGGCGATGTTGAAAGCATGAGACGCCACGCTTGCGATATTCGAGACGATTGTATTTACCGGGATGATGGCTTCTTTTTCAAGTTCCTTGACGTTTATCGAATTCTTCTTCTCTAAGAACTCGTCTTTCTTATCGACGAGACTGTTTGCGCCATAGAAGTCCTTTTTCAGATAGCATTTCATCGCATTTTCATAATACTCGAGAGTCATTTCATAGAATTCATGTATATCAGAAAATACCTCGTCTGGTATCATGTCTCTTGAATATACATTCTGCTGTGCTATTGCGACAATATGGTCCGTTATCGCTTCAATCTGTTCAATGAGATATTTGTATGACATGCACTCTAAAGCATTGATATTAAGTTGCTTTAATGTAAGTGAATTTATTATCGCGAGCCCGGTCTGCCTCTTCACAAGAAACAGGATTCTGTCTATCTCCTCTTCCCACTTCATGATGCTCTCAAGAGCCTTTTGATTTTGCTTGTCGGTTTTCATGGCATCATTCAGCATGAACTTTGATATTATGAATGCCCTCCTTATCGACTTCATGAACGATAGGTAATCATTTGAGAAAAAATCCTGTAATATCATCGTATTTTTGCTTTCATCGCTTATCTCGAAACCTATTGTTCTTTTAATATGCTTGAGTATCGCCTCTCTTTTGGAAGAGTCAAATCCTCTTTTTGAGACAAGCTTGATGCGGTCGGAACCGTCAAGATATAGCGCAAGCAGCTTCCGTGTAAGTGCGCAGTCATCATATCTGTCTATGTCTATCTCTCTTTCGCTCAGCACTTTCTCTGAAGTATGTATGTTTATGTTCAAAGACCCGTTCTTGTCCTCAAAAATCGACAGCTTGTCTCCGGAATTTACATTGTTCTTTGTGATCCACGATTTCGGAAGAGATATTGTAAACGTTGAAGCTCCTGTCTTTTGGATCTTTCTTATATCTGTGCTGATCATATCACCTATATAATCATCTATATACATATAATTTAAATATGTACTGTATATATACATATGTACTTGTCTATATACTCTGTTCTTCAAATTTTAATGCATAGAAATCAATTATATATGCCATGAAATTTCATTTTATCTCTGCCGTGGTGATGACCTTTCTCATAGGGCTCATGGCGCTGAATGGCAATCCCTCCACAAGAATTATGCTGATACTTCCCATAATTCTCATGTACCAGCTCACCTTCATACTTTTTCAATTGGAATGCGACGCCTTGTACAAGATTCAGTGGTCAATAAAAGAGAAGAGCTTAAGAAGATCAGTAGCAGAAAATACCGCAGAAAAGATAATAAGATACTATAAATCAAATCAAAATGAACTTGTTTTCTAAACTATCATTAAACATTTCCCCTCCTCATAGGTGCTGTTGTGTAACTATTGCCATTCAACGCTCATGCAATTGTTTTTATATATTGCGTAGATTTTGTATAAAACGGCATCAATAACCTGTTTTGACAATGACTTATGCAACAACCCCGCAATAGATGAGCTTACAGAAACTGATTTAAAATCTGATCGCCATACATTATGGGATCGAGGTCGCTCTCAATGCCAGCAAGGATAATAAAATCTCTACCATCAAAAGATAATATCTATGACATCAAGCCATTAAAGAGATCCTTGTCTGGTCTGGAAATAGAAGTACAGACCTTAAACAAAAATGGTTTTATCGTACACGGGGCAGACACTATAATAAGGGAATGCAAAAAGATCAATAAAGGGATCCCTATTGTTAAAGAATGCTCAAAAAGCATGGTTGAACTAGGTGCATATCCTTCAGTAAAAGTACAAAACACAGCAATGGACTTATTAAACAACTTTCAGATGATGATAGAAGTTGCAGAAAAAAATGATCTTGTTATTTATCCCTTATCTGTTTATCCAGGTACATTTGAAGCAGAGATGAGAAAAAATAAATGGTACAACATTCAATCAAAAATTATTTTTGGCTCGCATGAATTCAAAATGGCTGGCAAAACTCCTGCATTTCATTATCATTACACATTGCCAAGAGGTGTATTTGACAAAAAAAAGAGATTCTTAAAACCACTGATACATTCAAAAGTTAAAAAGACATTGATTGACAGCTATAATCTGGCTATTGCAATGGATCCTGCCTTAATAACCCTGTTTCAATCATCACCCCTTCTTGACGGAAAGTATGTTGCAAAGGACTCAAGAGTTTTGATTCAAAGAACAGGGAGAGCATTTCCTTTCGAGGGGATGTATCACAAACAACCCAAATTAGCAGGTCTGCCGATCTACAAAGAAACCTTAAGCGACCTTATATACGTCATTAAAAAAAGACATTCTTTATTAAAAAAACTTTTTGTAAAGAATAATCTCGACCCTTTTCTTGTAAGCACCTATGGCAAGGTTTTGGATTTTTCTTGGCACGCAGTACGAATTAACAAGATCGGCACTCTAGAGCAGCGAACAATGGACATGAACCATCCAAAATATGTTATTGCTGGTACTGTTCTATTGAAATATGTTTTCAGGAGAATCCAACAGGACTTTCTAAACGTCATACCTTCCGATGTTGGACTTGAAGAGCCATTCAAAGTAGAAGGCAACGTTCTCCACATACCTCCCCATACACATATACGAAAAAAATTGCAGTATTCAAGCGCTTACGAAGGTTTCGAGAACAAAGAGATAAGAGACTATACAAGAAGCTTCTTCAGATTTGCAAAAAAATGTACACACAGAAGATACTACAAGGCAATAAGGCCTTTTAGTCACATGATAAACAGAAATAAATCAGTATCTGACATCTTACTAGATAAATTTAAGAAAAAAGGCTATGGCAGGGAAGACAGAATACCAGACAACATTTGCGCCAACGTTGCGTTAAGTAGCTGCAAGCAACTATACAACGAAATCGAAAAGACAAAAAAGACCATATCAGATCTTGATTAAAAAAACCAAAAAAGCAACATATTTAAACAACAGTCCACCATATAAATCGAATGCATCTACACCTTCACATCCACAGGATCCATTTCTTAAGAAAAGAACTCTCAGAAGTCTATCTCAACCTTTCCCTCCAGAGCTTTGCGATATCCCTCATTGCCGTCTTCATACCTATATACCTCCTTTCCTTAGGCTATTCGCTTGATTACGTCATCATCTATTTCATCGTATATTACGGCTGCCTCGGCCTTTTTGCGCCCCTATCCGCACTCCTTGCGAACCGGTTCGGCCTCAAGCACATGATAATCCTGAGGACACCATTCCTGATAATCTTTCTTCTCGGTCTCCACAACATAACCACACTCACGATATCACCGCTGATAATATCTGCGCTGGGCGGATTCGGCTCATCGCTCTACTGGGTATCGATAAATTCGATGTTCGCAAGGCACAGCGACAAGCTTCACAGGGGTACTCAGTCAGGAAACTACATCTCCTTGCCCCAGATCGCATCCCTCATTGGCCCTACCATAGGCGGATTCATAACCCTTCTCTATGGCTTTCCTGCCTTGTTTCTCACAGCCATTGCATTCATAATCCTCTCCATGCTACCGCTTTTCATGACACCTGAAACAAAACCCCACATAAATTACTCATTCAGGAAAATGATTAACAACAAAAACTATATCAAATACGCCACATATTTCATATTGACCGGCCCAAGATTCATCGCCGGCGCCATATTCTGGCCGCTTTTCATCTACTGGGGCCTCTCGGGCAGCGCTACAGGCACCGGATTCTCACAGACACTCACCGGCGTGGGCGTCCTTGCATTCACCTATTACACAGCAAGAAAAAGCGACAAGAAAGGCAAGACATCACTCATAAAAAAAGGCGCTCTTCTTCTTGCGCTCCTCTGGTTCGCCCGCATCTACGCGACCAGCGCCTCTGAATTCTACATATACAGCTTTCTTGCAGGCCTCTTCACAGTCCTGATAGACGTCCCCTTCACGGCAGCAAGCTTTGATACTGCAAACCGCGAAAACCCCGACGAATTCATAGTGGTAAGAGAGATATCAATAGCACTAGGCCGTGTCCTGACGCTCGGCGCAATCCTTATGTTTTCAGGCCTCTTCATGCGCATCATATTCAGCTTCACATTCGCCGGAACAGCAACACTGGCCTTTCTTCTGTTCTAGAAAACGTTTAGGATGTGTCACGATTCATTACACGTTTATTTCATTTGTATTTTTATGAAATATATTTAGAAATGTCTCATTAACTTCATTTTCATCAAAATTATTCGGGCTATCTAAGATGATTGTATACCTTGATTTTTCATGCGAGTAAGGTCTTTCTACACCGATAGTTATGTTTATATCACTAAAATCCAGTTTAATTCGTTGTATATTATTTTCAGAAAATCCTGCATTTATCAAATCAGAGATTTTTTCATAATCATTGAAAGAGTACGGTAGCTCAAACTCCGTACGCAATGTTGTGTAGATGCTATCAGGGCCGAGACCTGTTTTATTAATGTCGCCAATTTTTACATGGCCGCCGTTCACGGTTATCTCTTTTGGCATCCCTGAGACGATATCGTCAAATCGTTTCGCAAGTTCATCGAGTTCACTACAATATTGCGTATATTGTTCATCCTTAGAAAG
>JBDRKP010000085.1:0-14060 GCA_043813875.1 archaeon | reverse complement strand
CCGTCAAAATGGATTGCAGTGCCTATTTTTCCTGTTGTCCATGTAGGACAGTAGGTATTGAAACATGTCGCTGTCCCGTTCTTCAGTGTACCTTCATTGTTATTGGCTGAACTGTCCTGTGCTGTCACGCCTACGTTTTCGGAAAGATGCCATGAGCCAACAAGATTGCTGTCTAAATCTTCTTCGTAATTGGACAGTATCTCTTCGGGGGTGAGTGCCCTGTTCCAGATGCGGACTTCGTCGATTGTGCCGTTGAAATCATCTTTGGTTCCATAAGAGCCATTATTCCCGGAACTGCCGATCGACAGGTTGGCGGTTCCGTCATATAATCCTGCAGCATTGTATGTGTCGGAATCATATAGAATGCCATCAAGATATATTGAAAGATTCCCGGTCACGTTTGACCATGTCCCTACCAGATAGTGCCATCCGCCTACCGAGATTGAGGATGTCGGTATCACGGCTTCAATTGCGCCCGGATCACTACCGTCTGAGCTGACGTGCCAGTGGATAGAATTGCTTAGTTCCTCATAACGCATCCTGTATTCTCTTGTTTCATTCCAGTTGCTCTTATCAATAATAAACTTGTAACAGACTAAAGGAAGGTGGCCTGTGCAGGAGCCAGGAGCTGGCCAGGAACTTACCTTGATCCATGCCGCCACTGTAACTGCTGATAATCCGGATATCGACGGGTCGTCAGGGACGTTTACGTAATCGTCATTTCCGTCTAAATTAATGCCCGGACCGTATTTGCCGCCAGCAGTAAATGATGCCCCGCCTTTGAGTGTCCCGTCGTTTCCGTTGCCTGAGCCGTCTTTTGCTGTGGGGCCACTGCCTTCTGCAAAGTGCCAGTATCCGACCAAGCTTGTGTCTGATCCAGAGGGAGATGGCACGGGTAGTGAAGGAGATCCGGATGACTGATATGAGATGTCAATGATTTTCATGTATTTCCAGTTCGCATCCCACCACGGTATGCCGCTGTACCTGTCCAGCTCGGCGTATCCGCCGCTGAATGTTATGTTGTCATATGCTGATGTCCCTGAGTCGTCGGGGATACCAAATATATCGGTGAAATTGTCCTGCCAACTTGTTGATGTCTGCGTGGGTGCTGAATCTGACAGAGATGGGATTATGAGGATGGTGAGCAATGCAAGGCATATCAGGTATATTTTCTGTTTCATTTTTTCATCACATCCAAGCTTTTAGAAAGCTTGAGCACAACCTTCTGAAAGGTTGATCATCAGAGCGACCATAAAGCTTCGCTTTAGGTCACTTGTTATGATTTTTGTTATGTCTTGAGCAGCTTTACCCAACAACACATAAATCACAGGTCGACTACTGCGCCGTTGTATAATATCCTTACTGTGTCGCCGATACGATAGCCTTCGTCCATGGCGAGCGATGCGTAGCTTGCAAGACGCTCGGTCTCCCCGTGGTTAGGGAACACATATTCGGGGCTGAGCATGCGAAGCATGTCGCGGTGGTCTTCTCTTCTTGCGTGGCCTGAGACGTGGACGTGGTGGAGCATCCTTACTCCCTGCTCGCGCAGGTTCTGTTCCAAGGTGTATCGGTTGGATTCGTTCAATGGGTTGGGGATGACTTCGGATGAAAAGATGACCTGGTCTTCTTTCCTGAACCTGAATTCGTATTCTTTTTTTGACATCCGCGATAGGACGGAGTTGGGCTCGCCCTGGTTGCCGGTGGCGATCACGAGATATTTCTCGGGGTGGGAGTTGAATGATGAAAGTGCTTTTGCGATGGTTTTCTGCCTGTTGTAGATCTTTATGCCGTCGAGGTCAATGAGATTGAGGTTGCTTGCGGGTATAAGATAGTTGCCGAGGGCCCGGCCAAGCATTATTATTTCTCTTTCGTTGTTGTTCGCTTCGATTATGGAGTTGATTCTTGCTACATGCGATGCGAAGGTCGTGACGAATACGGCGGTCTTTTCTTCATAGGCGCGCTCGATGGCATCGTTTACGAGGACTTTGGCTACGTATTCGGGGGGGGTTCGCGCCTCGTCGGCTACGCGTACGCATTCTGAGACCAATACTTTCACGCCTTGTTTGCCGAGCTGCTTTATGCGCCTGTAGTCGGGCTTTTCGCCCAGTGTCGGGTTGTTGTCGAGCTTGTAGTCGTTGAGGTAGGCTACGATGCCTTCTTTTGTGTGGAGGGCTATGAGCGCGGTGTGAGGGATGCTGTGCGTCATGTGGATGAATTCCACTTCGAAGTTCGCGGAGATTGATGCTGTTTCGCCGCTGGCGAGGGGGAAGAGGCTTTTTGTCATGTAGCCTACGCCGGCGTCTTTCAACAGGTTCTTCAGGATCTCACATGCGTAGGGGGTTGCGATTATCGGGCATTTGTATCGCTCTGCCATGCGCGGGACCGCTGCGACGTGGTCGAGGTGACCGTGCGAGAGGACTATCGCGACGACGTTTTTGTTTTTGAGCATGTAGTCGTTGGGGAGAGCGCCGGTCTGTATCATCTCTTTTGTGCTGACTTTACGGTCTTCTTCTTCGAGGGTTATTATCTTGTCCATGTAGACGCCCATGTCGAGGATGACGACTTCGTTGCCGACTTCGACTGCGCTCATGTTTTTGCCTACTTCGTTGTAGCCGCCGATTGCATAAAATTTCATCTAAACACTTCCTTTTTCCTGTTTATCAGAATAAGTAATATGATTGCGTTTCCTGTGTTGTTTAACCGCATAATCATTCCTAACATCAGCGGATTTATGCAGTCTACCCTATCTGATAATTCTTTCACATATTGTGGAATTACAGACTAATAGAAGTATATCTGACGTTGTTTATATAGTTTATAGATATTAGTCTTGAAGAGAAGAAGCAGATTTTTTCTAGAAACTCGGGCCCGGACAGGTTGAAGCCAAATGTCTTTTGCTTTAGCGGATTTGTTCCGCGAACATCTATTCGCTATCCGGGACTCCTTGTTTGTTTTTTGTTTAGGATGTCTATCTAAACACCTCCTAAACTTGGGATTTTGTGTGGGTCACAAAGTCCTAATATATATGATTATTGAGGCCATTTATATTTGTTTCCGGATGAAATGACGAATGTTCGGCTATTGACGTAGATTATTTTTTTAAGAACTGGTGCGATCGCCGGGAATCGAACCCGGGCTATTGGCTTGGAAGGCCAAAGTCATACCACTAGACCACGATCGCAGGTGTTTATATAGGAGTTTATGGCTGTATGGTTATCAGTGTTTTATTGCTGCTGCTTTGCAGGCTAATATAAAAAGAATTATTTTCTTGTGGGTGCTGAGAGTCCAGTCTTTGTCTGCCAACTGTATTTCCTTATGCGTTTGCTGTTGCCGAAACCACAGGATGCGCAGATCTTCTTTGCGATATGCATCGCATGTTTGCCGCATCGCCGACATATCGAATGGCTTCTTTTGTTCCTTTTTCCAAAGGATGGTTTTCCGTCTGTCATTTTGTTCTCCTCGTCAGGATCATTTTATTTCCTGTTTATATCTTACTGTGGTGATGCATAGACAATGTTGTCTCCTCTAACAAGAAGTTTCCCGTACTTTTTTGTTACGTTCTCTTCTGATACTTCTGCATCTGTAAGCCATATATTTAGATGAATATCAAATGCCTGCAAGACACCGGTAATCTCTCCGCTGTTTTTTAGGATAAGGACTATACGTTTTCCTCGTCCGTTGTTTAAGACGTCTAGTGGTCTTGTTTCCATTTAATCTCCTCCAATGCTACTATTAATTATGAAGCCAATTATGAATCATTAACATTTATCGGATAGGAAATATATAAATATTTAATGAACTCACTTCATGATTAGTATATGATTATGAGTTAGTTTTATAAAAGTTGGTGTCGGATAAATAGCCGATAGGTGATTTATAATGGCTGTATGGCATAAAAATTCAAACAGAAAACCGACTGGCGGATTGCATACCACGTATAGGAAGAGCAAAAGCTTTGAAGCTGGTGGCGAACCTACAAAGACGGTTATCGGGCCGAAGAAAATCAAGCAGGTAAAGGTATTTGGCGGGAGCTATAAGCTTAAATTAAGGTCTACGGATATGGCTAATGTTCTTGATAAAGAATCAAAGACTGTTAAAAAGGCCAAGATTCTTGATGTGATTGAAAACAAGGCTAACCCGCATTTTATCAGGCAGAAGATTATCACAAAAGGCGCATTAATCAAGACGGATATCGGTGCCTGCAAAGTAACGAGCAGGCCGGGGCAGAACGGTACTATCGATGCGGTTCTTGTTGAAAAAGCTGAGAAGAAGTAAGAATTTCTTTTTTGATTTCTAAGTGTTGTCTTAAAATAAGCGGTATTGCTATTGATTTAATTTTAAATTTTTTTATAACAGAATCTTATGAATACTAGGTGTAATAATAAAATAGATAACATTAAAAATGGGGAATGTGGGCTGTTAGGGCAACCCGAGTTGTTTAAATAAAAATCATGAAATTTCGATGCTATTGGAGCATTTCAAGCTTTTTTATTGTCAGCATATACTTTATACACAATAAAAAATTTTTTTAATTCAGCCTCTATGGATTCTTACGTTCTCGGGTGTGAGGATGAGGAAGTCTTCGTCGATTCCAGCGATGTCGCCGTTGACTGCGACGCATGTCTTTCTTAGCCTGTCGACGGATCTTTTCAGCTCGGCCATGTCTTTTTCTTTTAGGGATTTTATCTTTACCCAGACGATGTTACCGTCTCTTAATTCGCTTTGTATGCGTTCTGTGTCCGCAAATTCTGACAATGACTCGATCCTTATCTGTAATTTACCGTCATTTTGAGCATCACTTGATTCAAGTTCAATATAATCTATACCTTGATCTTCTTTTTCTTCGCTTGAACCTTTCATTCTTTCTAAAAATCCTTTAATAGGCATGTTATCACCTTGCTGTTGTATTATTATGTGTTGCTGGTTAATTGTCAGAGCACATATATAAATATATGGTATATTGGCGCACAATATTTAAAAACTTATTATGCCTTACTCGGCTTCTGATTGAAGCGATTCGAGCATGCTGACGATATTCCATATCTGGGTACGTGTATGGCTTGGAATGTTTGGATCATTGCTTGATTCGTCAAGAAGGCTTATCGCTGTGCTGAGTTTTACGACCATGTCTTGTTTCTCGTCTTTCAATGAGGTCGATGCTTCCTCTATTAATGCACGGATGTTCCTTGGAACCCTGCGATCCTCTGCAAGCTCTTGTATGAATTCAATCACTTCTGTTAGTTTATCCATGATATCACCCGTTAAGAATAATCTTTTCCTGAATCTTGACAATATTGTAGCTTCTTTTTTATAAATATATCATTTTTTGCTGGTATCTGGTTTTCTCTCTGCGCAAGATATTTTAATGTATAATGACATTTATTGAATAGATTTTTGCTTTAGATACGGCAATGGTCTAGGGGTATGATACGGGCTTCCCACAGCCGCATAATCGGCTGGCGCTTAGGGCGACCACACCGAAGGTGTGGGCACCTGCTTAAATACTGATTAACGGTTGGAAATAGCCTGAGTCCCGGGTTCGATTTACGAATGTCTGAGCTGTTTTGGACTTCGGCAGAAAATCCCGGTTGCCGTATTCTTTTTTTATTTCATGACTGTAAACGGGTTATTCCAGGCACAAGACAGATTTATATAAATCGTGATTCAATATAGATATCAAGGCAGTTATTTAGAGACTGATGGAATGAGCAAAAAGAAGCAGGATGAGAAGAAGACCACTTCCGAGAAGCATGAAAATATCCGCGAGCGCAGGCTCTACAAGTCGAGGGACGATAAGATCGTCGACGGGGTGCTTGGTGGAATCGCCGAGTATTTCGGTGTCGATGCAACGCTTGTCAGGATAATCGGGGTGCTGATGCTTATCGCTCAGCCGGGAGGATTCATATTGTTCTATATCATCGCGATGATAATAATACCTGAATCGCCAAGGGGTGAGAAAAAGCCCGCAGAGGCGCAAAAGAGCCGAACTGACGGGAACCTGCTTTTCGGAGGGATATTGATTGCTCTTGGGGTCGTTTTCCTGCTCAAGAACTTCGTCCCCTGGTTCAGGTGGGATTATATGTGGCCTGTGCTTGTCATTGCCATGGGCATCTATATGATTTCGAGGCGATGATATGAGATCTGGAAGATCTTCTGCATTCTTTGGCGTCGTCCTTGTGGCTATCGGGCTGATATTTCTTTTGAGGAATATAGGATTTGTGGATATATCGATCTTAGAATATTTTGCGGTATGGTGGCCGGCGGGGCTTGTACTTGCGGGTATCGCGATAATGTCCAGACAGAGGGATGCAGGGATCGCTATCCTTGCGCTCACTTTCGTGCTTGGAGTGATATACGGCATAGGACAGATAGGGCCTATAAATATGCATGGAAATCTCTGGTTTCCGGGTATGCACTGCATCTCCGGCTCAGGAAATGCCACGTCTGTTACCCGGGAGCTTGTCGATTTCAGGAGCGTGTCTGCGAGCAGCGGCGTGAATGTGTATCTTTCGAAGGGTGCTGAGGCGCGCGCAAGGGTCGAGGCTGATGACAATATCATCGGTTCTGTGAAGACCGTGGCAGCGGGAGGGAAGCTTGAAATCTATCTGGATTCATGCGTCAGGGATGCGAGGCCGGTTAATGTGTATGTGACTTTCCAGGATGTCGACAGGCTGACTGCGAGTTCGGCTGCGAAGGTCACCGGCGAGTCTGAGATTACGGCTGATGAGATCGAGCTTGAGGCTAGTTCGTCGGGGGATATAGATGTGGATGTCGATGCGAGCACGGTGAAGGCAGGGGCGTCGAGCGCGGGAAAGATCACTGTGAGCGGCAGCGCGGATCTTATTGATGCGACTGCCAGCAGTTCGGGAATTGTGAATGCTATGGAGCTTTTTTCCAAAGATGCGGAGGCGGAGGCGAGCAGCGCAGGGGTCGTGCAGGTGCGTGTATCGGAGAAACTCAAGGCAGGGGCGTCGAGCGCGGGAAAAGTGCAGTACAAGGGGAGCCCAAAGCAGGTGGAGAGAGCTGAATCGAGCGGCGGAGTCGTGCAGGAGATAAGCTGATCGTTATGAGCAAAGACGAGGTGCGGTGCGAGCGAAGGTTCAGCGTGTTCCCGTATATCCTGATTGTCATAGGGTTCATATTCCTTTTGCAGAATACAGGGCTTGTTGATGACGCTTTTTCGAAGCTGTGGCCGCTCCTTCTGATCGTGCCTGGGATTGTTATGGTTGTGAGGGATTTTTTCAGATGATCAAGGATTTTTGCATGAATTGTGGCATGGAAGACATCAGGCGTGTAAAGATAAAATGATAACTTTTCAGTCATAACAATCGAAATGTATATAAATCTATTCTGTAGTTATAAAAAAGATGGAATATGATATGAAAACCGTAAATGATGTTGTTATCCTTACAGAAAGATTGAAAAATCTGGATGCATATCTGGATGAAAAAATAACATTCTATAAGTCATTAGGCCTTATACCAATCACGAGCGGTTCTTACGCTATCGTGGAAAAAGGGATAGACAAGGATCTGGGCGAAGTCCAAAAATTGTATAATAATATCAGGGACGAAAGTGGGCCTTACAATGATTTTATCCAGATCCAAAAATGGGAGAAGATAATCAATAATAAGTGGCGCTATCTGGAAGAATTGAGGGAAGAGATTCTTGAGTCATGAGTCTTATCTGTGTTTTTTAAGGAAAATATTTAAAGTGCATTACAGATAGAGTTAATCAGTGATTCTATGATTGGGATTGGTTCGGACCACGGAGGGTATGAGCTCAAGGAGAAGGTCAAGGCACAGCTTGCTCTGCTTGAGTACGCCTGCAAGGATTTCGGTACCAGTTCTTTGGAATCGTGCGATTATCCTGATTCCGGGGAGGCTGTGGCAAATTGCGTGGCGTCGGGCGAGTGCGAGCGCGGGATTGTCATCTGCACGACGGGTATCGGCATCTCCATTGCCGCGAACAAGGTGAAGGGTGTCAGGGCTGCGCTTTGCCGTGATGTGGATTCTGCTGTCATGACGCGCAGGCATAATGATGCCAATGTGCTTGCCTTGGGGGCGAAGTATACTGGCGAGAGGCTTGCGAAAAAGATAGTTGAAGCGTTCCTTAGGACCGAGTTCGACGGGCCGAGGCCGGATGGGGAGAGGCATAAGAAGCGCGTGGACAAGATAAAGGCGATTGAGAGCCGAAATTTCAAGTGAAAACTAGCGGAGGCCTCACACATTTCTGACATTTTTCGAGAATATGACCCTATGACAATGTCTCCGAGCAATCGTTATCACAGCTGGTGAGCCAGTTGTCGTTAAGAGTGCTGATTTTGTTTTCGCATGCTTCTTTTCTTTCAAGGCAGTAGTCTTTAGGGTAGTTCTGAGAGATGCAGGTAATATAGCTGAATTCACATATCGCTTTCCATTTGTCATATAAGGTGCACGTGGGGTTTGACGGGGTGGGCGGAGTATCATCTAGTGGTGTGTCACTCATATATGCATAAAGTTTTAATGTACTGTCGGTAAAGATGTCATCCAGAAATTGACTAAAAATCACGTCTATCCCGTGGGAATCATAGGGAATATTAGCACCACCAAGAGGCTTACCGGACGTTGATTCTGATAATATCGTAGAAATTTTTGACCATACTATACCGTTCCAGTGCCATTGCTCTATATCTCCTCCAGGACCAGCTGCCCCTGATGTGGTTAGATATGCAGTTACATCAGTAACAGAATTAATTTTAAAATCCTCGTAATTAAACCTATCGTCCGTTGATGTTATATACGCCGGAGCAGTCCACGCAGAACCGTCCCATCGCGTGTGATAGAACCTCCACGTAGTATCAGTGCCTTCAAGATAAATTATCCAGGGATACCCGTTTGAGTCAAAATGCATTGATGCGGTGTTACTCTGATCTGCTCCAGTATTCCGAGCCATGCAATAGGTTTCCGCTTCTGTCGCGTCTATCGTGGTTCCTAAATTCCTACCAGTTATTGAATACATATTCATATCAGTTAAGTCAAGGTATGCATAAAACACATTCCGTCTTCCCTCATTATAAGTATAGCACCAAGTCACGTGAACCTTGTTATTGTTATATTCCATAAATCCAACATAAGTACTGGCACCTGATCTTGCCTTAATAATGGGGTCATGTGTCGACTCCCAGGAAGCTCCATTCCAGATTAGATAACTCAGATATGCCGGATCTGATGGTCCCATTGCAAACAGATACAAGGAATTTCCTATATTGATTGGTTTGGGATAATTGTACATGCCAATATTTGGCTTAACAGTGAATGCACTGATACTTTCCGGACTATTTGAGATGGCATGTTTCAGGGGGAACCCGCCGGCAATGGTGGCTCCATAGAAAACATGAATATAACCGCTGCTATCTATTGCCATAGATGGAGCCCCATGACCGTTATCGACCATTGGGTTATCAGCAACCCATTTGACTTGAGTCCAGGTCTTAGTTGCGTGATCATAATAGGTAATATGGGGATCGTAGCCAGCTCCATGCCACACAACATAGGTTTTACTATTGTAGTAAACCGCCGCGGGACGGGTTAACCAATAGAATGGTTCGCTAAGGCCATTGTTAGCAAATATCACTAAACTTTGTGGTGCTGCATCACTTACGCTTACTTTTACAGACAAACAACAAACAACTACGAACAGTAAAACTAACAAAACTCTCTTCATCATAACACCCCCCATTTAGATCGAAGAGTCCCGTCAAAATCAATGCTTGTGGCGGAGCTTGCCGTTCTGATATCATTTCCGTTCATATGAACTGCGTCTTTTTCCATGTTTCATTCATCTCTATAATTATATCTAAATCCTGAGACTCTATTTTGTATCAAGGATAACAATTATCTTTGCAGTCTGCAAAAAGTGAGTCTGCCGTCGCTTTGCAAAGACTGAAATGAGTGTCAGGGGTTCCATCTGTGCATCTGGAGCGCGCGTCATCGCAATCTTTTAACAGATCATCGTAGAGTTCGGTGCATTTGGTGATACAGCAGCCTTCGATGCAGGGCGCGTTCTCTTCTTTTATCTCGATGCGACGTCTTGATGCAGAATATGATATCGTGATTGTGGAGCGGGTATTGTAGACCTCCCAATAAAGGTCGTTTTCTTTTCCACAGTCATCGTAGGGTTCCAGTTCCTGGTCCAGATGATTGTTCTTTAGATATTCGCAGTCTAGATGCTGGTTTAGAAGAGATTCGTTGAAGATCCCGTCGGAGTCCACGTCGAGGGTAAAACAGACGTCGCTGTCGGGGGATGTGCCTTTTTTGTTGCGTTTCCAGCATTCTTCGGCAAGGACGGCCAGCTTCTCTGTTACATAATCGGGTTCCCCTGCGATTTGCGTGTCTGTGAAATGGTTCTTTGCACCGTAATTGTTCGCGATGCTGAATAGCATGATGCCTAGCGCAAGTGCGAAGATCATCATTATCAGTTCGGGGTATGCGGTTATTGCGGCTTTCTTGGTCATGGCTATCTTAGTGATATTTGTATTGACGGATATATATATTTCGGCTATTGGCTTCGATGGAGGTCAAGTGAAAGCTCTTCTTAGGTGAATAAAGGACGGGTTATAAGCCGGAACATAATGATTATGACACTGTTTCCGAGCAATCATTGTCGCAGATCGTGAGCCAGTCATCGCTCAGGGCGTCTATTTCCTGTTCGCAGGTTCCTTTTCTTTCAAGGCAGTAGGATTGAGGATTGTTCCGGGCAATGCAGGTGATATAGCTGAATTCGCATATCGCTTTCCATTTATCATATAAGGTGCATCGGGGTTTTGACGGGACGGTTGGTGTATCATCCATATATGCATAAATTTTTAAGGTATTGTCGGTGAAGAGGTCATCCAGGTATTGATTGAAAACCAGGTCCACCCCGTTGGCATTATAGGGAATATTAGGATCACCAAGTGGTTTGCCGGACGCTGATTCTGATAATATCGTAGAAACTTTTGACCAGGCGGAACCGTCCCAGTGCCATTGCTCGATGTCGCCGCCGCCGCCACTTAGCCCTGCTGTGTTTAGATATGCAGTTACATCTGTAACAGAATTAATTTTAAAATCCTCGTAATTATATACATAATCTGTCGTTGTTATAGACACCGGATCAGTCCATGCAGAACCGGTCCATCGCGTGTGATAGAATCTAAAGGTAGGATCAGAGCCTTCAACATACATTATCCAGGGATTCCCGTTTGAGTCGATATGCAATGCGGGGGTTGTAGTCTGACTTGACCCGGTATTCCGAACCATGCAATATGTCTCTGCTTCCGCAGTTGTTATCGTGGTTCCCAGATCAACGCCGTTTGCCGAATACATGTGAGAATTAGCCAAGTCAAGGTATGCATAAAAAACATTATGCCTATTGCCATAAGCAGTGTACGTATAGGACCACGTCATATGAATCTTATTATTATTATATTCCATAAATCCAGTATAAACGAAATCCGTGGTAGGTGGCCCGGCCGCAATAATATTATTTGCCGGCCCCCAGGAAGTTCCAGTCCATATTCGATAACTCTCGTAGGGGTGGACTCTGAGAAACAAATACATGGAATTACCCGCCTTGATTGGTTTAGGATATGTATATTCACCTACAATATCTGGCTGAACTATGAAATTACTGATACTTTCCGGACTGGTTGACTTAGCCCATTTCTGGTTGTTCAAGTGTGAGCCGTAGAAAACATATATATAACCGCTGTTATCTATTTGGAGGGATGGAGCCCCATGGCCGTCATCAACTAATGGGCTATCACCAACCCATTCGGCTGGAGCCCATGTCTTAGTTGTGTGATCATAATAAGTTATGTAGGGGTCTAAGTTATTTCCTTGCCACACAACATATGTTTTACCATTGTAGTAAACCGCTGAGGGACGGGTTAACCAATAGAATGGTTCGCTAACGCCATTGTCAGCAAATACCACTAAACTTTGTGGTGCTGCGTCACTTACGCTTGCTTTTACAGACAAACAACAAACAACTACGAACAGTAAAACTAACAAATGTCTCTTCATAATAACACCCCCCATTTAAATCGATGAGTCAAGTCAAAATCAATGCTTGTGGCTGAGCGTGCTGTTCTTATATCATTTCCTTTCATATGAACTGCGTCTTTTTCCATGTTTCATTCATCTCTATATTATATCTAAACCCTGAGACTCTATTTTGTATCACACATAACAATTATCTTTGCAGCCGTCAAGGAGGGTATCGGCGGTTGTCTTGCAATGACTGTAGAAGATAGCAGGGTCTCCGTCGGTGCATCTGGTGCGCGCGTCATCGCAATCTTTTACCAGATCATCGTAGAGTTCGGTGCATTTGGTGATACAGCAGCCTTCGATGCAGGGCGCGTTCTCTTCTTTTATCTCGATGCGACGTCTTGATGCAGAATACGATATTATGACTGTGCAATGGGTATTGTAGACCTCCCAGTAAAGGTCGTTTTCTTTTCCACAGTCATCGTAGGGTTCCAGTTCCCTGTCAAGATAATTGTTGTCTAAATATTCGCAGTCCAGATAGTGGTTTAGAAGGGATTCGTTGAAGATCCCGTCGGAGTCCACTTCCAATGTAAAACAGACGTCGCTTTCAGGGGCTTTGCCTTTTTTGTTACGTTTCCAGCATTCTTCTGCAAGGACGGCTAGTTTCTCCGAAATGAAATCCGGATCCCCCTCGATATGCGTGTCTGTGAACTGGTTTTTTGGACCGTAATTGTTCGCGATGCTGAATAGCATGATGCCAAGCGCGAGTGCGAAGATAATCATTATCAATTCAGGGTATGCAGTTATTGCGGCTTTTTTGGTCATGGCTATCTTAGTGATATTTGTATTTACGGATATATATAACGGATAGTTTCGGCTTTGATGGGTCTTGGCGATAAGAGCGATTTCAAGTCATGAAAGATATCGTAAATCAAATATCTAGAAGGAAGTGCATAGCTAAAAGCATTGAAAGTGGACTGAATGACGCGGGATATCTCATATCTCTTCGGCGCCGGCGTCTTCGAGGCAGACATGGGCGCTCTTTATCGTGAGGCCTTTCAATAATATTATCAGGAATCCGAGAAATATTATGCTCAATCCTGCTGTGAGGCCGTACCTGTCGCCTGCAATGCCTATCAGGTATGGGATTATCGCGCCGCCGATGACTGCTGTGAAGAGTATGCCGGATATCACGCTGTGGGCATGAGGTTCGTTTTCTATGGCGACGGAATAGATGGTCGGGAACATGACTGAGTAGAACAGGCCGATGAGGGGAAGGAAGACCATCGACATGGCAGCGCTGCCGTATAGACCGAGGGCGAGCGAGATTGCGCCAAGGAGCGTGAATGTGGTGATTATGGTCTTTGGGCAGTGCTCTTTTAGGAGGTGGCTGCCGCCAAGACGGCCGACTGCGAGCAGGAGCCAGAACAATGAGAGGAAATAGACGCCGGTGGACGGGTCTATGCCTTTTATTGTCTCAAGGTATGTGATGAGCCAGACTGCAAGGCCGGCCTCTATGCCGACGTAGAAGAAAAGGGCTATGAATGATGTTATCACTGATGTGTTTTTGAAGTGGCTTATTATTGATTTTGCGCTGAATCCGTCGCGGATGTGGGCGGGGACTTTTATCTTCAATGCGCTGTAGAGGAGTATCAATGAGAGGGCGACTAGCAGATAATAGAAATAGCGCCAACTCATGCCGGATGAGACCATCTTTATCACGATTATGGGTGCGATGAGCGACCCGAAGCCGAAGAGGGAGTGGATGATGTTGAGGTTTCTTGCGTAGTCTTTTTTCGGGCCGGTGTATTGTGCCAGCGGGTTTGCCGCGACCTGGATGAATGTGACGCCGATGCCGGCTATTAGAAGCATGGGAAGGAGGAGGGTGAATGTCCGGACAAGGCCGAAGAAGAGGGCGCCGATGGTCATCAATAGTATGCCGAGCGCGAAGACCGGCTTGTTGCCGTACCTGTGGGCAAGGAGGCCGGCGGGAAGGGATATCAGGCCGTATGCTGCGAAGAATGAGAGGTTTATGAGGCCTGCCTCGCCAAG
>JBDRKP010000084.1:0-3339 GCA_043813875.1 archaeon | reverse complement strand
TGTGAAGGTTGCCAATATCCTGAAAGGTTTTTCTTCGCGTATGATGAGAAAGAATCACTGGAACCTTTTCAAAAAGGACTTGTATGGCAAAAAATTCTGGACAAGTGGCTACTTTTATAGGACGGTGGGTGCGGTTAATAGTGGTACTGTAGGACATTATGTCAAAGAGTCGCAGAAAAAACATTGGGATGAGGAGAAAAACAGCAAGCAACATTCGTTGCTCGAGTTTGCGTCATGAATCAATTTAACCAATGTCGAGACGCCCGCCCATTTATGGGCGGGTTATTCACGCTGCTGAAAGTATATAAAATTGTGTGACTAATTATTGTCAGGTTGATACTATGGCAAAAGAAGATGACAGGTTTCCTTATCCGACGGCTAGAATAACAAGACAGCTCAGGAAGGAAATCAAGGACAAGATGATTTCTTCCAAGGTGAAGATGGCGACTAACCAGTTTCTTGGTGATCTGACTAATATTGTTGCGCAGGATATGGCAGAATTTTCTGATAAGACGGTTCAACTTAGTGATTTCAATAAGGCTGCTAAGCCTTATACTTATGCTGGCAGGCTTAAAGAGGAAGAAGAGGAAGTTGTCAAGGAACTTGAGAAAGTGCATATCCGGATGGATAAGCTTATCATGGATTTCAGAGGGAAGTTCGAGATTGTCGATGAAAATGCGTTCAAGGTCGGTCATGATGAAATGCCTGGTTCTGAAAATAAGGACAAGCCCAAAAGCATCGCTGAGATGACTATTGAAGAGATGGATATTTGATTATTCACTATACTTTCTGTTTAATTATTTGTTGTGTTTTCGGTGGCTTTTACTCTTTGCAGTAGCTCTATGTCAAATACGATTGTCTTTCCTGCGAGAGGGTGATTGGCGTCAAGAACGATGTTGTATTCGTTCACTTCAGTCACTTTTGCCGGTATGCCGTTGAGGACGTATATATCTCCTATGTCTGGATTTATTGTCAGTATTATTGCGTCTTGTGATGTTGTGGCTGTGGCGTTGCCGAGTTGTGTCGGGACTGTCAGGCCGACTTCTGGATCCTGGCGGAATGTTGTCTCTTCGTCTTTAACTTCGATTGCTGTCGAGTTCCAGTATGGTGTGTCTGGCAGTTTATATGCCTCCCCGACTTTTATTTTAGCTTTTACTGTGATATTATCTGGTTTTATGTCTGTTATCGTGTATTTCCATGGGATTGCGTCTGTTGATACGTCATCGCCCAGTATCGCGACTCTTTTTTTGAATACTTCCTTGAATTTGTCGCTTGTCAGGCTTTCGTAGTTCAAGACCGTTATGTTTCTTGGTTGTTTTTGGATTCTTTCTGCAGTTCCCACCAGGGTTGTCTTGTATTCACCGTATGCGTCTTTTGGGGCTAATGTGATTGTCTTTTTTTCGCCTGATTTCATTCCCAAGACCCCGTTTTCGAGGCCTGGCGGCGCCATGCCTTTGCCGACTATGAATATCAGTGGCGGGTATTTGTCTCTTGTGATTCCTATTTCTTTTGCTATATCTTCGTAGTTTGTGTCCAGTATTGTGCCGTTTTCGAGTTTCTGCGTGAATTTGAGGTATACTGTGTCTCCTTTTTTAACGGTATAATCGCCTTTTGGATCTTGTGTCCCTGTGTTGTCGTATAGGTAGAGTCCGACCAATGCTATTATTATTACTGTTGCTATCAGCGAGGGGGTTATTTTTATTTCATCATTATTTTTTTTGTCTGTTGGTTCTTTTTTTGCCATGTTCATATCTCTGGCTTTTTGTTCATGGATTGATTTTTTTGGTGCAGGTTCTTTTTTCTTTATGTTTTTTTGTTTCGTTTCTGTTTTTTTTCTGGTATTTGTTTTTTTCATGGGAACACCTTGTATATGCCTGACTAATAAAATGCGCGAAATGTTTAGAATGATATTAGTGTATTTGCAGTTTTTTATATTTTATATCTATATGTCTGATCTTTTTATATTTTTATGAATGTTGCATTGTTGACGTTTTTCAGATGGTTCAGTTCTTCTATGACTTCTTTTGGTGTCGGTTGGTCGATGTTTATGGCCATTATGGCTGACTGGCCGGGGGATGTGCGGCCGACACTCATCCGTGCGATGTTTATGTTGTTCTTTCCGAGCGCTGTTGTGACGGCGCCTACTGTGCCTGGTATGTCTTTGTGGTTTATCAGAAGGATGTTGCCGCTGGGTTCCATGTCTATTTCGAATTGGTTTATTTTTATGATGCGTGGTGTGTTGTGTAGGAGGATGCCTGTGGTTTCGATGCTTTTTTTCTGGTTTGTCGATGTGGTTATCGTTATCTGGCTCGTGTAGTCTTTTGAGGTCTCTATTTTTGATTCTTTGATCTCGATCTTTCGCTCTTTTGCTATGTAGGGTGCGTTTATGTAGTTGACTGTGGAGCCGCATATGGGTTGAAGGAGGCCTTTTATGGCGGACATTGTTATCTGTCTTGTGTCCAGTGCCGCAATCTCGCCTATGTATGTTATCTCTACGCTTGTGATGTGGCCGTTCGGGATCTGGGCTGTTAAGGATGCAATCTGTTCTGCGAGCCTTAGGTATGGTGCTGTCTTTGCCAGTGTCTCCGGGTTGATCTGGGGCATGTTGATTGCGTTTATGATGCGGCCGGTCCTGTGGTATTCTATTATCTGTTCTGCCACGTCTGTTGAGACGTTTGTCTGGGCTTCGAGTGTTGATGCGCCGAGGTGGGGGGTGGTGATGATGCTGTCGAGTGTGAGGAGTTCGCTTTCGATGGGCGGCTCATGTTCGTAGACGTCGAGTGCTGCGCCTTTGATGATGCCTTTTTTTATGGCGTCTATGAGCGCCTGCTCGTTTATGATGCCGCCTCTTGCGCAGTTGATTATCCTTGCGCCTGGTTTCATCAGCTTGAATTCTTTTTCGCTTATGAGGTTTTTTGTTGTCGGTGTCAGGGGTGTGTGGACTGTTATGAAGTCTGCGGCTTTAAGTACGTCTTTTAGTTCCATCAGGGTTACTTCGAGTTCGTCTGCGGCTTCTTTTGAGATGTAGGGGTCGTATGCGATGAGTTCCATGTTGAAGGATTTTGCACGGATGGCTACTTCTTTTCCTACTTTCCCGATGCCTACAATGCCTAGTGTCTTTCGGTTGAGTTCTGTGCCTGTGAAGCTTTTCCTGTCCCATTGCTTGTTTTTTAGTTTCTGGTTGGCTTGGGGTATGTATCTTGCGAGTGAAAGCATGAGGGCCATCGTGTGTTCTGCTGCGGAGATAATGTTGCCGAAGGGGGCGTTCATGACTATGATGCCTTTTTTGGTTGCTGCTTCGGTGTCTATGTTGTCCACGCCGACGCCTGCGCGGCCGAT
>JBDRKP010000083.1:0-22071 GCA_043813875.1 archaeon | reverse complement strand
CATGAAATACTTCGCATGGAAGCTCCTTGGAATAAACATCCTAATATTCTTCCTCGAACTGATATTCCCCATCATAATACCGTTACTCGCCCTGAACCCATCAACCATACTACATACCCCCTGGACACTCATCACAGCCATGTTCCTCCACTCAACCACAGCAACCTTACCGGACGGCGCAACAGTCCTCAACCTCAACCACCTCCTCCAGAACATGGTCGCCCTCGGCCTCTTCGGAATCCTCTTGGAAAAGATAATAGAATCAAAAGAATTCCTGAAGATATACCTTCTGGCAGGCATATTCGGCAACCTCGCAGGCATCATATTCTATCCCCACTCCATGTCGCTTGGCGCATCCGGCGCCATAATGGGCATCCTCGGCGCCCTCACCCTCCTCCGCCCGAAAATGGTCGTATTCCTGGGCGGCCCCATACCGCTCATACTTCTCTCCGCCATGTGGATGCTCATAGACCTCATCGGCTTCTTCCACCCAATAGACAACACAGGCCACGCCGCCCATCTGGCAGGCTTCGCAGCAGGAGCCATGTACGGGCTCCTCAGCAGGAACCGCTTCTCCGAAGAAAAAGAGATAAAAGACAGCATAAAAGACGAACTCTCCGACGACGAGCTGGACGCATGGGAAAACGAATACATGAAATAAAATATATAAACCACCTAAGACTAATATTGATTGAGATTGAGATGAAAAAAAAACTGATACTGTTGACACTCCTGCTGGCATTCGTCCTTCTGGCATCGCCGATAACAGCACAACAGCTCGGCACAGACAACCCCTGCACATTTATAAACGATGATCCGGCCCAGGACATATTCTGCCATAGCACGGATTATGTAAGAGAAGGAGACACCACCTACTTCCTCATAAACGTATACAAAGACAAAAGACTCAACATATCAGGCGCCATAGTGAATGCGGGCGACGACATATCAATAAGCGGCCTCTATGACCCCATAGGAAAAGGTCACTCCGAAAACAACTGCGCAGGATCCATAACAGGCAAATGCTTCATAGACCATCCGACCCTCGGGATATGGCTATTGGAAATAAAGGGAAAGACAGTGCCAAGAGAAGGCACCTTCACAGTAAGCTCAAACTTCGACATATACAAGCCCCGCAAATACAATAAAGACACATCAATCCTCCAGGACCAAATCAAATTCTACAAGACATACATCAAGACAGGAGTAAGAGAAGAGCCACTGGCAGTATCAGCAAACTGGTCCGACATATACTCCAACATGGAAATGACGATAATCACGCCAGACGCAAAAACCAAAAGCGACGCATCAAAAGGCGACGAAAAGGTTGTCCAGGCATACTACCTCCAGCCCGGCGCAGTCGCAGAAGGAACCTGGATCACGCAGCTAAGAGCCCTTGACGCAAGAGCAGACCTCAACTTCTACTCAAACTACAAATTCGAATACATAGAAGACCAGGAAATCATCAACGGGATATCAGGTGAAAAAGAAATCAAGGAATACCCCATAATCATCAAGGACCGGACCACTCCACTCGCCCTGACAGCGATAAGGCTAGAGGCAGGAGACATAGTGAAGATATACAGCGTCTTTGACCCGAGCGGGAAGAAAAGGTCATGCTCAGCATACACCGACGGCTGCGCAATAAAAGACCCGGAGCCAGGCATATGGCTCGTAAACCTTGAAGGCCAGACCGTGACCGGCCACGCGCCCTTCCGCCTCGCAAGCACTCACTCTACATACATACCCGAAGACTATGAAGTCACAGACACGATAAAAAACAAAGGCGCAGTCTTCTACTACACCGACATCCGGACAGAAAACAACACGCATCTCGTAGTAGTCTCAAACTGGACCAGCTACGAGCCGAACATGGAACTTACCATAATATCAACGAACCTGAAATCAGTATACGACGTATCCGAATCAGATGAAAAAGTGGCGCAGAAAGCATTCCTTGTACCTGGCCAGACTGCCGAAGGACGCTGGATAGTGCAGGTAAAATCAATATGGAAAGAGTCAGCCGTCACCACAAAATCAAACTACAACCTGACGAGCGTATCGACACAGTCACAGATCAACGGCGACTTAGGCAACAGCGAAAAAAAGACATATTATATCGAGGTAACAGAATCCAAAACACCATTCGTCCTGACGCTCACAGCATTCCAGTCAGGAGACGAATTCAAGATTACAAAAGTCCTGAAACCAGACGGCAAAGCTGGCACATGCACAAAAATGCCATCAGGAAAAGAATCATACACATGCGCCGTAAAAGACCCTGGTGTCGGAATCTGGACAATAGAAGTCACAGGCCAGGCAATCATCGGCGAAGGCCCGTTCAACCTGGCAAGCACATTCAAGCTGACAAGCTGCGGCAACAGCGTATGTGACGCAGACGAGAACTGCGGCACATGCGAAAAAGACTGCAAATGCGAAAAATCAATATGCCACAAAAATGCCTGCATCGACCCGCCAAAAACAGTCGGCGAAAAAAAAACATGGCTGAAAGACGACCTTGAAGACAACCTGATAACACAAGAGACATACGACGCAAGAATACAGGAACTGGCAACCTTCAGCGACAGCCAACTCCTCTCAGAACTGACATCAGACGACGAGCAAAAAGTCGAAGAAGAAAATCAAAAAGAGCAAGATCAAAACAATATAATCGAAAAAATAAAATCCACAGTATTCAGCCCACTAACACTCATAATATTAATCGGACTTTCTCCGGTATTCATAATACTCTACAAAAAATATCGTGAAAAAAAGAAGCTTAATGACTATACAAAACCGATCAGCCCAAAAACAGTGAACATCAGCAGCTATGAATTCGGCAAACTGAACTACCTCCAAAAAATAAAACTAATATTGCTTGACCCCCACAGGTTCTTTGAAATCATGCCCATAACCGGCGGCTACAAAGACCCAATCATCTTTTATGCAATTACTATCATAATCACACTCATACCCGTATCATCTTTACTTATCATATTCAATCCCACAACCACAGGAATAGCAGCAATGCTCACAATATTGATAATAGGACCAATAATCACCATCCCGCTTCTGTTTGTATTTTGCGCCCTGTTTCACATTACATTAAAAATACTGGGTGGTAGCGGCAACTACGAATCAACATTAAGAGTCATGGCATATGCATCAGCACCAAACGTGGTTTCCTGGATACCTCTTGCCGGCATACTTGCAATGATATACCAGGTATACATCTCTATAATCGGCTACAAAAACGTCCACAACATAAGTACTCTAAGAATCATAATAGGGATGATATTAATTTGCCTTATAATAGGAGCCATATTAGCCATAATAATATTGACGATAGGGCTCGCAATCTTTGCTGCACTAACAAACAGCCTACAGTCAGCATAAACTCCTGTCAACCAGGACAACCATCACCTACAGAAAAAACATTCTAATCGAACAATCTGTGCCAAAAATCAAAATCCCGAGACAATCTTTCGCTTGCTCCCTATTTTAGCCTACTTCTTCAGCACCACAAGCTGCGCTAAAAACGCCTCAATCTGCAGATCCTCAGTCCCGCCCTCGACTATCCTGAACTCATATTCACCGAGCTTATCAATAAGAACCGCCTTCGTCCTGTCATCCACAGAAAGGCCGAGCACCTCGCGATGAATTGCCTTGATCACATCAATCCCCGAAAGTCCCCGGTTAATCATCAGGTCATATATCTTCTTCCTCGAATCAAGGAACTTACCCGCAAGAGCAAGATCCAGCACATCCTTCACTTCCTTCGGATGCAGAGTAGCAGCGACCTCATAGACACTCTTCTCATCGACCTTCTTGGAGAGTATGGAAACAGACTGCAACACATTAGTAGCCTTCCTGAAATCGCCCTCACACACCTTAAGGATAGCGTCCATCCCGTCCTTTTTGATCTCAAGTCCCTCACCCTTGGCGATCCTTCCGACATATTTTGATATAGCCTCATCGCTCCCCGGCCCGAAACGGAATACTGCACACCTGCTCTGTATAGGCGGGATAAGCTTCGAAGAATAATTGCACGACAGGATAAACCGCGTCGAATGCGTATACTTCTCCATCGTACGGCGAAGCGCCTGCTGCGCCTCCGGAGTCAGGGCATCGCTCTCATCAAGGAATATAATCTTAAAATCAGCATCAAACGGCTTGATACGCGCAAAATCCTTGATCTTGGTCCTCACGACCTGTATCCCTCGCTCATCAGACGCATTGGTCTCCATGAAATTGCGCGACCATGTATCCCCATAAAGCTCCTTTGCAAGCGCGATAGCGCACGTAGTCTTCCCGACGCCGGCCGTACCGGCAAAAAGCATATTCGGAATAGACTTCTCCTTCACAAATGCCTTCAGGCGAAGGACAACATTCTCATGCCCGACAACCTCACCAAGCGTCTTTGGCCTGTATTTCTCAGTCCATATTTCAATCATAGAAAGAGTATGCCATCCAAATAATATAAAACTAAGCAATCAGAGCACAGAAAGATGACAATAAAAATAATCCTAGACATCGCCTATTACCGGAGCAGAGCTCAGAGGCATTACAGCGATGCGAATTATCAAGAGATCAATCACTCATCAAAGCCCCATTAAGAGCACACTTTTAAAATCGGAGCAGATCTCTGGACTATCAAACCCAGAACTGGAATGAAATGCGCGAAAAGTGCGCTTTTTGCCCCTGTTTTTACAACCCATCAATCCTTTTTCTCACCAAAAACAAACTGTATTGCTATCAAAGACAGATTATTGACCACAGAATATATCACAGAAGGCATGGCCACAACAGGGCTGAACAAAGATAAGGCGATAACTGTCGATAGAGTGAAATTCTTATAGCTCCCGGAAATCGCATAAGTTATCTTCTCCTCCCTGCTTGAGCCGGCAAAGTAACCCAGCGAAAAATTAATCACAACAAAAACGCATGCCAAACCAAAAAGAACAAGCGACTGCCCGATATCAGCCAAAATAATCGCCCTGACCGGCGATATGATCCCAAGAATTAGAAAGAACAGCACAACAATAGAAATATATGTGCCATAATCCCTCAGAACTCCATACAATCTTATCTTTTTGACCAACAATGCAGCAATCACAGGAACAATAACCAGCTTCACCACAGTCAAAGCCATCGCAAAAAAATCAACCGCAATTGCCGTACCAGCGAACAAAAACACCAGAAACGGAACTGAAAGCGGGCTTAAAATATTAGACAAGGAGGTAATAACCAATGCCTTCGACGGAATCCCGCCGTAAAGTTGAGACAAGAACACAACGCTCATGCCCGATGAGATAACCGTAGCCAATATAAGGCCAAGATATATCTCAGAAGAAAAAAATGGCTTCATCAAAAAAACAACTATAGGCCCGGAGAGATGTATCACAAAAAGAACCAGAAGAATCTTCCTGTAATCTTTAAGATGCACAAATATCTGAAAAAGACTCACATCAAGACATCCAAAAAACATAAGAAGCATCAACAAATAACCAAGATATGGATTGAGCACCAATCCAGGCCCGGGATAAACAAACCCGGCAATGATTGCGCACAATATTATAAGTCAGGTATTCTTCCTCATAAGGTACTTGAAATCCATGCAAAATTAAGCACAACACGCACTTAAATAGATATCCATGAATGCCCGCACAGGAAAACAGAAGTCATTCCAGGCCGATTTTCAAAAAAAATCTCACAAAACAACTAAAAGAGAATCATTCAAGGATTCATAAAATCACAGAAAAATCAACAATCTCCACAAATATATTAACCCAAAAATACCAATAAACTCTATGAGTTCTAACATCAAGACACCAGGAATTGCAGCAATAACAATACTTATCATCACCCTCCTCCTCTCAGAAACCGCCTTCGCAGTCTCCCAGGACATAAAAGACCCCGCAAACATCGGCGAACTCAAGGTGAAAATAAACCAGTACGGAAAAATCATCGTCCCGAGCGGCAAGCTCGAATGGGTGAAAATCAACCTCACATTCCCACAGGACAACTCGAACCAGGAAGTCATAACAGACGAAAAATATTCAGAAGACGAGCTTGGAAACAACATACTCACGATAAAAAAAGAAAAGCCAGGAAACATAATAACCTACGACGCAGAAAGCATAGTCACAATAAAAGAGCGCCGCACACTATACATCCCGGAAACATACAAAGTGCCCGACGACATAAAAACATACCTCGAACCGACAGAAAACATCCAGAGCGATAACCCCGAAATAGCAAACCTAGCAACAGAACTGACAAAAGACTCAAAAACCGACTTCGAACGCATAGCGAATCTGGCCACCTGGGTCCACGATAACGTAGAATACACATTGAGCCTAGGGACAGAAGCAAAAGACGCCCTATGGACACTCGAAAACAAGGTAGGCACCTGCGACGAATTCGCAAGCCTGTTCATAGCGCTCGCAAGAGCCGCCGGCTACCCCGCCCGCTACATATCAGGCCACGCCTACGGAAAAGACGGCTGGGAAAAACACGCCTTCGCAGAAGTATACATCGGCAGATGGATACCCGTCGACCCCACATGGAACGAAGTCGGGAACCTCGACGCCACACACATCCAGTTCACCACCAAAAAAGACAACATCGTAAAAAACGAAATCCAGGTCTACGGCACAAAAATAAGCGACATGGACTGGGCAGAAGACGAGACAAACATACAGATACTTGAAGTCAAAGAAAAAGAAAAAGAAAATGACTACGAACTCATAAAAAGCTCAGACAAGCTCCAGGCAGGCGAAGAAGCAGCAGTCATCCTAAGATTCACACCCATGGAATACAAGGTAATCAAACTGGACCTCGAACCATGCATAAGCACAATAGACATCGTAGAAATCGAAGACAAAGAAAAAAGCGTCATACTCGAACCAGACAAAGAAAAGATAGTCTACTGGAAGATAAAAGTAAGCGACAACCTGAAGAAAAACATGGAATACACATGCCCGCTCACACTAAATTCCCGCCTCCTCAGCACGCGGGCGACCAACATGACAATAAACACGCTCGTTAACCAGAAACCAGACGAAGTCACATTATACACCGAACTGGACAAGACAGACCTGATCCTCGGCGAACAGCAGACAATAAAAATAGAGATTGTTAAGACACAAGGCAGCAATCCTGTGACAATCGGCATAATACACGGCAACGAACACATAGAAAAAACAGTGACACTTTCCCCGCGTGAAACCGCAGGAATCACACACACATTCACACCCGAAGAGACAGGAGAACAGGAAATACTTGTATACGCATCAACAGGAACCATAAAAACAACAAGATACAAAGTAGGAAAAAACGGAGACATATACATGGACAAAATAGAGATACCCGAATACGCAAAGACAAACGAGGAAATACCCATATCGATCCTCATAAAAAACAACCGCAACACCCCAGAGACAATAAAATTCACCACAACATCAGAAAGCAATACCGACATGATCTCAACAAGGATTGAAAAAGAGACATACATCAACACAACCGCAACATATTCCACCACAGGCGACAAGAAATTATCATTCCACCTAAGTGGAGATAACGTGGACACAAGAACAACAAGAAACATCCGCATATACGAAAAACCGGAAATAGAGATAAAGACAACATACGACTACAAAAAAAACATAGCGACCCTCTACATTGAATCAACAAAAGACATCCCAAAAGACATATCAATAGATATCAACGGAATCACAAAACATATAGACGACCCTAAAATAAAGACAAGCGTGGAATTCGAACTCCCCATAGGTACCCACGTAGCGACAATAAGATATACAGACGTGGGAAGCAACAAATACACCAAAAACAGCACAATTGTAATAAAAGAACAGACAACCTTAGAAAAGATACTTGCCTTCGTCAGGGAAATGATAAGAAAAATCATCGGGTGAAAGTGATTAAAAGCCATATAAATCGCACATGCCAGAACATTTCTAATCATGTTGTCATGCCATACCCTAAATACCACAAAAAAGGCATGGAACAGGCGATATGGATCATCATCACAATCGTGGTCGCATTGGCGACAGCACTCGCGCTGATAATATTGCTGAGCACAACAAGCAGTAGCACAGAGACCAATCTTATAACAATCATAGAACAGGCAGGCGAAAACATCAGAAAACTGCTCGGCGGAAAATAGGACAGATAAAATGAAAAACATCAGATGATACCCATGAAAATAATCATCAGCGGCACACCAGGCACAGGAAAAACAGAAGTATCGAAACTACTTGCCAAAAAATTAAACTACAGGCTAATTGACATAAACACATTCGCAAAAAAGAACCACCTGATAACCGGAACCGACACGGACAGGAATTCACAGATCATAGACGAAAATAAATTGAGAAAAAAATCAATATCAATCGAAGACAACACAATAATGGAAGGCCATCTTGCGCACTACTGCACAGCAGACATCGCAATAATCCTCCGCACAAATCCGGAAATACTAAGAGAGCGCCTCAAAAAAAGACAATGGCCCAAAAAAAAGATAGAAGAGAACATAGAAGCAGAGACACTAGACATCATACTCCAGGAATCCGTTAGCCAAAACAAAAACACATACGAGATAGACACAACAGGAAAAACAGCAGAAAAAACAGCAGACACGATAATCAACATTATAAAAGAAGAAAAGATAAGAAAAGAGCACCAACCAGGAAAAATCAACTGGGAAAGATATATATAATCCCCACATCATCACAACAATCTATTTAAAACTAACTAAAGATATAAACTCTTTATCAAAACAGGTGAAAAAAATGGCAAAAGCTAAAGATTCAGTAGCAATGACAAGAACGTTCACAAACGTAAGAATATGCATGAAATGCAACGCAAAGATAAGGACAAACAAGCCCGACAAAGCCAAATGCAGAAAATGCGGCAGCAAGAGTTTAAGACTAAAGAGCAAGCAGATGAAAACAGGCACGAAATAATGACCTGATCATAGGCGACACTATGAAAAGAGTTCGAGGATTCATCAGGCTTTACGCTGCAGCAAAAATCACCTGCCTGATAATCGCAAGCCTTATAGTCGCAACCGGCGGATTGCCGGATATGTCACACGCCTTGATTACGATACTCACTGCGCTAGCCTCACTCACATCAGTCACAATAATAAACGACTACTTTGATATAGAGAAAGACAAAACCCGCAAGCTGAAACGTCCGCTCTGCATGGAATTGATAACAAAAGACAACGCAGTAGCGCTCTCAGCATTCCTGTTCACACTAAGCCTCGCTTTATCCCACTATTTCCTGAATCCCTTCTGCACCGCACTGATATTGATAAACACGATAATCGTCATAATCTACAGCTACAACAAAGAAAGATCACCGCTCACAGAACTCTACCAGGGATACTTCAACGGATCCGTCATCCTCTTCGGCGGCCTATCCATAAGCCCGGGAAACATCGCGATAACAAAACTCATCCTCATACTCTCCACGCTCATCGCCCTGACAAGCAGCGCAAGAAAGATAGCGCACAACATAGACAACCAGGACGGCATAAAATACAGGAAAAACACACTGGCCACATACTATGGCGACAGGATGGCAGGCATGATCTCATCATCACTTCTCATCATCGCGATATTCATAAGCATAATACCGATCGCATCACTAGGCATCAAATATCAATACATAATAAGCGTGGCAGACATAATACTCGCCTACAGCGGCCTAAGACTCCTCATAAACACAAGATACGCCATGGAATCGCACAGGTTTGTAAAAATCAGCATGATACTCATACTGATAGCATTCCTCGTCAGCGCTCTATCATAGGACCATCCTCTCATCCAATCCCTCATTAAGCTTAAAAAAATAACCCATCAAATCATGACATACAATTCCCAACTCAACACATACCAATACCAATTAAACAGACATAAACATACATTAAACAGACATCAAACATAAATCACATTCAAAAAGCCCGGGTGGCTCAGCTGGTAGAGCGTTGCCTTGGTAAGGCAGAGGTCGCGTGTTCAAATCTCGCCCCGGGCTCTCTTTTTTCCAACCAAATCAGTGCGGTTTAACCCGAAGAGACAAGAAAGGTCGCTGTCGCTCCCAAATTTCAATGAATCTACATTCTGATATCCTTTTTATGTCTGGGCTTATCCGGAACAAAAATAAGCATCGCTCTACCCTTAACATGCCCATCGCATTCATGCAAATGAACTCTCCCCATATCATATAACTCATACTTACAATCCGCGAAATCATCATTCTTTAAGTAGAGCTTTGATTTAGAATAAAGTTTACCAGCAGTCTTAGTTATATGCTTCATAACCCTGCCCACCTTTAACAATCTAATCTCAAAAGGCTTAAATATGAACACCACCAAATTCACCAGTAGAAATACTATCGACAAGTATTCTTATATTTTGTGGCTACAAAAAAACATATACCTGACTGATATATATGTTAGACTTTTTCCATAAGAAACATACCTTGGAGATTCTATACTTTATATACAATAAAAATCATCGAGGGATTCAATGACGGAAAATAAAGATAACTCTCTAATACTATAGTTGACGTCGTTACTATCTGGACAAATACCGCCAATAAACCAATAGACGTCAATTATATGGAAAAGTCATTAGTCTATTTTAAAGACGCAGTCTTCGAAAGCTTGGCACGTAAGTGGCATGAAAAAGTTATGACTTTTACTGTATTTCAGGACAAGAAAATCAGAAGACTCTGGCACGACGGCGAATGGCACTATTCTGTAACAGACATCATCGCAGTCCTTACAGACAGCATTGATGAACTGGCATACTGGAGGAAACTAAAGCAAAGAGAGCCGCAACTCGTGACAATTTGTCACGGTTTGAAAATGCCTGCAAAGGATGGAAAACTAAGGTACGCGGACTGCGTAAATAACAAAAACGCTTTCAGGTTTTTCACCCAAAATCATCAAAACCCCACAAAAAACTATAATAACACTTTTAGACAATATAATACAACATATAAACTGAAAAACACCAAAAAATCAATCCAGGTTCAAAAATGGACACGACAGGCAGCTTATTCATAGTGGGCATAGTCATCATCCTGGGTCTCCTTGCGCAATACAACTTCAAAAAAACAAAGATCCCCGACGTCCTCATACTCATCGCCGCAGGCGCTCTCTTCTCCCACCTCGGCATCGCAGGAAGCATGAAAACGACAAGCGAAGAGATAACATTCCTCATAATATTCAGCCTTATCTACGTCGTATTCTACGGCGCACTCCCGATAAAGCTAAGAGCCCTCTTCTCGACGATGAAATACGCCTTCGCATCATCACTCATCAACTTCATACTGATAACAGCAGTCCTCGGCGCAATCTCCCACTACTTTCTCGGCTTCAGATGGATACTCGCATTCTCTCTTGGCGCCCTCTTCTGCGTCCTTGACGGCTCCATCATAAACAGCATCCTCGAGACAATCAGGCTAAGCGCAAAAGCCGAAGCCCAGATCCAGACCGAAAGCGCAATAATCGACATCCTCGTGATCGTCGGCATACTCTCCATAATCAACTTCTCCACAATGACATTCAATGAAGTTACACAAAGCCTCACAAGCTACCTCTTCCTAAGCCTCGGCATAGGCCTTGTCGTCGCGATGATATGGGCATTCATCCTAAAGCACGTAGGCGAATACTCAAGCGCCCCCATCGCCACAATGGCAGTCCTCGTCACACTCTACGCCTTCGCCGAATACGTAAAAGCAAACGGAGTCATAACAGTCTTCTTCTTCTCCATAATGCTTGGAAACGTCACCATATGGAGCAAACTCCTCTACAAAGAACAGAAAGAAAGCGTCTCACTCATCGGCCTGGAGACAAAACACTTCTTCAAAGACATAAGCTTCCTCATCCGCACATTCCTGTTCTTCTACCTCGGCATCCTCGTCGACTTCACCCAATGGACATACCTCCTTTATGGGCTCGGCTTCTTCCTCATAGCATACCTTGCAAGATCCCTCACCAGAAACAAAATCGGCAACAACGACATCGAAGACAAAGACACATACTTCCTTGATGCCATGTGCGCAAAAGGCCTGACACCGACAGTCATGCTCGCAGTGATACAGGCAGACGCCGTATTCACAAACATCGTCGGCGGCGGTATATTCTCAAGCGTCCTCATAACATCCGTCCTCATATACCTCATTGAAAAAAACAGATTCACATCAGCAAGCGAAATCATCACAAGAACAATAGAGCAATACAGAAATAAGCACAGCAAGAACGCCAAAGACATAAAGACGATATCCGAACACATAAATACGAACTAAAAAATAATGTGGGACGCTTAATCCCACCAACACCATTACCACTCTTCACCCATCAAAACATTTATAAACTTAAGCATACTAAAAAATCTAATCGTATATAAATTCAAATAGAACAATTTATGTCTGTTAAAATGGACCGGTTAATATTCTCAAATGATACCCAACTACCATCAAATATCAACAACAGATATCAACATATCATAATCATATCGGAGCAAAGTAACATGTGTGGGTCATATAAAGCAATAAATTCTAGCAACATCAAGCAAAATCACTCAGACATAGATACATTTATAAAATTATCCTGAGAATAGAGTAATCTCAATTTTCAAACACACAAGGAGTGGGCCTGTAGCTCAGTCTGGCTAGAGCACCGGGCTCTTAATCGACGAGGGTGAAGCTTTTAACCAGACGGTTAATGCACCGGAATCTGTAGAAGATACCCGGGTGTCGCGGGTTCAAAGCGAACGTTCAAAACCATGAACGTACGAGAAAATCCCGTCAGGCCCACCAAAAATGTGGTGAAAACAACATGGCAGAAAACGAAAACAACACAGAAACAATAATACATAAACTGGTTCCAGAACACAGGATAATGACAAAAGAGGAATCAACCAAAATTCTAAAAGAACTCAAGGTCACACTGGACCAGCTTCCAAAAATACTTGACACAGACCCTGCTCTCGAAACCCTCAAGGCAAAAATCGGCGACGTCGTCGAGATAACAAGAAACAGCAAGACAGCAGGAAAAATAAAATACTATCGAATTGTAATTCAGGAATAAGATGTGCTACTTATGAAAATCGCAAAAAGCTATATGGACGAATATGCCAAAAACAAAGGCTTGATATCCCACCAGATTGACTCATACAACGACTTCATCCAAAGAAGGCTCCAGAAGACCATAAACGAGATTGGCAAAATCATAATCGAATTGCCTACAGGCGAAGAGCTCATAATCAGGCTCGGAAAAGTTTCTATAGAAAGAGCACAGATAAATGAAGCAGACGGCTCAGTAAGAGCGATACTCCCTCACGAGGCGCGCCTAAGAAACCTCACATACTCCACACCGATATTCGTAGAGATGACACCGGTATTCGAAGAAAGAGAACACGACACCGAAGTCGTTGAAATCGGCGAGATACCGATAATGGTGAAGTCCATCCTCTGCCCATTATCAAGAATGACCGATGAAGAACTTATTGAAGCCGGTGAAGACCCATACGATCTCGGCGGCTACTTCATAGTAAACGGCACAGAACGGGTGATAGTGCTATCAGAAGAGATTGCGCCGAACAAACTCATACTCCAGAAGAAAGGCGAAGAGATAACATCAAGAATAAACTGCGAAAAAAGCGGTTACGTCCAGCGCCACGTATTCGAACGCAACCCGGAAGGCATCATAACAGCAAAATTCGCAAACCTGGTAAAGACCCCGATACCGATAATAGTACTCATGAAAGCGCTCGGCCTTGAGACAGACAAAGAAGTCATAGAATCGATAGGAACCAAAGAAGAAGACATAGAAGACATCTACATCAACATATACGATACCCAGATAGCAAACAGAGACGATGCACTGGACTACATAGGCAAAAAGATGAAAGTGCGCCAGAAAGAACAAAGAGCAGACAGAGCAACACAACTGCTTGACAATTACCTTCTTGCCCACCTCGGCAACAAGCCAGAGGACAGGATTGCAAAAGCCAAATACTTAGGGATAGTCATGCGCAAGCTCGTGCTTCTCCACAAAGGAAAACTCAAAGAAGAAGACATAGACCACTACACGAACAAAAGAGTGAAGATGTCCGGTGATCTCCTCGAAATACTATTCAGGTCAATCATCATGGGCCGCTGGGGACTTATAGCCCGCCTTCAATACAACTACCAGAAGATGATGAAAAGAGGCCGAAAACTGCTAAAGCTCCAGAGCGTAGTAGTCTCAGATGTCCTGACAAAACAGATAATGAGAGCGATGGCAACAGGAAACTGGGTCGGCGGAAAGACCGGTGTTTGCCAGCGCCTCGAACGATCAAACTTCGTAAGGACAATAAGCCATCTAAGAAGCGTCATATCTCCATTATCATCCACTCAGGAACACTTCGAAGCAAGAGAACTCCATTCAACACAATGGGGTCGATTATGCGCAGTAAGGACACCAGAAGGCCAGAGCATCGGCCTAAGAAACTTCCTTGCCCTGGGCGCGCAGATAACAATACCGGCAAGTGAAGCAGACGAAACAAAAATCATCTCCACACTAAAAAGCCTGGGAGCAGAAATAGAAGTAAGAAAATAATCTAAAAGCTGATAATCATGACAGAAATTTATCTTGACGGAATATATATCGGAAAATGTGGCAATCCAAAAGAACTCGCAAAGTCACTCATTGAAAAAAGAAGAACCAGAGTACTGCCAGAACAGATGAACCTCGCATATTACGAAGACAAAGACGAGATACAGATAAACCTCGATGGCGGCCGTGTAAGGCGCCCGCTGATAGTCGTCGAAAACGGCAAATCAAGACTTACAGATGAAATGCTCAAAGACCTTGAAGAAGGCAAGACCACATGGACTGCCCTGCTAGACAAACACATAGTTGAATTCATTGACGCAGAAGAAGAAGAAAACACATATATAGCAATCTCAAAAGAAGACCTCACCCCTGAACACACACACCTTGAGATTGATCCCATACTCATACTCGGAGTCGCAGCATCACTGCTGGCATACCCTGAAAAAGACCGTGGCGACAGATTGAACTACGGTTCAAGAATGATAGTCCAGTCAACAGGTATCTATCTCCACAACTACCTCCTGCGAGACGACACGACATCCCATCTGCTCATACACTCACAAAGGCCCATAGTCAACTCGCAGACAAGTCTCGCGACAGGCCTTGCGACCCACCCGACAGGACAGAATCTGGTCATCGCGATAATGCCATACTACAGCTACAACATAGAAGACTCCATCGTGATAAACAAGAGCTCGCTTGAACGCGGTCTTGGAAGATCATTATTCATCCGCACATACATCACCGAATCAAGAAGATACTGGGGCGGGCAGGAAGACGAGATAAGTGTCCCGGACCCTGAAGTAAGAGGATACAGATCACAACAGGAATACTCAATGCTCGACGTAGATGGCGTTATTTCACCAGAGACAGACGTGAGCGACTCAAGCGTATTAGTCGGAAAGACATCACCCCTAAGATTCCTGGGCATCCAGAAAGAGATACGAATGGGCATAAAAGACAGAAGAGACAACTCACTCACCGTAACAAAAGGCGAGCAATGCTTCGTAGAAAAAGTAGTGCTCACAAGCACAAAAGACGGCAATACCCTGATAAAAGTATCAGTAAGAGAACCCAAGATCCCGGAAATCGGCGACAAATTCGCATCAAGACACGGGCAGAAAGGGGTCATCGGCCTGATTGTGCCCGAAGAAGACATGCCATTTACCGCAAACGGCATCACACCAGACATCATAATCAACCCTCACGCAATCCCGTCAAGAATGACCGTAGGTCAGCTATTGGAAATAATAGCAGGCAAAAAAGGCAGCCTTGAAGGCAAAGAACAGGACGGCACCGCATTCAAGGGAAACGCAGAAGAGATAAGATCCGGACTTAAGAACCTGGGATTCAGGGACGATGGAAAAGAAAGATTATACAACGGCGTGACAGGCGAAATCATCGAAGCGCCAATACTCCTCGGGGTCGGATACTACCAGCGCCTCTACCACATGGTATCCCACAAGATACACTCACGATCACGCGGCCCTGTCGCACTGCTGACAAAACAGCCGACAGAAGGACGCTCAAAAGAAGGCGGATTGAGATTCGGGGAAATGGAGAAAGACTGCCTCATAGCCCACGGCGCTGCAGTCGTCCTGAAAGAACGGTTCTCATCAGACAAGACCAAGATGCCAATCTGCAAAGAATGCGGAATCACAGCGATACACGACAAAATCAAGAACAAGATGTACTGTCCGCTCTGCAAAGGCTCAAAAATAGAAAATGTGGAGATGTCCTACGCCTTCAAGCTGCTGCTAGACGAACTGCGCAGTATGCTGATATACCCGCAGATAATTACAAAAGACTAGATAATGACAAAGATTAGGTGCAAAATACATGGCAAAAATAAAAGAGATTCACTTCAAGATGGTCTCCCCGGAAATGATAAGAAAGCTTTCAGTAATGCCTGTTGTCACATCCGAAGTATACGGCGCTGACGCATACCCCATAGAAGGAGGCGTCATGGACCCAAAGCTCGGCATAATCGATCCTGGCATGCGCTGCCAGACCTGCGGCGGACGTATTGGCGAATGCACAGGCCATTTCGGCCACATAGAGCTCGCCCGCCCGGTGATAAACATACTTTACCTGTCACAGATACGCCTTCTATTGAGCTACACCTGCCACAAATGCGGCGCGCTCCTCGCAGACAAGTCAAAACTCGAAGCAGGCGCAGCGATAAAGAAACTAAAAATACTCTCCACATGCCCTGACTGCGGCGCAAAACAAGGCAAGATAAAACTCGAAAAGCCATCGACATTCGTACGTGACAAACATCCCCTCACCCCCATAGAGATAAGGGAACAATTCGAAAAAATCTCCGACGAGACATCAAACCTGATCGGGATCAGAGGCGGAAGGCCGGAATGGTTCATCCTCACACTCATGCTGGTACCCCCGGTGACCGCAAGGCCATCAATCACACTTGAAAGCGGTGATCGATCAGAAGACGACCTCACGCACAAGCTGGTCGACGTGATCCGTATCAACCACAGGCTTGCAGACAACCTGGAAATCGGCGCCCCGGACTTCATCATCGAAGACCTGTGGGAACTCCTGCAATATCATGTCACCACATACTTCAACAACGAGATATCAAGCATACCGCCTGCAAGACACAGATCAGGCCGCAGCTTAAAGACACTTGCGCAAAGACTCAAAAGCAAAGACGGCAGATTCAGGCACAACCTGACAGGTAAAAGAGTGAACTACTGCGCAAGAACAGTAGTATCCCCTGACCCGAACATCAGCTTAAACGAAGTCGGCATCCCAACCATAATCGCAAGAGAACTTACAGTTCCAACCAAGGTCACAAAAGAGAACATAGAACAGATAAAGACATACGTCATGAACGGACCGGAAGTGCACCCTGGAGCAAACTACGTGACACGCCCTGACGGAATAAGAAAAAAGATAATAGAAGAGAACAAAGAATCAGTAGTCTTGGAACTCACGCCAGGTTATATGATTGAAAGGCATCTGATGGACGGCGACGTCGTCCTCTTCAACAGGCAGCCTTCACTCCACAGGATGTCTGTGATGGCGCACTATGCAAGAATCATGCCAGACAAGACATTCAGGCTAAACCTGTGCGTATGCAAGCCATACAATGCTGACTTCGACGGTGACGAGATGAACCTCCACGTCCCGCAGACCGCAGAAGCAAGATCAGAAGCAGAACAACTCATGCTAGTCGAACAAAACATCAGATCCCCGCGTTTCGGCGGACCTATAATGGGATGCGACCAGGACTATATCTCCGGCGCATACATGTTGACAAAAAGCAGCACCAGATTCACAAAAAAAGAGACCGCACAGATATTGACCAACGCAGATATAACCGCAGATCTCACAAAAGACATATATACAGGCAAAGAGATGTTCAGTTTCGCCATCCCAAAAGGCATAGACCTTGAATACAAAGCCACAGTATGCCGCAAGTGCGAAAAATGCAAAAAAGGAGACTGCGAACACGACGCATATGTAATAATCGAAAACGGCGAACTAAAAAAAGGTGTAGTCGACAGCAACGGTATCGCTGCATTCAAAGGCAGGATACTCGACACCATCGACATTGAAAAAGGACACACATCCGCAAGAATATTCATAGACCAGGTAACAAAGATAATCGCACAGACCTTGATGAAATTGGGGTTCAGCATATCTCTTGACAACCTGGACACAGATAAAGAAACCCAGAAAAATATAGAGCTCGCAATCAAAAAACAGCTTGATATAGTAGACAAACTGATAGAAGACTACAAGAAAGGAAACATAGACGTATCCCCGGGAAGAACACCTGAAGAGACGCTTGAAGACCTCATAATGATCGAACTATGGCGCATCACAAACATGACGCAAAAAATAATCGACAAAAGCGTAGATGAAGACAGTTCAGCCATAATAATGGCAAGAACAGGCGCTCGTGGCAGCATCCAGAACCTCGCATACATGTCCGGCCTCGTAGGTCAGGAAGCAATCAGAGGCAGACGGGTATTCCGTGGCTATACAGGACGTACCCTGGCGCACTTCAAAAAAGGCGACCTCGGCCCATATGCACACGGATTTGTCAGATCATCATTCGTCAAAGGAATAACCCCTATAGAATTCTTTTACGAAGTCATGAAAGGCCGTGAAGGTATCATGGATTCCTCCCTAAAGACGCGCGTCAGCGGCTATATGCAACGGAGGTTAGTAAGTGCCCTTCAGGACATAAAAGTAGGCAAAGACTACCATGTACGCGACAGTTCAGGCACCATAATCCAGTTCATGCCAGGTGAAGACGGCATTGACCCTGCAAAAAGCGACGGTGGATATATTGATAAAGCTATAATGATGAAACACAAATCGGTGAAGAAATGACTGAAAAACTACCAGAACCCTACGAAGAGCTAGACCTTACAAAAAAAGAAAAAGACAAGCTTTTAAAAAGATATCCAAAAATAAGATACGAAGTAGGTGAAGCTGTCGGCGTGGTAGCTGCCCAGTCTATATCAGAACCTGCAACCCAGACAACATTAAGAGCATACCACTCAGAAGGCCGAACACAACTGGTTACCACAAAAGGTCTGCCAAGACTCATCGAGATATTTGACGCAAGAAAGATACCAAAAACACCGACGATGGAAATCTATCTTGACGACGAACATAACAACAGGGAAGACGCACGAAAAATAGCAGCGAAGATAAAAGAAACCAAGCTGAAACACATACTAAAAGAAGACTCCATAGATTTAATACACATGCGAACAGAATTTGTCGCTGATAAGACACTATTGCAAAATCTTGACGTCACGACAGAAAGTCTCGTATCCCTTATCAAAAAAAGCATAAAGTATATAAATATTAAATCTGAAAACGATGTAATAATAATTGAAATCTCGGAAAACAAGAAACCGGATTTCTCAATAAGCGACCTGCAATCAATAAGGGTCCGCGTAAGAAACCTGTTCATAAAAGGCATCAAAGGCATAGAGCAGGCAATAGTTGAAAACGAAAGCAATCAATGGACAATAAAGACGCTAGGATCGAACCTCAAAAAAGTTCTCAAGATGACCGGTGTTGACTCGACAAAAACAACATCGAACAACATATTTGAAGTGGCAAAGGTTCTCGGGATCGAAGCTGCAAGAAACGCGATAATAAAAGAGACGATAACCACAATGCGAGAACAGGGTGTAGATACGGATATACGCCACCTCCTGCTCGTCGCAGACGCTATGACAAACGACGGGACCATCCAGCCGATAGGAAGATACGGTCTCGCAGGCCAGAAATCATCTGTCCTCTCAAGAGCTAACTTCGAAGAGACAGTAAAGCACCTGACAAATGCCGCTTCTGGTGGAGAGATAGACCCTCTTGAAAGCGTCATAGAGAACATAATCATCGGAAACATAGCACCAATCGGCACAGGAATGGTAAAATTAAAAGTAAAAGACTAAAGGTTTTAAAATGGACATGGTAAAGACAATCAAAAACGCAATAGATGCAAATAAGATAACAATAGGCACAGACGTGACTCTAAAAAACCTTAACCAGGGAAAACTAGACAGCGCCATAATCGCCTCAAACTGCCCGGCAGACATCAAACGTGACATCGAAAAAGCAGCAAAACTAAGCGACCTGAAAATACAGACATTTGAAGGCACAAGCATCGAACTTGGTGCAACAGCAAGAAAACCGTTTTCAATAACAGTATTAGGCATCAAAAAATAATCACGAGCTTTGTGGATCCAATGTCAATAAAATACACAAATGATGACATCATAAACATCACGACATTCGAAAAGATCACAAAAACACATGTTGTCGACTACATAAACGAAAACAAGACATTATATATCGTAGTAAAGACAGACAACTTCAGATCGCTCATCGGCAGAAACGGCTCAAACATAAAAGATATCCAAAAGAAAATGAACCAAAACATTATAATATACAGACACTCAGATAACATTGAAGAGTTCACAAAAAACATGATAATGGTCCCGATAGATAAAATCGAGACCAATGGAAAGACAATAAGTATCGAAACAGAAAAGAGAAACAAAGGACTATTGATTGGAAGAGACGGCAAAAACCTGAACATAATCAAAATCTTTTTAAAAAGACAGTTCGATATTGATAACATAAAAATATTATAACGGTGAAAAAACAATGCCTGGCCTATACGCGGGAAGAAACCTCCTAAGAAGCAGAAAAAGTAAGAAATGGAAATCAATAGACTACGCAAGAAGAACATTACGCCTCCAGGAAAAGACAGACCCTCTGGAAGGCGCAGCACAGGCAAAAGCCATAGTCCTTGAGAAAAGACAGCTGGAAGCAAAACAGCCGCACTCAGGCATGTTAAAATGCGTGAGAGTGCAGCTTATCAAGAACGGCAAACAGATAACAGCCTTCTGCCCGCTCACAGGCGCAATAAACCACGTGCAAGAACACGACGAAGTCCTTCTTGAAGGAATCGGCGGCTCAGAAAGCGGCCCAAAAGGATCCCTTCCATCAGTTAAATGGAAAGTGATACAGGTAAACGGCATATCCTTAAAAGAACTCATCAAAGGCAAAAAGAAAAGACCGACCAAGTAACAAACAGATGAAGATGATAACATGACAGAAATAAAACTATTCAACACATGGAGCACAGAAGGCATAAAAGTAGAAGACCCGGGATTAGTTGCATATATCAACCTGACGCCGGTAATAGTACCAAAAAGCGGTGGTCGCCACGCAAAGAAGCCATTCTACAAATCAAAACTCAACATAACAGAACGCCTGATAAACAAGATGTTCGTTGCAGGACACAGGGGCAAGAAGCACAAATTCACAAGCGGTCGCAACGTCGGCACCTCCACAAAAACATCAAAGATAGTTATCGGAGCATTCCACATAATCGAAGAGAAAACCAAAAAGAACCCTGTCGAGATATTCGTAAAAGCAGTAGAGAACTCAGCTCCTTATGAAGAAGTCCTCACATATCAGAGAGGCGGTATATTCGCAAGAGAATCCGTGGTCACAGCACCGCAAAGAAGAGTCGACCTTGCACTGAAACACATCGCACAGGGCACATATAAAAGAAGCGTAAAGGCCAAGAAAACAGCAGAACAAAGCCTGGCAGAAGAATTGCTCGCAGCCTACAAAAAAGACCCGACAAGCTTTGCGATCCAGGAAAAGACAAGAAGAGACAAAGAAGCCACAGGCTCAAGATGAATTTGAACGTGGCGCATTATCCCTTATCTTTACTCTGTTTCTCAATTTTTTCACTCGCCTTGCACCTTATTTTCATTTTCTCATTTCTCGGGTCTGCCTATTTTTTACGTGATGATCGCTCAGTCTCGCAACCTTTGTTTCCAATGCATTCGTGGTTTAATGCGTGCGTTTTAACGCATAAAATATCAATTTAGGTGCTTCAAAAAAGACACACTATCACGGAAATTTTT
>JBDRKP010000082.1:0-4047 GCA_043813875.1 archaeon | reverse complement strand
TTTTTGATTGAAGAGGTAGAAGCATGGACTAATAAGAGAAACGAACAAAAAAAGAAAATCGACTGGAGATTCACCAGAAAAGACGCAGATAGAAAGTTATCTAAACATTATGTAAGTCAATTAAACTGCTGAGTCACTAGTATGCCAATAAAGGATTCGCAGTCAATAGACTAAATTCATTCTAATCCCATTGGTCATTCGGCCACTTGCTTCCCATATTGACAAGCTTCTCGCATGCGACAGAGCCGGAGCCGATCACAACCGGGAGCACCACAGTGCCAAGCGTTCCGCCTGAAAGGAATGTGACGCCGACAGCGGCAGCAGTGCCGCCCCACAGGCATACGGCTGCTACTGTGTCAGCGAAATTCGCCTTGTTCTCGGCGCAGTAATTCTTCCCGAACCCGCTGACCGAATATCCCGCAAGGCTTGCGGTATCATAATTCACCGTGATGCAAGACGTCTTTGTTGCAGTCCCAAACGTACTATCCATCCAGCTCTTCGTGCACTCATTTATCGTCTCGCTCTTCCCGTCAATAGTATTCTTCTCAAGAACATTGACAGGCACAGCAAAACAATCCTTCAAAACCTTCTTTCACAGGATATTGTCAGCATATCCCATCACAAAAGTGATATCTATATATTTTTTCAAGCACAAAATACAACTAAATATCACTAAAGTGATGTAAAACCCCCAAAAAAGTGATAAAAACCAAAAGATTTAAATATATTTGTCACTCAAACGTAGTTATGAGGCACTTTGAAGAGACTACCTGGGGCGTGAAGTGGATAGATAATCCAGAAACCCACACAGTCGTAGTGAACCGTTCATTCGGTAATTATGGGAAACTCAAAAAAAGAGCAGATGCATATCTGCAAGAACTAGGCTACGAAGAAACAGACGCAAAAGACGGCAAGACATATTTCAAAGATACAGGCGGGAACCTTGCATGGCTCGTATACAATGACACGACGTCGCTAAAGAGAGAGGCAGCATATATCGGTCTCTCGGCAGTGCCATGGATTCCGACCATGCTCTACAGAGAAGAGATTGAGGATGCAATTACCGGTTTCGCTCATGGCGTTGCAAGAGATGTCATGGATGCTGCAATTGAATCAGGAATAAGGAGCCGTGAATTATACGAGATATTGGGCATGGCTGCCGACAACAGCCCGCTGGCTCTATATGTGCCGCTTGGGGCAGCGACAGTCTATGCTGTCTATCATGCTATACGCAAGGGAGCATTCAAGATCGACTTCAGCAGTCTGGAGGACTCAATCTGGCCAGACGTGGAGAAAGGAGATATAGTCTTCAATCAGAATCAGGGAAAGACGCCGCAAGGTGTGACAGCGGTCGTCCATATGCCAGAAAAAGGCAGGGGCGCTCAGGGAAAAGTGAAATCAGGCCTTGTAGATGCCATGAAGATACGCCTGCTGTGAAGAACAGCAGGTTAAATGCGATATGAATGGGTGATGTTATATGCAATCGAGACATGATCAGACAATATTTGATTCAGTAAAGGATTTGTCCTTATTCTCCAACCTTTATCCTTCACTAAAAGAAGGTATAGGAAAAAACATCCATGTCTACAATACGACAATAAAAGGCGTCGGCAAAGGTGCCTACAATGTCGAGAGGATTATGGCAAACGACCTGGAACAAGGTATCGCCCGGCCGATATTCATCCTCTACGATGCAATGACAGGCAAACAGCTTGATGCTGTAGTCCCGAACACCATGAAACAGCTGATAGATAGCGGCTTCTATGGCGACATGACATTCCATGAATTCATCAAAGACACCCTCATAAGCGACCTGACAACGGCCGGAAAAGACCGGGAATTGCTCGAATATATCGCAAAGACCGATTCAGTCCCGTACATGGCCAACAATAACACCCTGGTCAAACCCAAGGGCAATTCAAAGGCCGACAATATAACCGCTGCATTCAGCGAGAGCCTCGACCACATGATGCTCCTGCCGCTCGCGAACATAATCAGCGCCCTTGAGCAGGATCATTCACGCGATGAGATAGAAGCGATACTGGACACGTATATGGCAAATCTAAGCAATGGCCATTATTCAAATATCGCAGAACAACAGGAAAAAAGATCCGGCAGACTAGCAAAAATGATAAGCGGCATCAACCGTTCATTGCTCAACGTGGACGCAAGAGAAAGTTACCTTGACAGCGTCCTACCCTTATCAGAAGAGAACACATCACACATGGCAGACACCATAAAAGCCGCTGCAATGAACTACAGATCAAAGCACAGGCTTGACACCGACTCCCTCTACGAGATAGCAAAGAAATCAGAACAGACCATGTTTGCCGGCCAGGATGAAACTCCATATTCATTTGAGAGCCAGCCTTACAAAAGCCCCGGCCTTCTTCGCTCCATTCTAGGCACCACGGCAGGCAAGATAACCTTCACAGCCCTCGTAGCAGCCCTCGGTGCCGGAATCGCAGGCTGTATCGAGACCGATCCAGCCAAATACCAGGAAGACATGAACAGCAAGATCTCGAAAGATATCGGCGGCCCAAAAAATCCGGATCAGTACATGAAAGACTCAACCCTATTCAAGGTAGAGAAAGTACAGACAGATGCTAAAAGCGCTCCCACTCCGTCAATAATTTCACTCGGTAAAGTAGATATGAAGACACTAAAGACGCTTCCTGACGGCACTTCCGTAGTTACGCCTGTACCCACACCCGAGGACACGCCTGACAAAAGCACAGAAGCAGATTACATCTCCTTGACCGAAAATAACTTCTTCATAACCCCCATGGGCAACGGCAAATACATGATAACCCCTGCAAAAGAAAACAACTGGAAGACGCTTAACAGCTATCTAATTCCAGAAGACTTGAACTCAATAAATATACTGGAAGAGTCTCAAAAGGAAAAAGGTAGAGAGATAAACAACATCATAGGCGATGGATCTGATTATGAACTCTATGCTTTCATGACAGATGATACATTAAATTTAGTCATGGGATCGCATCTTCTAGAGCGCGAACATATGATAATTTACCCTACACCTTCGGTAACTGGAAACGAACTTCTAGTGCCCTATACTCTCACGGCAAGTTATAAGGACTTTAGATTAAAAAACAACAAATACACAACCCTTGGGGGTGGAGGGTATACTGATAGTATATTTGTAGGGAATCCCATTGAAGATGGAAAACCCATACCACAAAAAAATGAAGTCTCGTCTTTTAATAGAATTGGAGACTATCCAGAGCTTATTTTAGTGCAGACTCCTATTAGCGCAGCGATTGATACCATAACTCTTTCTAGGATAACAGGCTATAAGGAAAACAAGCACCATGATTCAATTTCGGAGAAAATACCGCTAACGATGTTGGACCCTGAAAGAATCAAGATAAAAGAAAGTAAAAATTGAGTGATTTTTGTAAAATCAATCTGATTGGTCTTTCGGCCATCGGTCATTGATGTCCCACCAGACCTTCACTGCTTCACCGAAACCACCCGCGGCACCGCTTGCACCGATTATGACTGCGGCGCCTGCAGGCGAAGTCGGCGGGAAGAGCGCAAGAGCGATTCCGCCCATTATGATTCCGGCATCAATCGCGATTCCGGCCTTATCCTCGAGCTTTCCCTTGTTGTCGCGGCAGAAGTTCGGCTTGAACCCGTCATCCCTGTACCCTGCCATTGACTGCCCGTTCACATTCACTTTGATGCATTCGAATGGAGATGGATCCCAAGCATGTGGATTGAGATAATCCCACGAACCGTATTTTACACATCTTTTATATGGGCGCGGCAGCATCTGGGTCTCAGCAGACGGGTCTAGTATGTTTGCTTTCTCCTTCTGGTATCGCAGATTTAATACCTCATAGTCTATGCTGGTGTAGATATAACACATTTTAGTGTTATCAGCTCACCTTACGCAAAATATAAAGCACCTCGTGCATTCATATAATCATGGATACAAAAATGCTTGACTTATACACAGATCATCTTATGGCTTGTCCAAAATATGCAACCTCAACAGGATTGTCAGCTACACTGGACAATAAA
>JBDRKP010000081.1:0-12005 GCA_043813875.1 archaeon | reverse complement strand
TGTTTTTTTGTTATTTTTTCTGATATTGTTGACAGTGTTCTTGCGCCTATTATCGCGATGGAGGGGAGCGCTATCAGCAGGTATCTGTAGAATTTCTGGCCGATGCCGAGAGAGAGGAGGAGGAGTACGATCATGAACCAGCCTATGAGGAAGTATTGATCTTTTTTTGCGGCTGGTTTTCTGTTGAGTAACGCCAGGAGTATTCCTGCTGTGAAGAGGAGACCGAGGAATGGCAGGTATGTGTAGAATGTTGAGATGTAATATGTTTTCGGGTCCGGCTTGTAGAGATCATTTACCTGCTCTATGTTGAATAGGGCTGATCCTAAGGGGTGATTATATGTCGTGTAGCTGTTGTACATCCATGGGAGCAGAGTCACTGTGAATATGATTGCAGCGTATGCTATCATTTTTATGTTCTTTTTTATGTGGGCCCTGTCTGTTGCCATGAGATATATTGTGAAGTATATCGGCAGGAGGCCGAGCGGGTATCTTGTGAGGAATGACAGGGCGAGGATGAATCCGAGAATGGGGTAGAGGTTTGTTTTTTTGTTTTTGGTTATGCTGGTGAATATGAGGAGGGATAGGGTTGCCATGAGGATCGCGAGCGGTTCTGTCAGGATCTTTGATGACCAGAATATGTATTGCTGTGATGTGACGATGAGTATTGCTGATGCGATTGATGTCTTTTTGTCGTGGAAGAGCTCTTTTGCGAGGATGTATGTGGCGAGCGCTGTCAGGAGGGCGATGATTATGTTCAGCAGGATGGGTGATGTTTCGCTTGGACCTGTTATGAGGAATAATGCTGCAAGTATTGCGGGGTAGAGGGGGGGCCTGAATTTTTCCTGGTCGTTTGTGTTGAATGAGTATGTCCTGTTCATGTATAGGTTTTCTGCGAGGCCCATGTATACTGCTTCGTCCCACCAGAGCGGGTTTATTTTTGGTTTATCCTGTTTCTCTTTTTTTTCATAGAAACCGCTTTGGTATATTGTGTATGTGCAGTTGTCTATTGTGGCCTCTTTTAGTTTTTTGTTTTCCTGTTCTATCAGTTTTATGAATTCTTTTCTGTTGTTTTGGCATTCTGTGTCTGATTCTGTGCAGAGAAGATCGCATGTGCTTATGAGGATGAGGGCGCCGTCTTTTTTGTTTTCCTGGTATGCTTTTTTTGCGTAGACGGGCCATCCGAGGGGTATTATCTGGTTGTCTATATATGCTGCTATTGCCGGGTTGTTTGTTATGATGGGATCTGTGATGTTGTGTGTTGCAGGATAGTTGTAGATGGTTTCTTTTGATGTTTTGGAGACGGTGTCTGTTTCGATGTTTTGGTATGCTAATATCATTGTCAACAGTACCAGGGTTGCTATGAATATGGCGGTTATGTTGATGTTTTTTAACCTTTCGGTTGATTTTGATGCCTGTGTTCTCTTGCTGAGCTCGTGGATGCCTGTGCCGGCTGTGATGCATAGGAAAGGGAGTATCATGAGGGTGTAGCGCAGTATCTTTATAGGTATCACGTAGAGTGAAATGGCTGTCATTGCCAGTTCTGCAAGGATTATGGCTTTTTTGTTGTCTATGTTTTTTGCATAAAGGTATATTCCGAGTATTGAGAATATTAGCAGTGGGTTTTGCGTGATTAATTCTTGTATTATGTTTATGATGGATGTGCCGTAGTATATTTTTGTGATGTTTACGGCATCCATTGCCTGTGACATTGAGAAAAATGGGTCGTTGTATTTCATGTACATGTATATGAAGTAAGGGGTCAGTGTCATCCCGAATGAGGCGAGGAATGTCGCCAGATCGGATATTGCCTGTATGTATTTTTCTTTTTCTTTTCTTTTGAGGCTGATTATTGTTATGCCTAGTATTATGGGAATGATGAGTGTCATTGATGTGTATCTCATAAGGATTGCGAGGGCGCTCGAGATTCCTGCGGTGATTATGTTCTTTTTGGTGAGATTCTTGTTCAGGAGCTCGTTGGTTGCTATGAGGATGAATAAGATGGATGGTATGTCTGTTATGATTTTTGTTGAGAAGTTGATGAAGTAGTAGGTGACGCTTAGTATTGCGGCTGCTATTATGCCTGATTTTTCGTTATCGATCTTTTTTGTGATGAGGTATGTCATGTATATTGTTGCGATGCTTGAGAGTATTGCAAATAGTCTTCCTGTGGTTATCGGGTCTATGTTGATTTTCCATGCGATGCCTAATATTGCCGGGAGCAGGAGCGGGCGCAGGTATTCTATGAATCCTGATGTTCCGCCAGATAGGAGGTATTTTCCGATGCCTATGTATGTCGCTTCGTCCCACCATATCTCGACCGGCAGTGATATGAGAGCCAGGCGGATTGCGAGTGAAAAAATAAGGATGTATAGGATGTATTGTCTGGATTTTTCCATTGTCTATCACGGGGATTCTGTGTCTCTTACTTCAGAGCATTCCGGCTGGGGGGTATTGTACAGGCTACAGATCTCTTTTAGCAGTTCGTCTTTTGACATGAAGCCCGGATGAATCTCTTTTTCTATCACCAGTGTGGGGTATTGCGTGATGTTGTATTTGGCGTTCAGTATCGATATCATGGGTTCTTTTTCGAACGTGGAGTCTATGGGGTATATCAGGAGGCGGTCGTCGAATATCTGTTTCAGGTGGGTGAGGGTGAAGCCCTGGTCGGGGCAGTTTTTGCATTCCGGGGAGTAGAAGTAGAATATTGTCACGATTTCGTTCTGGCATGATTGTTTGCTTGCCTGTGCGAGCAGCCAGTATCTTAAGTTGGCGAGGATGTATTTCCGTTTGAGGGTTATGTATATGGGATCTTTTAGGTCGCCATCCTGTTCGTATCTTTCAAGCTCTTCGAGGATGGGGGAGAGTGTCTTTAAGTTGTTTTCAAGTGTCTTTGAGACGACTGCGCATCGATCGTAGTCTTTTAGCGTGTCCAGATACAGGTATTGGAACTGGAGGCTTGAGAATTCGACTTCCTGCTCTTTTGCGACCTGTTCCATGTATTTTATCTTGTATTCGTTTACTACTATTCCTAAGAGCAGGCCGAGGCTGAATATTATGACTGTCAGGATTCCTACAATGATGTATTTGTTTTTGTTCAGTGTTCTCATGTCAAGACCATTTGCTTTTTTTGCCGCGGGCGAGTTCTATCATGGAGCCGACCCACATGAAGCTTAGGATGATGTAGTATATCATGAAGAAGAATATGACAGGGATGATGTCTTTTACGCCTAGCTTTTCGTATGTCTCTTTGTGTGCTTTTATCATTAGCGCCACGCTAATTATGAATAGGCTGATAACTATAAATAATTTGGCGAAGTCTGTCGAGAGCCATCTTGTTGTGAGGAATAGTCCGAGGTTGAATCTTTGGAGGGTGAGGTATGGCATTATGTCGAAGCCTATGAGGTATAGGTGGTAGAGGTCTTTTGTAAATGGGATTATTGTGTAGTTCAGGAAGAGGAGGACTACGAGGGGGAGTGTGAGCATGCCTGCTGCGAGTGCCGGCAGCTGGAACATGCCGAAGTCGCCGTATCTTTTGTTGAAGAGCATGTGGCGGTACTGGTAGAAGGTGATGAGGGTGCCTTTGTACCAGCGCTTGCGCTGGATGTATAACTCTTTTAGTGTTTTCGGGCTTACTGTGTAGACGTTGCCTTGTGTTGATTGCGCGATCCTGCGGTGGGCTTTCTGGAGGCGGTAGGCGATTTCCTGGTCTTCTACTATTGATTTTTCGTCGAATCCGCCTATGTCTGTGATGGCTTTTTTCCTGTAGATGGTGAACGGGCCTGGCGTGACGTTTATGCAGTGGATCTGCGCCATTATCATTTTTATGAATGCGTATAGGAGATATTCGAGCCACTGGGATTTTTCGATGAGGTTTTTCGGGTTCTTTACTTTCATCATGGGGCATACTGCTGATATTTCGGGGTCGATGAAGTGGGGGAGCATCAGCCTTAATGTGTCTTTTTCTACGAAGGAGTCTGCGTCAAGGCATGCGACCAGTTCGCCTTTTGCGGTTTTCAGGCCGTTGTTCAAGGCGGCGCCTTTGCCCTGGTTTTCCTGGTTGATGATTGTTATCTGGCTGTTTTTGAATTGTTCTATTATCTTTCTTGTGTTGTCTGTCGAGCCGTCGTTTACGATTATTATGTCCAGCAGTTTTCTGGGATAGTCGAGTGACAGGAGGGATGTTATTGTGCCTCTTATTGTCTGTTCTTCGTTGTGGGCAGGGACGATGACGGATACGCGGGGCAGGGGGGATATCTGTTGTTTTTTGGGCGCAGTCTTTTTGTGCTCGATGAGCGTTATTATTATGAATATGGTTGTGTAAAGCGATATTATGTATATGAACCAGAAGATGATGTCTGTTACGTGGATTATCATTTTAGACGCCTGTTTAGCGTGTTTAGTATAGTTTGAGGTCTTTTGTGATCCTGTCTATTTTCTGGTCTTCTGCGGGGCCGAGGGCGAGACAGGTTATGGTGCCTGCGGGGACTTGTGTCCTGCCTGCGTCTTTTATGAGGGATAAGGGTATTTTTTCTCTTTTTGCGTGCATGAAGAGCTCTGTGAGGCTTTTCAGGTCTTCTGTTTTTAAGACCACTTTTTTCTGGCCGGTCAGTTCCCACTGTTTTTTGCTGATGAAGGGTGAGTTCTTGTAGGCATCGAGTGATGCGTGGGCTACTTGAGCTGCTGCTTTTCCTTTGCCCATCTTCAGGTCGGAGCGGATTATTATTGCTTGTTTCATGTCTGTCACTTGGATGGTTTTTGGGTATGGGTGGATATATGCTTGTATGGTTGTGAGGATTTTTTAAATGGTTTGGTGGATGATGGATGCCTGTGTTTTGAATCTGTCAGTTCTCACATTATTTGAGGTATTTTATGCCTTCGTGGATGACCGGGAGGCCTCTTATTATGCCAATCAGGACTACTATCGCTATCAGTGCGGGGGTTATTGCGAGGATGTCTTGTGTGTGGGTTGTGAAGCTTGCTGTCAGCAATGTGAATAATAGCATCTTCAGGCCGCCGTATAGTCCTCTCATTGTGCGGGAGTTTACTATGAATCTGCCTGTATCGCTTTTGATCATGTCGTAGGTGCCGATCTGTTTTGTGATGGCCTGTGAACGTATGAGGTCGGTGATCATGCTTCTTGAGAGGAGTATCAATGGCGCCCATAATGGGACGAGTCCGAATGAGAGGAATGTCAGCCATAGGAACAGTTCTGTGATCCTGTCTGCAATGACGTCTAAGTGGCTTCCGATTTTTGTTTTTATGTCCATCTTTTTTGCGATCCAGCCGTCAAGGTAGTCCATGAGGAAGATGACTATGCATAGTATTATCGCTGCTTTTTTTTGGGTCGTGTCGCCGTAGATGATGAGTGTTGTGTATAGCGGGAGGAGCAGGATGCGGATTATGGATGTGCTGTTTGCCATGTTGAAGAACGGGATGGCATTTTTGTCGACCATGCTATTTATTGGTCTTGTTTTTATATATTTATGATTGTCATATTTTGATATGGTGTTTTAATGAAGATGAAGCTTGATCTGCATATGCATACGAGGCATTCTCCTGACGGGTTCATGGAGATTCTTGAGATTATACAGAGGGCCAAGTCGGTCGGGCTTTCCGGGGTCGCTATCACTGATCATAATTGTGTTGATGCGCTTCCTTTGGCGTTGAAGGCTGGTAAGGAGGAGGATTTTTTAGTGATTCCCGGGGTTGAGGTGAAGTCCAGGCATGGTGATATTTTGGGGCTTGGTATCACTTCTGTTGTCCCGCGCGGCCTTCCTGCTGCCGAGACTGTGCGGAGGATTCATAAGCTTGGCGGCATTGCGGTTGCAGCGCATCCATATTCGGTCATATTCCATCCGAACGGTGTGAGGGGTGAGGTAAGGACTGCGGGTTTTGATGCTGTCGAGGTGTTCAATTCGAGGACGTATTTCAGCAATCGCATGGGTTATGATGCGGCGAAGAGGGCAGGCATTCCTATGACTGCGTCTAGTGATGCGCATCTTGTGGGTGAGATTGGTAATTCTTATACTGTTGTTGATTGCAGGAAGGATGCTGATTCGGTCCTTTCTGAGATACGCGAGGGCAGGACTGAGATTGTTTGCCGGCTGACGCCTCTTTTGTCTATCATGAGCTGGTATTGGCAGCGGTTAAGACGTGTTTTTTGATGTTTGTATGACGTGTTTTTTGAGCGAGTTTTGACAGAGTTATATTTATATATTTGAATAGATCTATATTTTATCCATGAGGGAAAAAGCGAGATTCCTTAAGATGCTGGGGGATGAGACGAAGCTAAGGATTATCCAGTGCCTTCTTTGTGGCGAAGTGTGCGCCTGTAAGCTTGTTCCTGTTGCCGAAAGAGCGCAGCCAACGGTGTCGGCGCATCTTAATGATCTTGAGCGGGCGGGAATACTGGAGTCGAGGAGAGATGGGAGAAACGTGTACTATAAGATCCGGGATGCGCGTGTTTTTGGGCTGTGTAAATTGATGGGTATAGAGAAAATGGATGTTGTGAGGGGCTGTTAGTCGTCTGACTTTTATAATTTTTGTGATTTTGTTATTTTTGATGTGGTGGTGTGTCATGAGTTCTAAGGATGTGGATGATACTGGGCTTGATTTTTTTAGCAGATACCTGCCGGTGTGGGTCGCAATCAGTATGCTGCTTGGGACAGCTATAGGGTATTTCCTGCCTGAATTCGCGCGTCTGTTGGGTGGTTTTGAGGTCGCCAATGTTTCTATTCCTGTGGCTGTTGTGCTGTTTGTGATGATGTATCCTATAATGCTGAAGATTGATTTTAAGGATGTCCTGAATGTAAAAAGCAATTACAAGCCGCTCAGTCTGACGATTATCCTGAACTGGGCTGTCAAGCCTTTTACGATGGCGTTTATCGCATGGCTGTTTATGGGGGTTCTGTTTTCCGGTCTTGTGCCGGCTGATTTGCAGAAGGAGTATATTGCCGGCATGATCCTTCTTGGGATTGCACCATGTACTGCGATGGTTCTTGTGTGGACGCATCTTGCACGGGCGAATGTCAATTATGCGCTGGTGCAGGTTTCGGTCAATGATCTCATCATCCTTGTGCTGTTTGCGCCGCTCGGCAAGTTTCTTCTCGGGCTTACGACTGATTTTCCTGTCCCGTTCGCTACGCTGTTTTATTCTGTGTTGTTCTATGTGGCGGTGCCTTTGAGTCTGGCGGCGGCTACCAGATATCTTCTGGTGAAGAGCAAGGGTGTGAAGTGGTTTGATGAGAGGTTTGTCGGGCGAATGGAATGGGTTACGCCTTTCGGTCTGTTGGTCACGCTTGTGCTGATCTTTGTTTTCCAGGGGGATAAGATCATCAATTATCCGTTCCATATCATCTTGATCGCTGTGCCGCTTGTGCTTCAGACTTATCTTATCTTTTTTCTTGGCTATTTCGGGGCGAAGAGGATGAAGATACCGTTCAGGGAGGCTGCGCCATCGGCGTTTATCGGGGCAAGCAATTTTTTTGAGCTGTCGGTTGCTGTCGCGCTTATACTGTTCGGCATGAATTCGGGGGCTGCGCTCGCTACGGTTGTAGGTGTGCTGGTCGAGGTGCCTGTGATGCTGTCTTTGGTGAAGATCATGCAGGCGAACAAGGATAAGTTTGTTTTTGATGGTCCGACTGGGAAGTGATTGTATGTTGTCTATTTTCTTTTTGACCTGTCTTTGTAGGTCCTGAATTGCATCTCTATGAATGACCCGATGCATAGCGCTGTTATGAGGAGGAGCGAGTAGCAGAGTGCGGGCCTGATGAATGTTGCGATCATGGTTGATGTTATCAGTATCATGTCTATGTCGGCGCGTGATATTTTTGGGTCAATCTTTTGTTTTGAGAGGGTTTGCCTCAGGGATATCAGATGCGGAACGAATATCACTGCTGCCATGGTGATGAGGCCTATGTTTAGCGGTATATTTGGGTTTAAGGTGATGCCTGTGAATATGAATGCGTCCCTGATGCGGTCTGTTACCTGTTTTGATTGCGGTCTGATTGGTTTTTGTTGTCCTGCTGTATTGTCTTTTGCATGGGTGGCGAAGTAGCTGCTCAGGGACAGCGTTAGTGCTGCGGCGATCATGTTGTCGATCAGGTAAAGGTATCCTGACAGCATCGAGAACAGAATGGATAGGCTGAGTGATAGTTCCGGGGGTATTTTTTTTATCAGTGCCTGCATTCTCTTTTGGATGGTGTTGAGTATGTTGGTCATGTTGTCACTTGGTTGTCTAGCTTGGTGATTTATGGGCCGGGCATCGGATGCCTTGAGATCTGTATAATTTGAGGTGTTTTCCTGGTTAACTCTCACATTACCATGGAACATTTTTGAGTTTCAGCCTGTATGCGAGGATATTTGCGAGGCGGTGGATTACGGGGGTGATGATTACCAGGATGATTATTGTTCTTAGGGTTATTTCTGTGACGAATGATGCGAAGATGAGGGCGCCTATTATGAAGTCCAGCTGGTCGAAGAGCGGCAGTTCGCTGCCTCGTTTTATGTTGATGCGCCTTTTCAGGAAGCTTTTTGTTATGTCGCCGATTATTGCGCCTGATGACAGGAGGAAGCCGAGGGGCAGGGTCATTTCTGTGAGGCTGAATGCGCCAAGGTCGTAGCTTGACTGGATTTGTATCTGGATGTATGCTGCTGCGGTTCCTGCGAGGATGCCGAAAAACGTGCCGCGCCATGTCTTTCCTTTGCCGAATATGGGGTTGTTGTCGAAGAATTTCCTGTTGAAGTCGAGCGGGGTCTTGCCGCCGACTATTACTGGTGTCGGATTTGCGATGTATGCGGGCAGGATGAACCAGAGCGCCTGGATTATCCATAGAATTATTTCGTTCAATGAATTCACTTTTTTATGTTTTATTTTTGTCTTGGTCAACTATATTATATGACTTTATTATAACTCCTTTATATGTTTGAAGTTTAAACTTCTATCTATCTCATTTTTTTCGGATAAATTTTGGGTGTTATTTGTATGTTTTTGTTTTTGTGTTCACTTGTTGTCGTTTTTATTTTGACGGAATCACTTTTCAATTGTTGGTTTGTGTAATATATTTTCGAATATATATTTTTATGTGGTCTCACATTTTTATGTTTGGATATATGTTGGCATGGTTTTATCTTGAGGTATTACTATATTATTGTATTTATGTGTTTTTATTGTTTTATATTCTTATTATATTATTTTGTTATGTCAAGATACAATCTGTAGTATTTAGTATTATATGTATATTTAAGTATTCTATTTATTTCTGGTCTACGTTTCCCATTTATTTTATTGGTCGTTTCTTCCCAATTATCCTGTTTTTCAGGTAATTTTTCCCATTTATCATGCTGGTTATATCATATCTGCCTTCATTGTGTGTACCTGTCTTGCAGATTTCTGTGCGATACAGTCTCATGATATTTATTTTGCTGCTGATTCTGTGTCCTGTGCTGATTATCTAATCTATTTTTTATGGGTTTTCTTGTCTGGAGTATATAGATTACTTGGCTGATTTAGGGCAAAATATTGGATTTTGGCTGAAAGAAGCAATTTTTTGGCTTCTTTTTGGAAGAAAAATGGCCTGATTTATGGTGTGTAAATATCTTAACTCTCACAAAATTTCAAATTCGCTTTTTGGTTCTTTTACTGGAATCAGAGGGGTGTGTCTTTGGGTTGCAGACCGATCCGGTGCGGTTTGGTGCTGTTTTTTGGGTCATATATATTTTGTTTTGTTTTCTTTTTGCTGGCATTATTTTAAGCTCCTGGTAAAATCTCTCTATGTTTTTATGTTTTTTTCAATGAGGTTTTTGCCCTATTATCTTCTATGGGGGTATATACTTTGCTTGAGATTGGGGGTTTTCCTGGATTTTGTCTATTCATATATCTACTGGAATATCTTGTTTTCCTGGGCGATCCTGTCAACAACTTTGTTTTAGATAGTATGTGAATATGCATTTCTGTCAATGTATACTCTTGATTCTATGCCAAATATGCCTGAAAATAATAGAATGGGTTATTTTATTCTGGAATATATCTGAATGGTGTTTTTATTGTAGAAAAAACACACTCCGTTGAAGTGTTGATTTGATTGTTCGCAGCATATCGTTTTTTGAATATGGTTTGAGGCCATATTTTGAGTTTTTCCCTGTTTTTTTCTGGGAATATTTTCCGATATATGGGTGTATTTGGGAAGTTGTGCTTATTTATTTTTTTGTTCTTTTTTATTTTTTCGGTATTATTTTCCCATTTATGTCGTCTGTATATTGATTTATTTATTCATTTTTTTATGGTTTTTGTATTTTATTTGGCACTTATAATGTCTTCTTTTATTGAAATATGTCTTTTTTGTTCATATTTATCTATTTTATATGTTTTTTTATCTTTATTTTTCTTAATATTCTGTTTTTTTCTTTATTTTGTCATTTTTAATCATCGGTATCATTTTTTTTGATTTGTGTTTTATTTTCATTTTATTGGGTTGAAGCGTATCGATTTTGTTATCAGTGCGCAGGTATTTATAGTTGTATGTCTTTATTGATTATATGGGACGCAAGATATCTGCCCGCTATCAGACAACTATTCTTGTAAAGCCATTAGTGGCTGCTGATTTTGAACTGTTGCTGCAGCTTTTATATCATGGGCCGAAGAATCTTGATCTTCCGGATCATGCCCTGGCTTTTTTGAAGGAGTTGAGGGCTTTAGGATCTCAGGGGCGTTTTGAGAGGTCAAACTGGGACAAGTATTGTGAAGCGCATAATATTTCGAGAACTACGTATTATACTATGGTGAATAAGTTGCTTGGGATTGGGCTTATTGAGGTTATTGACAGGGATTATTATAAGCTTTCTAATCGATGTGAGAGATTCTTTTCAGCGATTGTAGGTTCGGTAAATGCTTTCATGGCAAAGAAAGAGCAATATGTTCCGCCTAAAGATGTTGCTGGGTCTTCTGATTGATTTCAGTGCGATTATTTTATTTTTTTTCTGCTAAATCTACTTTTGAGAATTTGCGACATATGTTTTCCAAATCACTTGCTATGTCTTCGCCTAGTTTTGTCAGTTTTATGTATTTTACCCTGCCTTTTTTTTCGAACGCTACAAGGCCTATTTTTTTGAAGTATTCCAATATTTTTACTGTGTGCGAATATGTGCAGTCAGCTGTTTTTGCCAGCGTGGATGCATAGCTTCTGCTGTTGTCTGCTTTGAGGCCGATAAGTATCTTTACCGGCTTGTCATGAAGAAAGATATCGTCTAATATTGATTTTTTGCGGTTCATATGCCTCATCCTCTGTCTTTAATTTTAAATTTTGTTTTCTATAGTATGATGGTTGTTTTTTGATGTTTATATAGTTTTCTATATATTCTGCCGGTATTATCTGTCATCCTGTATGATTATCCTATGTACTCTATGTTTTGTTCTTTCTTTTCTTTCTTCGGGTGGATCAGTGGCAGGTTTATCGGTGGTGGGAGCATAAGCTGCTCTGATAGGTCTATCACTCTTGTTATTGATTTTCTGAGGATGTTGTTCATGATGTGGAGCGCGATGTCTTCAGGTAATTTTTTTTCATTCAGCCATGTTTCGTGTAACTTTTCTTTTTGGCCGCGGTATATGACATTTCCGCCGATTTGTATTTCGCCTATGGGTTCTTTTTCTGCATTGTATGTTGTCTGGAACATGAATTCTATTTTTGTCGCCTTTTCTTTGAAATATGGTACGTCTATTTGTTTTACGTCTGTTATTTTGGTCTTGTTGTCTATCCTTATGTTGCCTTTAGGCTGGTTGTATTTTTTTGCCATTATAAAATCGAGATTTATTCCTACAATCATTTCATATCACTCTGTTAGAATTTATGTGTCTTGTACTATATATACTTTGAGTTTGTTTATATATTGAGATATCGAGATATCGGCGTATTTATATATTTAGATATGTGTCATGTGCCTTTTTATGGTTATATTGTGTTTTGTTTGTGTTGTATTTTTTTGGTGTCTTTATAATGCTGTTATATTCT
>JBDRKP010000080.1:0-43370 GCA_043813875.1 archaeon | reverse complement strand
TTGTGCCTGATTAAATGATGTCGTTTGATTTGAGGTACATGAATACGAGAAATGCTATGAATGTGATCATAATTATTATTTCTATTATGTCTTTTTTGTCGATTACCGGGTGGCCGAAGAGAAATGTCGCTATGCCGTTTTCTTCTTCTTCTTTTTTTGCTGGTTTTGATGATGCCGGTTTAGTTGAAAGAGCTGGTTTTTGGATGATGGGTTTGTCTATTATTATCGGTTTTTTGGATGGTGTCGGTCTTTTTTTGTTTTTTGCCATATCATTACCTTATATATTATTCCTTATCTCTTTTATATATCTTTTTGATTTTGAGCACTATGGTAGCCCCCTGCGGATTCGAACCGCAGTCGCAAGGTCCAGAACCTCGCATGATTACCGCTACACCAGGGGGCTGTTGCTGATGATGGATGTATAGTTTATATTGAATGTACCCACAGTTTTAATAATCTTTTCGATGTATTTATTCTTATGGTGAAGATTGTCAAGATGAATGGGGCGGTTGATGATTTTAATAAGCAGAAGATTGTTCGCAGCTGCGTGCGAGCTGGCGCATCTATGGAAGTCTGTTCAAGGATTGCAGATTATGTCGAGGGGAAGGTTTATGAGGGTATCTCTAGCAAGGATATTCTTTCGATGATCCATGAGCAGTTGAAGGTTAGTGGAAATAAGGATGCTGCGGTGAGGTATAAGCTGAAGGATGCTATATCGAAGCTTGATCCTGAAATACATGAGTTTGAGTTTTTTATCATGCGGCTGCTTAGATATGACGGCTATGATACTGAGCGCAGCCCGGAGCCCAAGGTCCAGGGGCTATGCGTTGATCATGAGATTGATGTTGTTGCAAGGCGCAGGAAGGAGACGGTGATTATAGAGTGCAAGCATCATTACCGGGATCATACGTTTACGGGTCTTGATGTCCCGATGAGGCAGTGGGCGCGGCTTGATGATATTGTGGGGGGATACAAGCAGGGTACGAGGAATTCCATCAATGCGACTTCTGCGTGGGTTGTCACGAATACGAACTATTCAGAGCATGCTGTGAGGTATTCTAAGTGCAAGCATGTCCAACTACTGGCTTGGAATTATCCGTACGGTCATGGCCTGAATGAAATGATTGAGAATTATCGTGCTTATCCTTTGACACTTATCGGTCTTACGCGCAATGAGAGGGAGAGGCTTGTCCAGAATAACATATTCAATGTCCTGGATTTGCTGGATGCAGATGAATTTTTGCTCAAAAGGATCGGGTTCGATGTTTCCAGGGCGCGCAGGCTAAAGAGCCTTATTGAAAGATTAATAAATCCATCTGCTAAATAAGTATTGTTTTAATTTGTTTTATTGTGGTCTGAATGCCTAAAAAAAAGTCTGATAAATATCAAAAATGGGCTGTTATCTTGATCGGAATACTGTTTCTGACTTCGATGGCGGGTATTGCTCTTGATTCTTCCAGTGCTGGGCAGAAAGAGGTTGAGCTTCCGGGGCAGTTTATCTTAGGCGAGGATATCTCAGATCAACAGCGATCTGCCATCTATAATACTGGCGGCAGTGTTGTTGTTTTTGAGTCTGATCCGTTGTGCGGGACTGATTGTCTTGAACTGAACCGTGATCTTGAGAGTCTGGTTTATAAGTACCAGGGTTATGTCTATCTTGTTACGCTTTTTGGTGAGGGTGATACTCGTATCAATGTCGGGAACTATTTAGGCGATGTTGATTTGAATAGGTCTGATGCCGGCGAGGTAGAGGATAAGGTCTGTGAAGTCATTCCAGGGCATCCGGCCTGTATCGAGAGACGTGCCATGGCTGCTGTGTTCAATTATAATTATACTGCCAATGATACTGATGAGGCTGGCAACGGGACTGCTGATGATGTTGAGAGTGATGCTGAAGAAGAGCCGGCTGTTGTGAAAGAAGATGTCAATGCGACTGAAGAAGTTGCTTAGTTGCTTTATTGTTATTTTTTGTAGTCAAACGGGTTTTCTTTGAAGTGGTCGTAGCCTGTTTTTTTTAGTTCCTGTGTGTTGTTCTCGTCTTTGAGGCATATCTTTTTTTCTTCTGTCATTTTTCCGATGATTGTTGCGGTTGTTCCTGTCTCTTTTTTTAAGGTCTCTATTATTTTTTTTGCATTCTCTTTTTTGGATGTGAAGAGGAGTTCGTAGTCTTCGCCGGCGTATAGTGCGGTTTCTTTTGTGTCTTTTCCTATGGATTTTAAGAGTTCTTCTGTCGCTTTGGATGTCGGTATCAAGTCTCTGTAGATGATTGCGCCGACGTCGCTTGCTTCGCAGATCTCTTTTATTTCTGTCGCAAGGCCATCACTTATGTCGTTCATCGAGGTGATGCAGTTGAGTCTTTTTAGTATGTGTGATTCTTTCAGGCGGTGCTGTGGCTCAAGATGGGCTGTTTTTAGTGTCTTTTTGGATTCTTCGCTGATCCTGGGGTTGTGCTGGAGGATGTAGAGGCCTGCGCCGGATTTGCCAAGGTCGCCTGTGACCATCAGGATGTCGCCTGGTCTTGCGCCCGATCTACGGATCTCTGTGTCTATCTCGCCGATGATGACGACGTTTATTATGAGTGCGCCTGATGGTGAGCCTGTGATGTTGCCGCCGATTATGTTTATTTTGTGCTGTTCTGTCTCTTTGATTATGCCGTCGTATAGTTCGTCTATGAATTCTACTGTTATGTCGTCTGGTATGGCGAGGGATATGAGCATGTGTTTTGGGGTGGCGCCCATCGCTGCTATGTCTGAGATGTTTGAGACGGCTGATTTTCTGCCAATCTGTTCGGGAGTGTATGTGGCTCTTGAGAAGTGGCTGTTTTCTACAAGCATGTCTGTGGTGAGTACAAGGTTTTTGCCTGATTCCGGTGGTCTTGTCACGGCTGCGTCGTCACCGATGCCGAGGATGACTTCATTGGGGTTTACTTTGATTTTTTTTTCGATGCGTTTTATCAGGGCCTGTTCGCCGCCGATTTCGGATATTTTTGTCATGGGGTATATATTCTTTTTTATCTTTAAATTCTGGAGTTGTTTTTCTTCTGCGGCTTATCTGTATTTGGGTCAATGCACCTATGATGTTTACTATCATGTCTTTTATTGAATTTGATATCGGTTCATAGTATATTTCGTATCCTGGGGTTGCTGAGAGTATCTTTTCTCCAATCTCGTTGAGTCCGCCAAAGAAGATGGTTGCGCCGATTGCAAAGCTTCCTACTGGTATTTTTTTGATGCCTTTGAATCGTGCTGAGATTGGATTGTATAGTTTTCCTGCTATCGATGAGACTGCATATCCGCCAAGGAAGTGTGTCAAGTTGTCTATTTCCGGCAGTATGGCGTAAAGGTTGCTGTTCACGTCTCCGTTCAATGGATGGAGGGCGATGAGGTGAGATGCTGTTGCAAGTGATGCTGGGATGATTACGTCTGTATCAAGAAGGCCGTTCTTTTTGAGCCACAGATATTTTTCTTTAAGCTTTATCATTGTTATTGTATGGATATCAGAATTTATTATTCTGATTTTTTGTTATTTTTTTTTGGTAGAAGAAGCGGTAATGATGGTGATTTTATTTATATCCGTGTCTGTTTTCTTATGAGTTCTATCGGATTGTGCAGTCCGTGGTGAGTGTCTATTGTTTCTTTCAGGTGGTCTGTTATTGCAAGCCCTTTCAGTTCCAGCGGGTTTTTTTGATTGCTTAACGGTAATGGGCGTTTTGAGGTGTTTTGATGCCTGCTGATTTTCAGTAGTTCCGGCAGTCCTGATTCTGTCTGTTTTATGTCGTTTCTGTATTTTGGTTCTGTTTTTGGGTTGTGGTTGCCGATGAGTGTTGCGTGATTGAGAATCAGTTCTATGTTCTTGTTTATCCTTTTTGCGGGGTCTTGTTCTATCATTTCCATCATGGAGTGTAATTGTTGTGTTTGTTTTATATATCTTGTTGATGTGTTCAGGATGTGATGTATCTTATGTAATTTTTCAGGGCTTCTATGCCTTTTACCATGAGCGGTGCGTTCTCTTTTGCGAAGTGCTGTTCGTCTGATTTTGTTTTAGGGGGGTCTTTTGTGTAGTTGTCGTAGGTCTTTTTCCCGTCGTAGTCTACGAAGGCGATTCTTGCGCCGTAGTTGTCGGGATTTATCATGCATGCATCGCCGGTGACTGTCGCTATGTGGTGAGGGTCTGATATCAGGGAGTGCATGAGCTCGTTTGAGGTCTTGACGCCTTTTCTTTTCAGGTCGTCCTTGAGGTCGTTGAAGTCAAGGAAGAAGTAAAATGCGCCCTGTGGTGTGGTGGCTTTTAGCCCGTCGATTTTGTTGAATTCCTCGCTTGTGTACTGGCCCATGATCCTGTGGATCTGTCTTGTTGTATTCATGTATTCTTCTATCTCTTTGTTGGGCTCGTAGGCTGTTATCGCTGCGTGCTGTATGGGGGCGGCTACGTTCGTGTATATTTTGCTGCTGTTTTCTTGAATGCGCTTTTCATCTTTTCTGTGTCGTTTTGTGGGAATATGCATGAGCCAAGTCGATAGCCGCCTGCTGAGCGGTCTTTTGAGAGGCCGTTGGTTATGAAGGTGCCTTCAGGATAGATGTTTCCCAGGCTTGTGAATTTTTTGATGTCGTAGGTGGTGAGTGCGTATATCTCGTCTGAGAGGATGAGTGTGTTGTGGTTCCTGCAGATGTCTGCTATTTTTTTGAGCTCTTGTTTTGTGTGTACTGCGCCGGTGGGGTTGTGGGGGTTGTTCAGGATGAGCATGTGCTGGATTTTCGGGAGGCCAGCAAGGAAGCTTTCCAGGCCGTCAGGGTCTATCCTGTAGTCGTGTTCGGGCTTCAGGTGGTATATGTGGTATGGTTTTTTGAGTATCTTTACCTGGGGGAGGTAGCCTATCCATGAAGGCGAGGGGATTATCACGTCGCCGCTGATGATTTCAAGTGCGAGGTATATGAGCTGCTTTGTGCCGGGGCCTACCATTATGCGTTCCGGGTCGATGTCGAGGCCGAAGTGCCTCCTGTTGAAGCCAGAGATGGCTTTTCTTAGGTCCATTATGCCGTCTGCGACTGTGTAGTTGCCGTTGTCTGCGCTTGCCCTCAAGGCTTCTGTTATCGGGGGAGGTATGTGGAACGGCGACTGGCCGAATGCGAAGTTGTAGTATTCGAATTTGTGCGCCGGGTTTTCGCAGCATGACCTGTGTTCTCTTACCATCTGGGAGATCCTTAAGTTCTCCGGCATTGTTATCGAGTCGATTTCCTTGTTTATCTCTATCTCTGTCATATTGTTGTCACCATATGTTGCGTTGATATGGAGTAGTAAATATATAAATGTTTTATAATCCTCTTTGGGGTGTCCGACGATTGGAGAAGTGTATTAGACATGCTCTATCTTGGTGTGGCCTGATATCTCTGAGTTCGTGGTGCAGAGGTCGGTTATATCTAGGCCGTGGATGTCGCTTTTTCAGCTTTTCTGTTGAGACTTTGACGTCTTCACACAAATGATTTCTAATCCTGGATATTTATTGTCTTTTTTGTAATGGTCACTTGGAGTATTGACTGTTACAAGAGGGGTGTTGTTGCCAGTGATATCTGCAAGGTAGGGTTTGCTTAGGGACTCTACTATAACCTCATTACTCCGATAGATGCCTGCTTCTTGGAGGTCATTGTATCTGCTGTTCTTGGAACCGTTTCCATTAAAGTATTTCTTTTTGATAACTTCTAATTGTGCTTTATCGTAGAAGAGTATTTCTGATATGTTCTTGGAAGGAATGATGTTTTCAATATCTGTATCATTTCCTTCAGTATTCACCGATTTTTTAATGCCCTCAATAGTCATATCTGTGCCTATCACAGCGTTCAGGCAGCATGGAGGATTATCACTACCGCACGTGTCTCTGATTGCACTTTCGATAAAAGGGTATATCGGTATATCTTCTAGTTCAGTGTAATTGTTTGTGTCTATTTTTGCGATGTAGCATATATTCTCTTCCCGACCGAGGGCGAACCATGAGGTTGGCATATTTTTCTACCTGATATTATTGTTACTATTTTGTGGTGGTTAATTATTATAAATGTTTCGGTTTCGTGTTTTAGATTGTTTCTTGAGAGAAATATTCTTGTGATGTTGGGCTTGAGCGCCATCCCGCGTTTTTAAATCATCTTTTCATGGAGCAGAATCTGCCGCACATGGTGCAGGTCTCGTGGTCTTTGTCTTTGCGGTATTTTCCGAATGCTTCGGGGTCTATTGCCAGTTCTTGCTGCTTTTTCCAGTCCAATGCTTTTCTTGCCTCTGACATCTGCCTGTCGCGTTCGATTGCGCTTTGGATGCCTTTTGCGATGTCGGCTGCGTGGGCTGCGATTTTTGCGGCTATCACGCCCTGTTTCACGTCTTCTGCTGTCGGGAGGGCCAAGTGCTCTGACGGGGTGACGTAGCAGAGGAAGTCTGCGCCGTTTGCTGCGGCTATTGCGCCGCCGATGGCTGAGGTGATGTGGTCGTAGCCCGGGGCGATGTCTGTCACGAGGGGACCGAGGACGTAGAATGGAGCGTTGTTGCATAATGATTTCTCCAGCCTCATGTTTGTCTCTATCTGATCCATCGGCACGTGGCCGGGACCTTCTATCATCACCTGGACGTCGCTTTCATATGCTCTTTTCGCCAGTTCGCCAAGGGTCATGAGTTCCTGTACCTGGCTCCTGTCTGTGGCGTCAGCTATACAGCCGGGTCTTAGACCATCGCCAAGGCTCAATGTAAGGTCGTATTTCCTTGCAAGTCCGAGCAGTTCCTCGTAGTATTCGTAGTAGGGGTTCTCTTTTCTGTGGTGGGCCATCCATCTTGCGAGGAATGAGCCTCCACGGCTTACTATCCCTATTGTGCGGGGATGGTTTTTTAGTGTTTCGAGCACTTTTTGGGTAACGCCGCAATGGACTGTTATGAAGTCTACGCCGTCTTTTGCGTGTGTCTCTATCGCTTCGAACATGGATTCTTTTGTCATGTCTGTTATCTTTTCGTGCTTTGTCGCGGTCTGGTAGATGGGGACTGTCCCGACAGGTATTGTTGATTTTTTTATCATCATCTGTCTTAGCCTGTTGATGTTAGAACCGGTGCTCAGGTCCATGATGGCGTCTGCGCCGTATCTTATCGCTATCTGCATTTTTTTCAGTTCCTCGCCGAAATTCTCGCGGTCCTGCGATGTGCCTATGTTGACGTTGATCTTTGTTGTCAGGCCTTTTCCTATGCCTGTCGGGTCTGTGTTCCGCTCTTTGTTTTTCGGGATTATTATCGCGCCTTTCGCTATGCCTTCTCTTATGTATTCTGGGTCGAGGTTCTCAATTCTCGCTACTTCTTTCATCTCTTTTGTTATTGTTCCGTCTTTTGCTTTTTTTAGTAAGGTCATTTTAGCGCCCAGTGATTTTTATGAGATTTTCTGTCTCTATCTTTATGTCTTTTCCTATTATCGCGGATACTACTGCAATTGAATCTGCGCCTGATTCCAGTACTTCTTTTGCGTTCTGTCTGTTTATGCCGCCGATCGCTACTATCGGGATATTTATTGTTTTTTTTATTTCTTTTAATTTGTTTAGGCCGATTCCTTGTCCTGCGTCATTCTTTGTTGCCGTGTCGAAGATGGGGCCGAGGCCGATGTAGGTTGCGCCTTCTCGTTCTGCTTTTTTTGATTCTTCCAGTGTTTTTGCTGAGACGCCGATTATTTTTCCTTTGAATATCTTTCTTGCTTCATGTATGTTGGTGTCGCCCTGGCCTATGTGGAGGCCGTCTGCGTGCACTTTTTCTGCGATTTCTGGGTGATCGTTGATTATGAGTGTGGCGCCGTATTCTCTTGTGAGGGCTCTTAGCTTTTCTGCGGTCTTTAGAATCTGTTCTTGTGGCAGGTCTTTTTCGCGGTACTGGATTATCTTTATCCCTGCTTTTAGGGCGTCTTCTGCGTCTTTTTCTTCGCCCTGTCTTGATAAGTGCCTGTCTGTTATGAGGTATAGTCTTTGGATTTTTGGTTGTGTTTCTATTTTTTTCACCGCTTGCATGTCTTTGTGTTGGCCTGAAATGCCTTTGTTGCAATATTTATAAATATCAATAGTCTGGTACGATTGGAATGGATGGGTATATGGCGAAGAGTTTGCAACCGGGCGTTTTTGTAAAATAAGAAAGTGTACGGCGTTGATTTTTTATTCAGTCTGTAATGTCTGTAATTTTCCAGTCATTGAGCGCTATAGTGAATTGGTGTTGATTATCATCTCTTTGAAGAGTTATAGAAAAACAGCCAGGACAGTCTAATTTTTTTACTTCAATGATTGTCGTAGGATAACTTAGAGGAGCAATAGCTATTTCAACAGCCCTTTTTTGATCGTCAGTCAGTTCTTGTGATCGTTTTATAAAACTCTTGCCATTCCATAGTAAGCATTCTTTCTCAATAGAGCCATAGCCGCCTATACTGTCATATACCCTAATACTACGAATCAGCCAGCCGGCTTTCTCACATTCTTCAAAAGTAGTTATTTTGGCATCCAAATATCCGATCATACCTGCAAGAGAGCCTGCGATAAAAATCAGTAAAAAAATTATAATGCGTTTGTTCATACGTTTTATTATTAGTTAGACTATTTAATTCTTTTTTAAGGCGGGCACTTTTCAATAACTATCAGTGAGGGGGCAATTGAATGTAACAACTATCAAGCCGGATTTGTAGGCTTTATGCGCTGTTTTCAGGCAAAAAGCGCACTTATTATGTTTGATATCCTGATCTGGAGTAAGAAGCGCAAATCTCATGATTTTTTATTGTACATAAAGTATACAGAGTTAATAAAAAAGCTTGAAATCCCCCAATCATACCGAAATTTCATGATTTTTTACATGACTTTTGCGTAGTTTTGGTGCGCTTCTATCTTTTCTTTTGTCATGTTTGCGAGCTCGTCGATGAGGTTTTTCCTATAGTCTAGCGGGCCTTTTGATTGTTTTTCTGCGAGTTCCTGGGCTATCCCGAAGCATACCAGCGCTGCTACTGATGCAATTACCGGGTCTTTTTCTATGGCTCTGAATGATGCTATCAGTGATGCTGTCATGCAGCCGCCGCCAGTGATTTTTCCTGTCATGGGGCTGCCGTTTCCTATCCTGTAGATGCGGTCTTTGTCTGCCACTATGTCGATTTTCCCTGTGATGACTACGGTTGAGCCTGTCTTTTTTGCTAGTGATTGCGCGACTTTTTGGGTGTCGCCAAACATGCCGCCGGATTCTACGCCGTGTACTTCTGCCTCTACTTCTGCTAGTGTTCCGATTTCGCCTGCGTTGCCTTTGATTATTGCTATGTTTAGTTGTTTTATGAGTTTTTTTGCGGTTTCTGTGCGCAGTGTTGTTGCGCCTGCGCCGCATGGGTCAAGGATTACGGGGATTCCGAGTTCGTTTGCTTTTTTGCCGGCGATAAGCATTGATTCTATCTGGTCCGGGTCCAGGGTGCCGATGTTTAAGACGAGGGCGTTTGAGATTGATACCATCTCCTCTACCTCCTCTTTTGCGTGGGCCATGACTGGGGCTGCGCCGATTGCGAGGGTGATGTTTGCGCATTCGTTTACTGTGACATAGTTTGTGATGTGGTGGATTATGGGTCTGTTCTGTTTTAGGGTCTCTAGGAGATTGCTTATGTTTATGTCTTTTGTGTTTTCTTTTGTCATCGTATCACCTGTTATTTTAACTATTTTTTGGAATTCTCTTTTTGAGAAGGTCTCTTCTAGTTAAGATGGCAGTTTTTTATGTTTTATGGGTGAGAATCGGTTGAAAACGGGTAGTTAAATTATCGTTGAAGACATAACTTTTGAAGATCGTGTCTTCACCATATAGATTAACGTCTCTTGGTTTTTGGCTAAGTTTGTCCATTTAGTAATGACGTTAACTATAATAGAAATAGAACTAGGAAGCGCCTGATTTGGGATTGCTGAATAAATAAAACCGGTAAAGGCTTGTGCCTTTAACCGAATAGAGCGCCCAAACCAGATGCAGCTTCTTCGTCTGTTTTTGTCTTGTCGACTTTCTTTTCTTCTTTTTTCTCTGCATGTGGTGCTGCTGCAGCTTGTGGTGCTGATGCCTGTGGTGCGATTGCTGCCTTTGCGATTGCTTCGTCGATGTTTACGCCGTCAAGTGCTGCGACAAGTGCTTTGATTCTTGATTCGTCTGTTTTTGCGCCTGATGCGGTCATTACTTTTTTTACGGAAGCTTCGTCTACTTTTTGGCCTGCTGCGTGCAATAGCATTGCACTGTATATGTATTCCATGGTGCTCTCCTCCGAGTCATTAATATTATATTGTCCTTCTTATTTTTCTATCCGAAAAGCGCTCCCAGACCGGATGCGGCTTCTTCGTCTGATTTTGGCTTTTCTTCTTGTTTCTTTCCTTCTGTTTTTGCCTGATCCTGTGCTGCCGGTGCCTGATTTATGGTCACTGTTGCGCTTCCTCTTACATCAGCTGGCAATTGCGATGCAACAGATAGCATTTCAGTGTTTGCTTTCTGGATTATGAATGGTATTGTGACTTTGTTTTCAATTTCCCTGTTTATTCCAAGGTTCATTGCGTTTTTGTATGCTTCCTGTATCTTCTGTGGCATGATCTCTTTGGTGTATATGTCTGCATTGTATGCAAGGTTGAACGCCTGTGTGTATGCGGTCTGGAGCTTTGTGATGTATTCCTGGGTGTCTATAGCCAATACGGATTTGTCGAAGACGATGTTTCCTTCGTGTGCTCCGACAATGTTTAAGCCGATCTCCATCGGCTTTATGTCGAGTTTCATCAATACGTTCGCTTTTATGTCGGATATCAATTCGCCTTCCTTCACGAAGACGGATTCTTCTCTTATGGCGATTTTGTCGCCCTGTATCATTGCTTTCAGGCCAGCTTTCTGGAGGTCGCTGATCACTGGTCCTGGCGGCAGGCTTGTTTCGCCGGCAGGGACTATGATGTCTCTTGGTGATTTGTCTCCTGTTCTTGCGAATGCTTCTGTCTTTGAGTTTTCAAGACGTTTGTATAGCTTGAATGCATTGTCTTTTGAGAGTATGAGTGCCGGTATGTGCGGGTTGAATTTCGTGAGGTCTTTGATGTTTTCTTTTTTTGATTTCTCGATCGCTCTTAGGATTATTGTCTTTTTTGTCACTATGATTTTCGCTGAATCCCGCGTGTCTTTTTTCATCTGCTGAAGGTGGGCAGCGCCCAGGCCGTGCAGGTCAATCATGCCAACTACGGGTGAGCTTTCAAGTTCTTTTGTGAGTTCTTCAACTTTTTTTATTTTCCATTCCTGTACCATTTGTTACACCTAGTAGTTTATTTTTATTGGTGCGCCCATCGTTGTCTTTATGTATATTGACTTGATGTTGTCTTTGCCGTTCGGAAGCTTTTTTTCGATTGCCTGTATTACTGTGTTGAGATTGATTATGATGTCTTCATCTTTCATTGCTTCGGTGCCGATTGCGCAATGTATTGCAGAGTTGTTTTTTAGTGTTGCTCTAGTCGTGTTTTTTAGCAGTTTTATGAGCGGTGCAGGATCGGCCTGAGGTGGCAGCGGTTTTGGCATCTTGCCTCTTGGCGCCATGAATCTACCTAGATTCTTACCTATCCTGACCATGAATGGGGCTTCTGCGATGAAACAGTCATATTTGTTTAATGTCTTTTTGAGTTCCTTTTTGTCATTTTCAAGCTTTGTCAGTTCTTTTTCGTTTATCAGTCCATCTGCCAAATCTTTTGATTTTATGATGAGGCTGTCGCCAATCACTGCGACTTTTATGTTTTTCCCACGGCCTTTCTGGAGCCGAATCTCTTCTGTGAATTTGTTTTCCGGCTTTTTCAGGTCAATCTGCTTGGTGTTTATGGAGATGTCTATAGATTGTACGAAGTTTCTTTTTTTGCTTTTTTCTTTGACTTCTTTTATTATTTTGTTCAGATCATTCTCGTTCAAGCTGATGCACCTTTATTTTTTCTTCTCTTTGACTGTCTCTTTGGGTTTGGGTTCTTCTTTGCCGGCCTCTTTGAGTTTGGATTCTTCTGTCGGTAATAGTGATTTGTATATCAATTCCGGAATATTTGCTTCTTTGAGCTTTGTTTCTATTTCTTTATTGTCTTTGCCTTTCATTTCGCCTATTATCTGCTTGGCTTTGGTTTCGTATTCATGTCTCTTGTCTTCCAGTTCTTGTTTTAGCCTGCGTTTTTCTTCTTCCTGTTGCCTGATCTCTTCGGCGGTGAGTTCTGTTTTTCCGGATGCTATTTTTTCATCAAATTTGCCTGCGTTTACGTCTTTAATTGTTTCACGGGCGTCTTTGCCTTCGACAAGTATGCCGCCGGATAAGCATGTGCCTATCACTGTCTTTACTGCGTCTTTTCTTGTTTTTGCCGGAAGTGTGTCTTCTTTCATCTTGGCAATCTTGATTATCTGTTCTATTTTAAGGTCTGCGACCATTTCGGATCCTGCTTTGCCTGATAGTTTCTCGAGTTTTGCTTCTTTTTTTATGAGCTGGGAGACTGCAGGGCTTCCTGTCTCTATCCTGAATTCTTTTGTGTCTTTGTCAACTATGACTTTTACCGGTACTTTCATGTTGTTGAAGTCTTTTGTTTTTTCGTTGATCGCTTCTATCACTGCTTTTATGTTTATGCCCATCGGGCCGAGTGCCGGTCCCAAAGGCGGGCCTGAGGATGCTTTTCCGCCATCTACTATTGCTTCTATTGTCTGTTTTCCCATGTGATTACCTTTATCATTATTATCGTATCGCTTTGAGGAGGTCGAGTTTGATTGTGATCGGAATCGGTACTGCGGATTCGACCAGTTCTATTCTTGCTTCTCTTTTTGTTTCGTCTATCCTTACTATTTTCGCTTTCTCGCGCTTGAACGGACCGCCGATGACTTCGACGATGTCGCCTTCTTTGATTGTTATCTCTTTTACTTCCTGTGAATAGAAGTTGGATAGTTCTTCTACTGGTATCGGCTTGTTTATTATGCCTTTGATGTGCGGGATTCCCTGTATGGCTTTGTGGATGTCTTCTTCTGTGCCTTCTATGAAGAAGTATCCTTTCAGTTCGCTTGGGCTCATTATTGCTTTGATTCCCGCGCTGTTGTTCTTGAGTTTTGCGTCAAGTGAGTCGAGGACTGTTCTTTCACGACCTACTGTTGTCCTTATTGTGTATATTGGCATTTTTAACACGCTTCTAATGGTTATAGTGAACTTGGTATATATCCGGATATTTTTGCTAGCATGAATATCAATAAGCCGATGGCTCCTATCAGCAGTATTCCGAGGCCTGTGATCTTTATGGCTGCGGTGTATTCGGGTTTTGCAGGCTTTTTTGTGATCTTCAGGACGCGCATTCCTTCCTGTATTTTCTGTTTTAGGTTTAGTTCCATTGGTTCCACATGTATTTTTTATGAAACTGTTTCTAGTTTCGTCCGGGTTTCTGGCTGTTGCCAAGAATTAGCCCCTTCTACCAAAGGTAGTGTTTGCGGGCAAATCCGTTGTTGTGGTTCGTGAGGTTCTTTGAATTATGTTGTTTATTTATTTGGGGTTAGATTTATAAAGGTTTTGAATTTATGCGCTTTTAGGAATTATTCCGCTCCTGTCCGGGGTGATTAGCGGATATTTGTCGGTTATTTTCGGCAGGTTTATCTTTATATCTTTGATTGCGGGTATGGTGCTTGATTCCATATATCTGAGGATTGCGTTGTCTACCTGTTCTGCTTCTTTGATGTTGCTATTTTCGATGTATGTGGTTATGTCCTTGTCTAAACCGATCAGGTAGTCTCTGATTTCGGGTGTTATCGCGCTGACATGTCTCATCAGTTCTACTGATCCTGTGTCTATGATTTTTGTGAGTTTTTCGTCCTTGTATGTTATATCTGCCATATTGAAGAATTCTAAATATGCTTCTGCTTCTTGTTTGTAATCTTCGAAATCTGTATTGTCTCCTGTTACGAGCGCATAGAGGTCTGTGTTATGCGGGTTTATCGGACCGCTCATGTATTTCAATGCAATCTCTATTGCGCTGATGTATTGCGTGTCTTCGGTTTCTTTGTCTATGCTGTCTGTCAGGATTTCTATGAATTCTTTCAGGCTCATCTCGTGTTTTTTAATCTTGTACTTGTCCAATGCCTGCTTGTATAGGTCTTTTATGGATAGTTCTCCTGTTTCTGGCTCAATATATTTTTTTTGGAATTGTGTGGCTTTTCCTGTGTAATTGAGTGATGGCGGTAACTCTGGTTTTAAATAAATATTTTGTATGTTTGGTGGCGCTGTTGACGGGTGAACTGGAATGGTGCCTGTCAGATTATAGTCTGGGATTGTGTTTTGGGGTTTTGTATCTTTTTTTATGATGCTATCTGAGTATAATGTTGTTGATGGAACTGGTAATATCTCTTTTCCAGTGTATTGTGGTGTTATCTCTGATCCAATCCTGCCTTGATCAGGGGATGGTGTGCTTGATGTTGTCATAGTGTAGTTTATTGCCTGGTCTGTGTTGATTGTTGGTGTGTTGTCGATGGCAGAAGATGCGGTGTAGTTTGAGATTGTTGGTTCGGTGTTTGCTTTCGTTGATGTTGGATTTGCATTGTTGTCTATTATTGGTGGCTGGATTCCTGAGGCTGTGTTGGTTGTTGTCAGTGTTCCTGTTCCGGTGGGGTTTGTGTTGTTCATGATATCATCTATTCAGATACTTGGTAGGTATTTAAGTCTAGCTTATATGATTAGTTGAATGTTGAAAAATAAAAACTTGTCGCTCCTTTCTTGGTGCGTTTTTGTTGTTCTTGGTTCGGGAGCGCGATGATATAAAATCAGAATAATGGTTATAAAAGAAAAAAATAAATTAAAAGAATAAATCAAAAAAGCGCCGGGCTTAGATGAAGTCTATGCCCAGTCTTTGCTCGATCTCTTTTTTGTGTTCGCTTTTGAATGTCTTTTCTGAGCTGTAGATCTGCGGGGATTCTACGCCTGTAACAATCACAAGCACTCTGATCGAGTCGCCGAGTTCGCGCTGGATCATCGCACCCCAGATTATCTTGGCGTCGGGCGATAGTCTTGTCGTTACTGCGTTCACGACTTCTTTTGCCTCTTTCAATGTCAGGTCGCCGCCACCGGCTACGTTTATGAGCGCTCCGGTCGCGCCGTCGATGTCTACTTCGAGCAGAGGGTTTGTGAGAGCTTTCTGGACTGCTTCGTAAGCGCGGTTTTCTGTGTCGCTTTGGCCCATGCCTATCATCGCCATGCCTCCTTCGCCCATGACTGCGCGGATATCTGCGAAGTCCAGGTTGATGAGACCGGGTTTTGTTACGAGTTCTGCTATGCCTTTTACTGCGTTTACCAGTATCTCGTCTGCGACTTTGAATGCTGTGTTTATCGATACGTCCGGTACCATCTCTATCAGCTTGTCGTTCGGTATGATTATGAGTGTGTCTACCACTTCCTCGAGTTTCTCAAGGCCGATTTTTGCATTGTTCGCACGGTGATTGCCTTCCATGGCGAATGGGAGCGTCACTATGGCTACTGTGAGAGCGCCTATCTTTTTGGCGATTTCCGCGACTATGGGTGCGGATCCTGTACCTGTACCACCACCAAGACCGCATGTCACGAATACCATGTCTGCGCCGTCCAGAGCCTTTTTTACTGTCTCTTTTGATTCTTTTGCTGCCGCTTCACCTATTTTAGGATTGGCTCCAGCTCCGAGTCCTTCTGTTATCTCTTTTCCGATGAGTATTTTCTCGTCTGCGTCCGTGTATAGCAGATCCTGGGCGTCGGTGTTTATTGCGATTGTTTTTGCGCCTTCGATGCCGACCTGCATGAGCCTTGCTATGGTGTTGTTGCCTGCGCCACCGCAGCCGACGACGACGATTTCTGCTTTTCTTTTCTTGAGTATCTCTTTCAGGTTATCATCTAATTTGTTATGCTTTTCCGGGAGTTCCTGTTTTGTTCCGGCATTTATTCTTGATTCATCCAACACATTCTTTATGATTTTGTCCATGATTATCCCTCACATATTATATTTTTGTGGTGTTTATGTGTTTTTGTTACCATTAAATGGTTCTATGCTGTTAAATATGCAGATAGTTTTTTAAGTATTTACTTTTTCGTGTTGGCAACTTCTGTCTTTGGAGCTATAATTTCTGCGTCTTTTATCTCTTTTATGTGCTTTTTGATTGATTCTATGATCTTTGATCTGATCTCATTCGGGATCTTTTCGGCGTTCTTTAGCTCTATTGTCGCCTTTTCTTTGGTCATCTGTATTGTCATGTCTTTTTTGCTGATACCCAGAGAGCCGTTCATTATGTTTTCTATCTTGTCTAGAGGTTCTGTTATCTCTTTGTTCAGCTTCAGATCATATTCTAAGGTCCTTCCTGCAAGCGGGTGGTTGAAGTCAATTCTCACGCGGCCGGCGGAAACAGACAGCACTTTTCCTGAAACGTTGTCGCCTAGAGTTATGATCTGGCCGACTACCGGCGTGATTTTCTGGCTCCTGAAATGTGCGAGCGAGAATACTTTCATGAGGTCCGGGTTTCTTTTTCCAAAGGACTCTTCCGGGCTTAATGTGATCTTTTTCTTTTCTTGTGGTTTCATCTTTTTTATGGCGTCTTCCAGGCTTTTTAAGATCATTTTTTCGCCGATGATTATTGTCACTGGACCGTATCTTGTTTTCGGGTTATAGATCTTGTTTTCTTTTGCGAGTTGTTCATCTGTCAGGTCGAAAATCTCTCCTGTCTCGGTGATTCTGCCTGTGAATTCAAGTTCTACGAATGTTCCATCTTTCATATTCATGATATTTTTGGAGAAGTTTTATAAGTCTATTTATGGTCTGAATATTCGTTGCTGTTTCTGTGTGGTAACGCCACAACGAGGTTTTCCTGTTTCATGCTGGAACTTTTTTATAATTTATCGTTTAATTGTTGGATATGCCTCGTGAGAAGTTTGACTGGAGAGCGAAATTGGATACTGATAATTCTGTCAAGTTCAATGCCCTGCTTTCACAGGTGTCTAAATACGAACATATCTATAAAGGGACTGATAATCCGCAGATGATGCAGTTGTGGCTTGGGATGCTTGAGATATATAAGAAGCAGGAAGCTATCGCAAAGAGGCTGGATCATCTTGAGAACAGGTTGTTTGCGACTCCCGCGAAGAAGAGGACGGGATTGCTTGGCGATCTTGATAATTATTGATTTGTCCGTTATTCGATTGGAGTTTCTGTGGCTGGCTTTTTCATGATCTCTTCGAACAGCCTGTGATGATTCTGTGGCTCTGTCAGGAATTTCAGGCGGAACGGGTCTTTTATCATGCCGTATATGGGCTCTGATTTTCTTAAGCCCAGTATCTGTGGGTTGTCTGGTTTCTTGAATCTTATCTTGTTTGAGCTGTTGGCGTATGCTGGGTTTTTTATTGTCTTTTCTGTTGTTACGTAGTATGCTCCACCTTTCATGGTCCTGATGTTTTCATAGAGTGATGTGAAGTTGCGGGCGACCCAGTTTGACATTATCAATCTCGTGTCTTTTGTGTTTATTGTGATGTGGCTGTAGCCTGGCGGGATTATTATCTTTTCGCCTGCTTTTGCTTTTATGAAGTACGCGTCCCTGACTTTGTTGCCGTCTGTCTTCTGCAGGAGATACAGGCCTTCGCCTGATATCACTTCGTATAGCTCTGTGTAGGTGACGCTTGTGTCCGGTATGAGTGGGTGCGCGTGGCCTGCTGTCTTTATGTATTCGCGGCCCAGTGTGTTTGGAGGTATGACTGTTATGTCGTATCTTAGGTTGTTTTTTTCTATTGTCTCTTTGTCGTCTTTTTTTGATATATCGCGGAACATATAGTAGAGCCTGATTTCCTTTTCGGCGGTCCCCAGCCATTTCTTGTCGGTTATGACGTCTGCCATGTCTTTTAGCCTGCGGATCGTGGGTGCGATTTTTTTTCCTTCAAATATCATCTCTTTCTTGTTCTCGTCGTATTCTATGTCCAGTCCTGTTTTTTTTAGGTCTATCATGCGATTCCATCTTTTGTTTTTTTTGGGTTATGATTCTTTTTTCTACGTATGTGTCTGTTTTTCTTTCGAGTCTGTCTATTGTTCTGTCAATTCTCGTGGTCTTTAGAGTATGTTGTTTAGAATTTTGAACATTCTCTCGTCTTTCTTTGTGTCTTTCACCTTAATATTTTTGGGTATTTTGGTTTATATATCTGGGGGCTATATCCGGTGAATTTCAGTCTGTTATTGTGGTGCCGGTCTTTTTGGCGCTCTTTATTCCCCACATGTACATCTTTATCGAGAACGCGAGGTAGATGAGCGAGAGAAGCATGCCTTTTGCGAGGGAGCCTGTGACGGCTGAAGTGAAGCCGAAGGATTCGCGGATGGCTGTGATGGCGTATGTGGTGGGGAGCAGGTAGGATATGTGTATCGCCATGCCTGGCAGGAATTCTACGGGATAGTATATGCCTGAGAATATCATTATTATGCCTGGTATCGCCCATGTGAGGACCATGTATTCTTTGTCTTTTGAGATTATGAGGGAGTTTATGAGGAGGGCAATTGATGTCGCGAAGATGAAGATGGATATGAGGGCGATTATTGTTGCTGGGCCGCCTTCGAATATGTTGAAGCCGAAGAAGATGATGCTTGCCGCCGTTAGGTAGAGGGTCGTGAAGATGGCGCTAACAAGGCCGAATGCAGAGGTACCTATGATGAAGTCGTAGGTGGTTGCGCGGGATACGATGCTGTGTTTTAGGCAGTGATCCCAGATGTCGAAGAGGAGGCTGTAGACCGGGGCCTTCTGGCAGAGGTCGTAGAATGACCAGACGATTACGCCTATGAGGATGAAGTGTATTGTCGAGAGTACTCCGCCGACTGATCTTAGGTAGGCGGCGAGGAAGCCGATGGAGAAGAGGCCGACTAAGGGATAGATGAAGAGCCATGCCTTTTCGCCGCTGCTTTTTATGGTCATCATGTAGAGCTTGTAGAAGTGTGCGTATTTCGTCTCGAAAATGTATTTCACCTTTTTGCGATTTTCAGGAAGACATCCTGCAGGCTTGCTTTCCTTATCTCGAGGTCTTTTATCCTGATGCGTCTTTCTTTGAGCAATCCTATTATCTTTTCTGCTATCTCGGGCGATTCTTTGGTGTAGATGGTTAGTTCAGGTCCTGAGATCTTGTGGCTTGTGATGTCTTCGATTTCGTTCAGGAATGATGTGTCTATGTTCTCGTCATAGAGGGCGATCGTTATCCTGTTCCTGAATTCTATCTGCTTTTTTATGTCGTTTATCTTACCTTCTGCTATTATCTTTCCGCCTTTTATTATGGCGATGTTATGGCAGAGCTCTTCAATCTCGAAGAGGTTGTGGGATGTTATGATGATGGTTGTCTTTTTTTCTTTGTTCAGGGTCCTTATGTAGTCTCTTATGTCTCTTGCGACCTCGATGTCGAGGCCGATGGTGAGCTCGTCGAGGTAGAGGATCTCGGGGTCGTTTATGAGGGATTTTGCGAGGGCGACTTTCTGCTTCATGCCTGTGGAGAGGGTCGTGAAGCGCTGGTTCTGGAAGGAGGTTATTTTCAGGTCGCGGATTAGCTCATCGATTTTCTGGTCGAGCCGGGGCTGTCTTATGCCGTCGAGGAGGCCGTAGTATCTGAGGATCTCTCTTGGCGTGAAGATGTAGATGAAGCTTGTCGATCCGGTGCTTATGTTTGTCTTTTCTGCTATTTTTTCCCTGTCTTTTTTTGGGTCCATGCCTAGGATTGTGACTTCGCCGCTGTCGTGCGTGAGGAGGGTCGAGAGGATGCCGATTAGGGTGGATTTGCCTGCGCCGTTGGGTCCCAGGATGCCGAATATCTGGTTCTTTTCGATGTCTAAGGTTATGCCTTTCAGGATCTCGTCTTTGCCGTATGATTTCCTTACGTCTTTTAATTGTATCGCGTAGTCTTTATCCTGCATAGAATTAGTTATGGATTCTTGTTAATTTATGCTTTATGTCTGGTTGTGTTTGAGGTGATTATGCCATTCATCTGTCTGTCATATGTCTGGAATCGGCTCTCTTTTTTTTGGTTTCTTTATGTGGGCAATCACAAGATTTCGATGCCGGGTTTCTGGGGTTCTGAGCGCTTTGATTTCTCGCTTCCGGTCTCTTTTTCTATTATCTCTATGTCGCAGTCTAGCTCTTTTTTGAAGAAGTCTGTTGCTTCGATGATTATCTTTTTTTCTTTTGATTCTTCCATTACTGGTTTCAGGTCGGGGCGCTTGCTCAATGCTGTTGCGTATTTTACTGCGTCGTTTCCTGCTTTTCTTATGTCCTGGTCTTTCATGATCTCTGCTACCAGGTTCTTTGGCTTGCTTAGGGCAATTTGATAGATCTTGTATTTGTATGATGGGCTTAGGTAGATGTTTATCTTTTTCGGGGTCTTGTTCACGATCTTTTGGATCTCTTTTATGTCTGTGAGTATCGATTTCAATAGGTCTTCGGCAAGGTCTGCCTCTTTGTCTATGTGGGATTCGTCGTGTTTCGGCCATGGGTGGACTGAGAGGTATGGCTTGTTGCCGAGGTTTTCCCAGTTCTCTTCTGCTAAGTGCGGGGTGATGGGGCTCATGATGAGGAGGAGGGTGTCCAGTGCTTTTGAGAGTACGATTTTTTGCATTCTTGTCGGATTTTCGGTTTTTTCTGTGTACTTGCTGATCTCGTTTGTGAGCGCCATTATCTTTGCTATGGCGAAGCTTAAGCGGAAGTTCTCGATGTCTTCTGTGACTTCTTTTATGGCTTTTTCTGTCTTTGAGAGGAGGTGCTTTGTGTTGTTGTCTAGGCCTGTCGTGTCGATGTCGCCTTTTGTGTAGTTCTTTTTGTTTGATTCTGTCAGCCTGTATATCTTATTCAGGAACCTGTAGGCGGCTTTTGCGCCCAAGTCATCCCAGTCGAGTTCTTTTTCGGGGAGGGCGGCAAAGAGGATGAATAGCCGGGCGGTGTCTGCGCCGTATCTGTCTATTATCTCGCCGGGGTCTACTACGTTGCCGAGTGATTTTGACATCTTTGCGCCGTCTTTCAATACCATGCCCTGGGCGAGGAGGCGGGTGAAGGGCTCGTCTGCGTCTGTCAGGCCGATATCTCTTAGGGCTTTTGTGAAGAATCTTGCGTAGAGGAGGTGGAGGATGGCGTGCTCTATGCCGCCGATGTACTGGTCGACGGGCATCCAGTATCTTGCGGCGTCTTTGTCGAACGGGGATGTGGTCTCTTTTGGCGATGTGTAGCGAAAGAAGTACCATGAGGAGTCGACGAAGGTGTCCATGGTGTCTGTCTCTCTTTTCGCGGGGCCGCCGCATTTCGGGCATTTTGTTTCTGTGAATTCTTTGACGCTGTCCAAGGGGTTTCCAATGCCTGTGAATTTCGCGTTTTCGGGGAGAAGGATCGGGAGGTCGGACTCTTTTACGGGGACTGCGCCGCATTTCTTGCAGTTGATTATGGGTATCGGGGTGCCCCAGTATCTCTGCCTTGAGAGGAGCCAGTCTCTTAGCTTGTAGTTGGTTGTTCTTTTGCCTGCACCCATCTTTATGAGGTGCTGTGTTATCTTTTCTTTTGCCTGCTCGTTGTCGATATTGTTGAACTTGTCTGAGTTGATCATGATGCCGGGTTCTGTGTATGCTTTTTTCATGGTGTTGGGGTCTAGCGGGCTGTTCTTTTTTTCTATGACTATTTTTATGGGGAGCTTGTATTTTTTTGCGAATTCGAAGTCGCGCTGGTCGTGAGCGGGGACGGCCATGACTGCGCCTGTGCCGTAGCTCATCAGGGCGTAGTCTGCGATGTAGATGGGGCATTTGTCACCGTTTGCGGGGTTGATGAAGTGGCTGCCTGTGAATATGCCGTTCTTTTCTTTTGTCTCGTCGGTGCGGTCTATTGTTGTCATTTTTTTTACTTTTTTTATGAAGTCCTGTACTTTCTTTTCGTGTGCTGTGCCTTTGGTGAGCTTTTCTATCAGGGGGTGCTCAGGGGCGAGGACGAGGTATGTTATGCCGTATACTGTGTCCGGTCTTGTGGTGAATGTGGAGATGGTGAGGTCTTTTTTGTCTATTTTGAATTCGATCTCTGTTCCTTCTGATTTTCCGATCCAGTTCTTCTGCATGACTTTTACGCGCTCAGGCCAGCCTTCGAGTTTCTTTAGGTCGTCGAGGAGCTCGTCTGCGTAGGCGGTTATTTTGAAGAACCATTGTTCCAGGTTTTTTTCTGTGACTGTGCTGTGGCAGCGCCAGCATTTGCCTTCCTCTACCTGCTCGTTTGCGAGGACTGTGGCGCATTTTTCGCACCAGTTTATCGGGGCCTCTTTTTTGTAGACGAGGCCTTTTTCCATGAGCCTTAGGAATATCCACTGGTTCCAGCGGTAGTATTCGGGCCTGTAGGTGTCGACTTCCCTGTCCCAGTCGTATGAGAAGCCCATCATGTCCTGCTGCTCGCGCATCATGCCGATGCATCTTTCGGTCCAGGTCTTTGGATGGCTGTTGTTTTTAATCGCTGCGTTCTCTGCGGGGAGGCCGAGTGAGTCGTAGCCCATGGGGTAGAGGACGTTGCAGCCCTGCATGCGGCGGTATCTTGCGAGGCAGTCGCCGATTGAGTAGTTCCGGACATGGCCCATGTGGAGCTTGCCTGAAGGGTAGGGGAACATCTCAAGGCAGTAGTATTTTTTCTTGCTCTTGTCTTCGGTCACTTTGAAGATCTTGTCTTTCTGCCAGCGTTTTTGCCATTTTTGTTCTATTTCTTTGAATTTCATTAACAATCGCCGTTATCGGTGATAATAGTGCCGATTATTTATTAAATTTTGTGAAATATTCGTCAATTTTTAGTATTTTCTATCATTTCGAACAAGATTGTGTTGTAAACCGTGCCAATATCGAATGTTAGACCATTTTCGAGTCCTTCTCTAGCAATATTTAGTTCTTCTTCTGTCAAGCGTCTGCCGAATTTTTCCACTGCTTCATTTTGCATATCTTCTTTTGTTACTAAAAATAAAATCTCTTCTTTATTTATTCGTTCCATATAAATCCTCTTTTCATCTATTGGGCAAAGACTTTGTTGGACCTGTGTGTCTATATCTAAGGTTAACTTGTCTTAGGAGTGGTAATCTTTTCATAATATTTAACTTTCAGTTCATTCGGAGGAATTTATCACCATTAAAATGGATCATATGATTGGGTATTTCTGAAATCCATACTTCTGTTTCCCATGCGATGTCATCAACATGTCTTTTAAATTCAGTAATGCTTGGAAATGCACTTACAAAAATTTTCGTGTATTCTAATTTTGAGAAATATTTGTTTAGTTCTATTAACCTTTTATTTGATACTGGACCATGAGATGAAACAGCCTCAATCAGATATAGTCTGTCTTTTTGTCTGTCCAAAAGAACAATATCTGGCAAAATATCATGCTTTTTAATTTCAAGATTGATTTCTTTCAGTAGAGGCTCATTCAAGTATAGCATTTTGTGGGCTGTGTCACCCACGTATAAAACCTCTGCATTTTGGCAAAAGTTTTTTCTAAAATCGTTCAAAATATCGATTTGAAGTTCATTGTGCTTTCCCGGTGAGAACACAATTTCTGAATCATCTAAGGAAATTGAAAGCTTATTTTTACTTCTTTTTACTTTATAGCTTATAATTGTTCTTTTGATCTTCTTGAGAAATTTCGGCAGTTTGGTGTTCCATCGTTGTGTGCCATAACTTTTGGCGATTCTCAAGGTATCGTCTGTAACTGACCATGTAGTATTGGGACTGTTGGTCGGTCTTGTTGGTTCGTCTGCGTTTCTTTCAACAATACCTACCTCTTTCTCGAATTGATGGAGCGTTTGCCTTCTGAAAGTTTCTCTGCTATTTTCTGCATATTCACGATTATATTCTTCTTTGATAAATATCATCATGTCGTGGACTCTGATTAATGTCTTTTTAGCACTCGTCCACGAGTCATTTTCTTTTAGAGAAAGTAAAGCTAACAAAGCTAAAGCAGATCTCTCATTTTGTTGCTTTTTTGGGACATTCAATTGCTTTAACAAATCTAATGCTTCTGATATTTTATTCATTTTAAAACCTTAGGTGGATTTTCCTTTATTTTCATTGGTTCATCAAAACTGGAATATTATTCGTGCAATTTATGCTACTGCCGAATAGCTCTAATTCGGCTAAAGATGGAAATGGTAATGCATAGACCTCATTAGCGTTCACTTGTGTATGACCGTTTAGTATTCTAAAATATAATTCTACGATTGGCATATTTAAATATTTAGCAATCCCTTTAATCTGGTTTTTATTGAGCGGCTGACCGGGATTATGAATGTAGTTAACCATATTATCCAAGGCAAAATACTTATATTTTTCAAAGTCTTTCTGGTAAATAAGAGCGATATCAAATCTTTTCTTTTGTTCTTTTGTTGTGAACCTTTTGAGAACAATGTAATTTTTTGCTTCTAATAACAATTTTTTTGTAGTCGCATTTTTCTTTATTGCAAGAGGTTTATTTTTTTTATTTATTGGCCATTGAATTTTTCCATTCTTGATATTATGCATCCATATTAATGGTACTGAATTCTCACCGACATTGTTATCTAAATATTCTTTATTTCTAAATGCAACGACTTTCCCGGTAGATATCTTTATCCCTAACTTATAGAAATTATATGGCAACTTGTCCAAGGTTTTAATTACGTTTAATTCGTTGTCATCTGAAGGAATTCTAAAAAAGATGTGCCCGTTACTTTTGTATATTACGTCTTTTTTCATGACCTGAATCGATTGAATATTAGATAAATTGCCATCTGTTGTTTTGGATATGGTTATTGTATCTTGTTTTACTCTGGTGAACTTAGTTATTATGTTCTCTTGCAGAACATTTTCAGAAGAAAACAGATCTTTTCGGGATTCAAATAAATGGATGTGGGTAAAACTAACTTTATCGATCAACCAACTTCGGAATTTACTATAATATAATCCCGAACAGAAGCTTCGAGGCGTGATATATATCATTTCCCCGTTAGCATTAAGCAGTTTTGCAGAGATTGCCATGAATAAAAAATAGATATTTGGTTGACCTGATATAATATCCCTGAATTTAGCATTTACGTCCTTTTTATTTAATTTAAAGTAAGGGGGATTGGAGATAATTATGTCGAAAGAATTCTTTTTGGATTCACAATATTCAGATAAATTATTATTGAGGGCATTCGAATTTGAAGAAATAAAATCTTTTTCTATTATTTCATAGACAAATTTGATTTTTCTATTTTTTAACTCATCTTTGGCTATTTCTAATGCTTTTTTAAGGTAAGGAATGACTTCGACATCATTCTCATATAATATAAGACTTAATTCTTCTAAATTTCTATTATTTTCGACTAATTGCTCAATCACTGCAAAAGATAATATTCCTATGCCGGCTCCTGGATCGAGGACGGATATTTTACTTTTTTTTGCGGTTACTAAACTTGCCATGTATCGGGCTATTTCTACTGATGTGAAGAATTGACCTTTATTTTTCTTCGAGTTTTTGGAGTTTAAGCTATTAAAGAGTCTAGCTAAGTTCCCCGAGTACTGACTAAGGGATTCATCATCTTTTTTTTGTGGAATTTTCATAAGTATGCTCATATTATCTTGATGTCTGTTATTTATATTGTCTTTTATATTGTCTTCTTTAGCAGTTTTTATTAGTTCGCCGTGTGTAGCTTGCCGATAGACGCTTCCTGCTTTGAAAGTCGGCAGGCTTTGCGTGCATCAGGATTATGCGCGGCGCGGGATAGGTACGCTTACTACTGATTTTGTTATGAAAAAGCTTATCGCGATGAACGAGGACATAGGCATCGGCTGCAGGTTTGTCATTGTTGATGCGAAGAGGGATGCTGTCCATTTCTATAAGAGAATGGGATTTGAAGTACTTAAGGGAAGAGAAAAAGGCAACATACCTATGTATTGCGATATGATTGACTTGCTGATATATCGGCGTGACGGCAAGAAAATAAATACTGTCGTCAAAACTTGAACTTTTCGAGCCGTTTCGCTAATTCGATAGTCTTCTCTGTTATCGGGGAGTTCTCTTTTTCATGCATTTTCTTTAGGAACTCGTCTGCTTCTTTGCCCCTCAATCTCGGTGTCGCTCTTATCGGCTTTGCCATGTAAATCACTCTATCTATTTTGTATCTATGGGTGGGAGAATTTAAATATCTGTTTTTTTGGTGCACAGGCATATTTTTCTTCTTTTTTATATTTTGATGCGCAATATCTATTATGTTTGAGGGGAAGTTTCGTCTTCGGCATCGCGGGTGCTGGACAGGGGGGCTTGCGCGCTTTAAGTCTCTTTTTGTCACGCATATCACTTGTAGCCTTACGCCTGATTTCGTGCAGGATGTGGTCGAGGTTGCGCTTTCTTGTCCTGATGAGGCGCGCCATATCAAGAAATATTTCAAGGTTAATGATATTGTTGTCCGGTTCGATGTGCTCGAGGAGACAGACAAGAAGCTTTTTTTGCAGGTGTTTACGGACACTTCCAAGATATGTTCTGTTGTGCATACTGTCCTTCAGAACAAGTGCTTTGTGCCTAAAAAAGTGCCGCTTGTGGACGGGTGGGAGATATGGACTATCGCTGCGCCGGAAAAAGGGTTCATCAGGAATGCTCTGGATGAGATAAAGGAGTTCGGGGATTTTGAGCTGCTTTATGTGAAGAGGTCTACGTTTGACGGGTTCAACATGTCTTCTCAACAGGAGATGGTCTTGAAGTCGGCGGTGGCGCTTGGATATTACCGGTGGCCGCGCGGGATTTCTGCAAAGGAGCTTGCTCGAAGGCTCGGGCTGAGCAAGGCGACTGTGCTTGAGCATCTCAGGAAGGCTGAGATCAAGGTAATTGACAGGGAGTTCGGGGTCTGATACCTGTCATGGATGGGTTAGGGTATTAATATTATTGTGTTCTATAGTTATAGAAAAATGATATGGATGTGATTTTATGAATCGGGCAGAAGCTGAAAAGCTGGTCAAAGAGCGTGTTAAGGGTGATTTCCTTATCAACCACATGATTTCTACAGAGGCTATCATGAAGGCGGCTGCGCGCTATCTCAAGGAGGATGAAGAGTTGTGGGCGCTCACAGGGCTTCTGCATGATGTTGATTATGAGTTGACTAAGGATAATCCGGTGGAGCATGGGGTTGTTGCGCAAGATATTCTTCGCGGGAAAGCGCCGGATGAGGTATTGCATGCCATCATGTCGCATAATTACATGAATCCGGATGCGCCGGCAAGACAAAGCAGGATGGAACATATTCTTGTCGCGGCTGATTCGATGACTGGGCTGATTATCGCGTGCGCGATGGTCAAGGAGAAGAAGATATCCAATGTGACGGATGATACTGTGAAGAAGGCTTTCAAGAAGAAGGGCTTTGCGGCAGGCTCGAAACGAGAGATGATCATGGAGTGCGAGACTGCGGGGATCCCTTATGACGCGTTCGTCGGGATATCGGTCAAAGCGATGAAGGAAATCGCCGGTGAGATAGGGCTTTGATGTGTTGTTTTTTTAGTATTTTATCTTTCTATTTTTTTTGTCATTTTGCCCTAATTTTTGTGTCAAAACGGCAATAATCAAATATTTAAATACACGTGCTATATATACAGGGCTACAGATATTTGTGGCTTGCGACCTTTTTTTGAAGGGGGATGGTTGCATATGCAGAATTTCATACAGGATTTCGGATTTTTGTTTCTTGTAGTCGTCGCTATATGTTTCGTCGTGAAGATGGCAAGGCAGCCTATCATTGTCGGATATGTGCTTTCGGGACTGATCTTTTCGCTTTACCTTGCAGGAGATAATTTCGATGGCGAGCAGGTGATTATACTTTCGGAGCTTGGCATCACGTTCCTGTTGTTCCTCATGGGGCTTGAGTTTGACCTCAAGAGCCTCAAATATCTCGGGAAAGATATACTCATAACGTCTGCTGTGCAGTCTCTGCTTTTTTTCCTTCTGGCGTTCAGTGTCGCATCGTTTTCCGGGTTTGCCATGATGGAGAGGATATATCTTTCAACGCTGTTCATGTTCGGGAGCACTTTGCTTGTCGCCAAATGGCTTGAGGATAAAAAGGAGACGACTACGCTTCATGGCAAGATCATACTGGGCACGCTTATAATACAGGATGTGATTGCGATCCTTGCCCTCAGTTTTATCGGGGTATTGCAGGAGAGGTCGCTTTTTAAGATCGCGCTTGCGCCTATCGAGGGGATAACACTGCTTTTCATAGGGTTTGTTCTTGCGAAGTATGGGCTCAACATCCCGCTCAAGTTCGCAAGCAGGTATCCTGAGCTTCTGTTCGTCTCCAGCCTTGGCGTATGTTTCCTGTTTGTGGAGATCGCTCTCCTTCTCGGGTATTCGGCGACTATCGGCGCTTTCGTGGGGGGCATAACGCTTGCGAACACAATCTACAAGCATGAGATTTCAAGCAGGCTAAGGCCGCTGATCAATTTTTTCAATATGCTGTTTTTTGTGGGGCTCGGGTTCCAGCTGAAATTCGGATTCAGTATGAGCCATCTGTTTTTCATACTGCTTTTAGTGCCGCTCTCTCTCTTCATCAAACCGGTCATCACTTATATCACGCTCCGGATGAAGGGATATGACATAAAGACGTCTTTTACGGCAGGGATATATCTTGGGCAGCTTAGCGAATTCGGAATCATTATCATTGCTGCCGGCGTTTTTGGCGGCGTAATACCTGCACAGATGAGCGGGCTTGGCATAATGCTTGTCATCGCGACGATGATATTGTCTTCGTATTTCATCAAGTATGACCGGCAGATATACAGGTATCTGGAAGGCTATCTTTACAGGTTTGACCGGGCGGTTCTTGTGAAAAAGGATGTCGAACACAAGGATGTGGACTGCCATGTGCTTTTTTTCGGATATCATGATATTGACTCCCAATTATTGTCGAAGATGAAGTCGATGAATAAGAGTGTGATGGTGGTTGAGAATGATCCTGAAAGCATCAATATCCTGAAGAAGGAGGGCATCCCTTATATGTACAATTCTGTCAGCAGCCCTGATTTTTTCGGGAATACGGTTTTTCTGAATACTGAACTTGTCATATCATGTCTTTTGGATGCTGATATCAATAAGATGATCATACGGAACATGAAGAAGGATAATCGCGATCTTGTGACCATTGTCGCGGCAAAAACGCTGAAGGATGCAATGGAGTTATATGAACATGATGCGGATTATGTCCTTTATCAAAACTACCTCAATGAGCAGCATGTGTCTGTCCTGCTTGATGATTATGCGACGGATATCAACAAGCTTGTGGCAAAGAAGATGAATGATATAGGCAAGTTCAGGGAAAAGGAACAGAAAAGGAAGAACGGCTATGAGGAGACAAAGCAGTATCTGTTCCGGCACTGGTAGATGAGGTTCTATCTTCTGAGCGCTTTTTTTGCGTGGAGTCTTGCTTTGTCGAGGCCGCGCAGGGATGTGTTGACGATGGGGTTTTTCAGGATGGAGAACAGTGAACTGTATCTCGTGTCTATCCCTCTTTTTTTCATGTTCCTGTGAAGAAAGATAGTATAGTGTATCGCTTTCTGGAGCTTCTTGATGTCGTCCTTCGTGAAGTTCTTCAGTTCGAGGTGGCTTTCTTCGTAATAAGCGAAATCAGACCATCTTTTCACTTTCATGATGTCTTTTTCCTTTGCATGGTAGTACAGGTATGTCTCGGGCAAAGGGGAGGTGATTGTGACCTGCGTGTCGTCGGGCCTTATGCGGTCGAGCAGCTTCACTGTCGCAAGGATGGATTCATGCGTCTCTTCAGGGCTCCCGACCATCAGATAGGCGTGGGTCTTTATGCCTGCCTCGTGGCATAAATCGAATGCTTTGATCAGTTTTTCCTGGCTCACATTTTTCTTGAGGATCTCGTTCCTGATGTAGGGGTCTCCTGATTCGACACCGATTGAGAATTTGGTCAGGCCTGACTTTTTAAGCAGCCTTAGCAGCCCTATCTCGGGCATCGTGTCTGCGCGGGTGTTTGCGGTCCATGTGATGTCGAGTTTTTGCTTTATTATCTCCTGACCTAGGTTTTTCAGCCATTTGTGGTTGTATGTCAGGCCGTCGTCTGTGAAGTGCAGGCTCTTTAATTCTCTGTTTTTTTTCATGAAGGTTTTTTTGATGTCTTTTATCTCATCGATGACTTTCTTTACTGTGCGCATCCTGAATTTCGGGCCGAATATCTTTCTTAGGGTGGGCTGGCAGAAGGCGCAGTTGAATGGGCAGCCCCTGCTTGTGATGATTGATGTCGAGCCAGTCCTGAAGTAGTTATCATGCAGCATGTCTCGGGCAGGGAATGGTATTTTGTCCAGATCTTTTATCGGCTCTCTTGATTCGGTGAAGAAGTGTTTGTTGTTTTTCCTGAAGCCGATGCCTTTTACTTTTTTAGGGTCTTTGATGTTTGAGAGAAGATCAGGTAATGTCTCTTCGCCTTCGCCGACTACCACAAAGTCGATACCTTTTTCGGCTAGTGTCTGTTTCGGGAGGATGGATGCGTGGGGGCCGCCTGCGATGATTATTGCGTTACGGTTTATTTTCCTGTAGTCTTTTGCTAGCTGGAATGCGAAATCGGCGAACACTGTCTGGATTGAGAGGTTGAGGATATCGGGTTTATTTTGCTTCAGCTGTTCTATTGTCTTTTCGTACGAGGTCACGGTGCCGTCTATGAATGTGACGTGATATCCTTTCTCTTTCAGGACAGAGCATATGTAGAGGGCGCCGAGAGGTGGTCCGTAATTGTGGAGTATGTAGCGCGGGAATACGATACAGACGCTTTTTTTTTCTTTTTTCTTCATTCCAATCAGCAGTAACAAATACCATTGGTATCTTTTAATATCTTTTAGTCTGAATGAGAAGAAGTAATAAGATGATGCTGTTGTCCTATACGAAGTCGAACCATTCTGTCCTTTTGCCGTCTTTCAAGGTTTGGAAGAATCTTTTCTGTATCTTTCCTGTTACCGGGCCGCGCTTGCCGTTACCGATAGTTATCTTGTCTACGGACCTTATGGGCGTCATCTCTGCTGCTGTTCCTGTGAAGAACAGCTCGTCTGCGATGTAGAGCATCTCGCGCGGGATTGTTGTCTCTTTTACTGTGTAGCCCAGTTCGGCTGCGATTTTTATTATGGAGTCTCTTGTGATGCCGGGAAGTATCCCGTCGCTTATTTTTGGCGTGTGTATTGTATTGTCTCTTATGAGGAATATGTTCTCTCCTGAGCCTTCTGCTACGAAGCCGGCAGTGTTCAGCAATATGGCTTCTGCGTAGCCGTCTTCTATCGCTTCCATCTTGGCCAGCTGGGAGTTCATGTAGTTGCCGCCTGCTTTTGAAAGGCCGGGGTGGGTGTTTGCGGCAATCCTCGTCCATGTGGACACTTTGACGTCTATGCCGTTTTCGAGGGCGTCAGCGCCTAAGTATGCGCCCCATGACCAGACTGCTATCGCTGCGTCTGTCTTTATTCCCAGCGGGTTCAGGCCTATGCCGCCTGTGCTTTTGTATATTATCGGGCGGATGTAGCATGATTTCAGGTTGTTCGCCTTTATTGTCTCTTTTATGGCGCTGTTTATGTCGTCTTCTGTGTAGGGGATTTTCATGCGGTAAATCTTTGCTGAGTCGAAGAGGCGCCTTGTGTGCTCTTTTAAGCGGAATACCGCGGAGCCTCTCTTTGTCTCGTAGCATCTTACGCCTTCAAACACGGATGATCCGTAGTGGAGGGCGTGGGTCATGATGTGGATGTTTGCCTTGTCCCAGTCTATCAGTTTCCCGTTAAGCCATATCTTGTCTGATCTTATGTCTGCCATGAGTAATCACTCTCTTATTTTTTGTGTGTTAGGTTTTTATAGATTTCTTTCCTGATTATTGCAGTTTCTCTGGGTGACGTTAGATTTATAAATCTTCATAACGTTGTGATAGTCTTATTGACTTCGATTTTGTTTTTTATTTTAGTATGGATAAGAATAATGGAATGGAAGAAGGTGTTTTGTATGAGTGAAACAGTTTTAGTTCAAAAAGAGATGTATTCTGGTGATTTGCCTGTAAAAGAAGTCTTTGGGTTCTTGAATATTGTGGATTTTTATGGGGGAATTAATAAGGATAATAAAGATCTGATACGGAATAATCTTATTATTGATGTTGAAAGCTGTAGAGAGTATGTTGCTGATTTATTCAAGTGTAACTTTCTTGAGAAGACAGACAGTGGTTATGTTCTTACATCACAGGCTTCAGAAGTTCTGAAATCATATAATGATAATAATCCTTCATCGTGGCTTATGTAATTGTATATCTGTATCTTCCTTTTTTTTAGCTCTGATGTTGTGTTTATTCGTTAGAATTTAAAATGTTGTTCTCTAAGATTATGTGCGGTAGTTTTTGTTTTTGATTATTGAAATCTGTTCGAGGTTTTTTTATGGATGCGCCAAAGCCAGCAGGGGATGAGAAAGTAGTATATTCGGGCAGGATTTTTGAGGTTGTCCGACAACCTATGAATGTCGGCGGGAAGATGGTGGAGTTTGAGATTGTGCGGCGCTCGCCTGGTGTCAGGTTGCTTATCGTGAAGGAGAGTAAGATGCTTCTTGTCAGGGAATATCGCAGCGAGCTTCGTGGGTTTGATTTTCGGCTGCCTGGCGGGAAGGTGTTTGACAGTCTCGCTGAATACAAGAGGGCGCTTGATGCGGGCGTTGATGTCATGGGATATGCGCGTGATGCTGCTAAAAAAGAGTGCCTTGAGGAGACCGGCCTGATTGCAAAAAGGGTTGAGCATATCCATACTACGGCATCCGGCGCTACTGTCGTGTGGGATCTCTTCTATTTTGTCGTTGATGATTTCTGTGAGAGCAAATCCGGCTCTCAGCCAGAGGACGGAGAGGTCATCCATCCTGAATGGAAGACGTTTGATGAGGTCAGGAAGATGTGTCTTGATAAGGAAGTGAAAGAGGACAGGAGTGTTGCGGTAATATTCAGATTTTTGTCGGAGCGCTAGACTCTTTCGCTATATTTATAAATCTGTGTCATTATTAATGGTTTTTATGACTTCAAAAGATATTGTAAATACGGATGGTGCGCCTAATGCTATCGGGCCTTATTCGCAGGCTGTGAAGACGGGTAGTATGGTGTATCTGTCTGGACAGATTGCTATTGATCCGAAGACGCAGCAGTTCATCGATGGGGATATTGAGACTCAGACGAGGCGCGTGCTTGATAATCTGTCTGCTGTACTTCTGGCGGCGGGGAGTGCGCTTGAGGAGGTCGTCAAGACTACGATATATCTTGTGGATATCAATGATTTCGCGAAAGTGAATGAAATATATGCGTCTTATTTCTCTTTAGGCAAGCCTGCGCGTTCTACTGTGTGTGTCGCGAAGCTTCCGAAGAACGCGAAGATAGAGATCGATGCGATCGCTATGATTGCGAACTGAAGTAATAGGCAAATATCTCTTTGTGGTGTCAGGATGAAAAAAAAGATCTATAAGCTCTTGTGTATCGACTGCGGAAAAGAATGGGATGAATTGGTGACGTCTTCTAATTGCCTGGATTGCGGCGGGGCACTGGATGTCGTCTATGATTATGATAGGATTCTCAAGAAGCTGAATAAGCATCTTATCAAGACTGCTCCGATCAGTTCGCTTAAGTATCTTAATTTCTATCCGATTGAGGATATGAGCAAGATCGTGACCCTGAACGAGGGGAATACGCCTCTTTATGAATGCCGGAGCGTGGCTAAGATGCTCGGGCTGAAGCATGTGTATGTGAAATACGAGGGTGCGAATCCTACGGGAGCGTTCAAGGACAGGGGGACGATGGTCGAGATCACGAAGGCGCTTGAGATGGGAAAGAAGGCGGTGTGCTGCGCATCGACAGGCAATATGGCGGCATCTGTTTCTGCTTTCGCCTCGAAGGCGGGGTTGCCGTGCTATGTCATCGTGCCTGAAGGGACGCCTATAGGGAAGCTTGCGCAGACTCTGTCTTATGGCGCGAAACTGATACAGATAAGGGGCACTTATGCTGATGCTGTGAGGCTCGTGATCAATCTCAGCAAGAGGCATGATTTTTACCTGTGCGGGGATTATGCGTTCAGGGCCGAAGGGCAGAAGTCTGAGGCGTATGAGATTGTCGAGCAGCTGGACTGGAGGGCGCCGGACAAGGTTATCGTGCCGATAGGGTGCGGTACTAATTCTTCTGCTATATGGAAGGGGTTTTTGGAGTATAAGAGGTTGGGATTTATTGATGAACTTCCCCAGATGGTCGGGGTCCAGGCGAGCGGGGCGAATCCGGTCGTTTTGGCGTATAACGAGGGAAAGGATGATTATGAGATAATAGATAAGCCGTATACTGTCGCTTCTGCGATATGCGTCGGCGACCCGCTGGACGGGAAGAAGATACTCAAGGCGATATATGATTCGGGCGGCATGGCGCTTGATGTGACTGATGAGGAGATCCTTAATGCCCAGAAGCTTCTTGCGAGGACTGAATCTATCTTTGTCGAGCCTTCGGCTGCTACAGGACTTGCTGCACTGGATAAGATGGTACGTGAGAAGAAGGTTGGCGCTGATGAGAGGATTGTCATTGTCATGACCGGGGCGGGACTTAAGGACCCATCGTCGGTGCTCAAGGTGCTTCCTGTGACGCCTGTGATCGATCCTGTCGATTCTGAGGTGGACCGGTTCCTTGATAAGAGGTATTATCAGATCGCGTCTTGTAATACTTACATGGATGATAGCAGGGTTCTTATTTCCGGTGTCCCGAAGGATGTGGAGATAAAAAAGATTGTTGAGGAGGAGTTTGATGTCGAGCTCACGAATACAGACCTCTCTAATGCCAGGGAGTATATAAGGTCGTTTATTGGGAGGGGCAAGAGAATCAAGAGGGCGGATCTTCAGATGATTGTTGAGAAGAGCATCCGCAAGGGGGCAAAGAAGGTGCTCAAAGTCGTTGATTTCAGCCTGAATCTTGAGAAAAATAAGCCGCCTGTCGCATGTATTGTGCTCGAGTATGGGGGTAAGGTGTATAAAGAGTCCTGTGAGGGTGTCGGGCCTGTGGATGCGTTGATAAAGGCGTTCCAGAAGGTGCTAAGAGATAACGGGCTTAGTTACGCGCTTGCTGATTATGCTGTAGATATCAAGACCAGGCATTCAGATTCTGCAGTCGATGTGAAGATGACTGTCAGGGATGAGAAGAATGATATTTCTGTGATTGCCATGGGCACCAGCCCGGATATTATTCTTGCAAGCATAGAGGCATTCGAGGAAGGGTGCAATCTGCTGCTTGATAAGAGTTCTCAGATGTAGTCGATTATCCTGTGTTTCATCTGCTCGTGGATGAGCCATGCAAGGAGGATCACTGTGTCCAGGGCGAGCATGAGGACGCCTGCTGTCTCTCCTGTTGTTATATTTAGACCGATTTCCTGCGTGCTGAATGGATATAAGGGCATTATGGATCCTATCAGAAGAAAGTCGAGCGCCAAGTGGATTGAGTATCCGATTGCTATCATCAGGGTTGTCATGTATGCTTCCTTTTTTTTCAGGTGATGGGCTGTCATGGCGATTGCAAATATAATCAGGGGTATTATTGCTGAGTGTGTTATCAGGCGATGGAATATCATCGGCGATGAGCCTTTCAGCGCTGTCATCACAAGGCCCAAAGCAACGTCTATGTCGGGAAGGATGCCTGCTATGCCTGCTATCAGGAGGTGGTTGGTGGTGATGGATTTCTTGTCTTTCAGCATGTAGTCGCGCACGAGGTCTATGAGTATGATTGGTATCAATATGTGGGTTGCTGCGTTTGGCATAGGGTTATTTTGGATGTTTTGTTTAATATAATTTCTTGTAAGATTCTGGACTGATTCGGGATTACTTTTTTGATTTTTTCCTTCTTAGTATGATTACTATGATGAGGATTGATATTGCGATGCCACCAGAGATTATAGTGGCAAATCCAGATGAATGGTTCTGGTTAGAGCCGTCAATTGATGGTGCGTTGCCTTCGCCTAGTTGTTCAAGATCTTCTTTTGCGCCTGTGATGGGTTTTGTTCTGCTGCAGATGGTTGTTGTCAGGTCGTTTTCTTTCCCGTCGGCATAGACGAGGTATTCTGTTTCCAGTTCAAACGTGTATCCGCAGGTTGCGCTGCTTCTTACTGTGGTTATAATTAGATTCTTGTATTCCGGACCTTTCCAGACTCTTGAGACTTCAAAGGTGATTTTTACGGGGTCTGCGCCACTGATTATTATCCCTGCTGGCAGATAGTCTATGCTGATGACTTTGCCGGCAAAGACTGCTGTGGATATTTCAAGTGATTCCTGTGGGGGATATGGGTCGACGCAGGAGCAGGCAAAAACAGAGCTGGCATTTATCAGAAGTATTGCTACGGTCATTAATAATGCCAGAAATGTTCTTTTCATGTCTATCATATGATTTGTTTGGTTCTGCTGCATATATGCGTTTGCTTTTTGTTCGATGGGTGGCGAATGATTATGATGATTCTTGTAATAGACGATTGTCAAGCACTTACAGAATTGCGGTATTTGGCGAGGAACGGCTTCAGTTCCCGTTCTGGCGCAATTGCTTTTTTCATGCGCTGTCTTATCTCATCGTCTGTGAGCAATACGTTCAAGGTGCGGTTCGGGATGTCTATCTCTATTGTGTCGCCGTCTTTTATTGCTGCGATTTCGCCGCCTAAGTATGCTTCCGGCTCTATGTGGCCGATGCATGGGCCTCTTGTGCCGCCTGAGAATCTGCCGTCGGTTATGAGGGCGACTTTATGATAGCCTGCACCCATGATTGCGGATGTGGGTGAGAGCATTTCCGGCATGCCGGGAGCGCCTGCCTTTCCTTGGTATCTTATGACTATTATGTCGCCTTCTTTGATCTTTTTGTCCATTATGGCTTTCATGAGAGTGTTTTCGTCTTCGAATACTACTGCAGGGCCTGTGTGGATTAGCATGTCTTCGTTTACTGCTGACTGCTTTATGACTGAGCCGTTTTTTGCAATGTTTCCTCTGAGGACCGCTATCCCGCCTTCCTTGTGGTAGGGGTTGCCTGGCGGCCTTATTATTTCTGGGTCTATTACTTTTGATTCTTCTGCGATCTGTTTTATTGATTTCAGGTTCACGGTCTTTGAGTCTTTTAGCCTGTCTTTTAGCCTGTTTAAGACTGCGGGTATGCCGCCTGCGTTCTCGAAGTCTTTCATGAAGTACGTGCCGCCAGGCCTTATGTGGCAGATGTTGGGGGTTGTTTTTGAGATGAGGTCGAATGTGTCCAGTGTGAGGTCTATGCCAAGTTCTTTTGCGATTGATGGAAGGTGGAGGGCTGAGTTTGTCGAGCCGCCTATCGCCATGTCGACTGTTATCGCGTTTTTGAATGCGTCTTTTGTCATGATTTCTGATGGCTTGATGTCTTTTTTTATTAGCTCTACTATTTGTTTTCCTGTCTTGTAGGCAAGCTGTTTCTTCTTTTCGGATATGGCAAGGCTTGTCGCGCAGCCGGTGAGTGACATGCCGAGGGCTTCTGTCATGCATGACATGGTGTTTGCTGTGAAGAGGCCTGCGCATGAGCCTGCGCCTGGGCAGCAGTTTTTTTCGATAGATTTCAGTTCGTCTTCTGTCAATTTGCCTGCACTATATTGGCCTACTGCCTCGAATGCTGATACTAGGTCGCAGCCTTTTCCTTTAAGGTCACCTGTGTCCATGGGGCCGCCTGTGAGCATTATGGACGGGATGTCTATCCTTGCTGCTGCCATGAGCATCGCAGGGGTGATCTTGTCGCAGTTGGTCACGCCGACCCAGCCGTCGAACTGGTGGGATTCTGTCATGAATTCGATGCAGTCTGCGATTGTCTCGCGCGATGCGAGGGAGTAGCGCATGCCGCCATGGCCCATGATTATGCCGTCGCAGATTCCTGGCACCCCGTATTCGAATGGGACGCCGCCTGCGTCTTTTATTCCTCTTTTTACTTCTTGTGTGAGGGCGTTTAAGTGGATGTGGCCGGGGATTATGGTGTTGTAGGAGTTTGCTATTGCGATGAAGGGTTTTTTGAAGTCGTCGTCTTTCAGGCCGTCTGCGCGGAGGAGGGCGCGGTGGGGGGCGCGTTCGATGCCTTTTTTTATCGTGTCTGAGCGCATTTTTATCACTTCCGATATGTTTATTGTTGTGTATTCTTTCTGGATTTTTTAAAGATCAGTTGCCGAATGTCAATAGGCTCATGCCGGTCTGTTTGTCTGGTTGCCTTCTTGCGCTTGTGTTCTTGTATTCCTGGATTATGGCCTCTATGACTATGAAGACTTCTGTGTCTTTTCTTATGCAGGTCACTAAGACGTCTTTGTCGTGGCCTGTGCCTGAATGTATGTGGATTTTCGGTTCGCCTTCTTCCCAGAATATCGTGCCGATGCCGACTATTTCGTGCGGTTTTTCTAACTGTTTCCAGATAGGGGTTACTGGTAGCTCGTCTTTTTCTGGGCCGACTACTACTCCTGCCTTTTTCAGGGCGCCTATGAACTGGATTGTGCCTGCAAGTATCTTTTTTTGTCTGATGAATTTTGTTAGTTCTTCTAGGAAGTCGTCGCCGTGGTCGAATTTCATGATGAATGTTCTGCCTAATGTCACTTGTTCGTATCTCATGGTTATGCCTGTTTTCTTCTATTTTCAGAGATGGCTTTTATAATGTGGTAGCTATGGGCTGTCACTATGATTACTATCCGTATGCCTGCGAACAGGATTTTTGGGCTATTGCCCGTCTATGTTCAGTATTTTTGGGATGTATCACACGGCAAGGGCGCCCAAGGCACCGGAAAGTCCTGCTGTTATGTCGTATTTTTTGCGCATGTCCAAATCTTTTGAGCCTCTGTTGCTTATTGTTTTTGCTTCTTTTCGAACATAGAGCGGATATTTTTGCCGACTATTTCGAGCTGGTGCTCTTTTTCTGCCTTGCGCATCTCGTTGAAGTTCTTGTTGCCTGACCTGTATTCGTTCAGCCATTCTTTTGCGAATTCGCCTGATTCAATCCTGTCGAGCGTCTTTTCCATGGCTTTTCTTGACTCTTCTGTTATGATCCTTGGGCCTACTGTCCGTCCGCCGTATTCGGCTGTGTTTGATACTACGTCCCACATGTGGGCAAGGCCGCCTTCGTACATTAGGTCTACTATGAGTTTAAGCTCGTGGAAGCATTCGAAGTATGCCATCTGCGGGGGATATCCTCTTTTTACTAGTGTCTCGAAGCCGGCTTTTACTAGTTCTGCTGCGCCGCCGCAGAGGACCGCCTGTTCGCCGAAGAGGTCGGAGTATGTCTCCTGCTTGAATGTGCATTCGAATACAGCTGCTTTTGTGAAGCCCATGGATTTTGCCATCTCGAGTGCCATGTTTCTTGCGTTGCCGTCTGCGTCTTTTTCGATTGCGATCAGTCCAGGGACGCCGAAGCCTTCGAGGTATCTTTTGCGCTCTTCTGTGCCCGGGGATTTTGGGGCGATCATTATGACGTTGACGTCTTCTGGGGGGGTTATCTGGTTGAAGACTATGTTGAAGCCGTGCGAGAAGCTCAAGGTCTTGCCTTTTGTCATGTGTTTTTTTATGTGGGCGTCGTAGATGTCTTTCTGGATCTCGTCGGGTATCAGGATGTGTACTATGTCTGCTTCTTTTGCTGCGTCACCTATCTCTTTGACGGTCATGCCGTCATCAATTGCTTTTTTCCATGAAGCGCCGTCTTTTCTTAAGCCGACTATGACGTTCAGACCGGAGTCTTTCATGCATTGCGCCTGGGCTCTTCCCTGAGCGCCGTAACCTATCACGGCAATCTTCTTGTTTTCGAGAACATCGCTTTTCACGTCGCTGTCGTGGTATATTTTTGATCCTGTCATATCTTACACCTCTTATTTGTTATTATCAGCTAATTTTTGGTTATGCCTGTTATGCCGGTCCTTACGAGCTCTTTTATCCCGAAGGGCTGTATCTTTTCTAAGAATTCCTCGATCTTTCTTGGGTCGTCCATGAATTCCATTGTCAGGCTCTTGTGGTTCATGTCTACTATCTTTGCGGGGAATACCTTTGTATAGTTTATCAGTTCCAGTCTTGAGTTTTCGTCTTTTATGTTTATGGTCACAAGGCAGAGTTCGCGTACTATGGAGTTGTGTGTTATGTTTATAACTTTTATTATGTCTATCATCTTGTTGAGCTGCTTTTCGAGCTGCTCTAGTGTCTTTTCGTTGGCCTGAAGGCTGATTGTTATCCGTGATATGCCTTTGTGTTCGGTCTTTCCGACGGTGATTGTGTCTATGTTGAAGCCGCGGCGGGTGAAGAGGCCTGATATTTTTGTGAGGACGCCTGGTTCGTCTAGGACGAGCATTGCGATGATGTTGGTCTGCATGTGATTTTTTACCTCCTTAAATATTGTCGAAATAATGGCCTTGTTTTGTTATGCATCCGCCGAATGCTTCGGTGATGCTGCCGCCCGGGGGGAGCATGGGGAGGATATTTGATTCTGGTTCTATCTTTATTGTTATTATTGTCGATTCCGGGTTCTTTATGGCCTGCTTCAATGCGGGCGCTATATCTCCCGAGCGCTCTATCGTGATCCCGTTCAGGTTGTAGGCTTGTGCGATTTTTGTGAAGTCTGTGTTTTTGCCGAGGTTTACGTTTGAGTATCTTCTGTCAAAGAATATCTCCAGCCATTGCCTGACCATGCCGAGGTAGTTGTTTTCGAATATGACCGGGATGACCTTTATGTTCTCTTCTTTTAAGGTCGCAAGTTCCTGGATGTTCATCGCGAATGAGCCGTCGCCGTCAAGGTCGAAGACTTCTGCGCTGGGTTTTGCGGTTTTTGCGCCGATGGCTGCGGGGAGGCCGAAGCCCATGGTGCCCATGCCGCCGCTTGAGATGAAGGTGCGGGGGTATTTTCTTTTGATGTAGTGGGCTGCAAACATCTGGTGCTGGCCGACGCCGGTTGTTATGATGTCTGTGTCTTTGATCGCCTTGTTGAGTTCGAACATGATTTTTTTCGGGTTTATCGGGTAGCTGTCTATGTCTGTGTCGCAGTTGCAGAGCTTGTTTAATTCTTTCATTTTTTTTGACCATTCTGTTTCTTTTCTTTTTTTGGTCAGTTTTTTGATGACGATGTTTAAGTCTTTTAAGACGCATCTTATGTCGCCGACTATCGGGATGTCTACGGGGATGTTTTTCCCGATCTCTGCGGGGTCGATGTCGATGTGGATGACTTTTGCGCCGCATGTGTATGTGTCTTTCCTGCCTGTTATCCTGTCTGAGAACCTGCAGCCGAGGGATATTATTAGGTCGGATTCGATTATCGCGTGATTGGCGACTTTCCTGCCGTGCATGCCAAGCATGCCGAGGCATAACGGGTGGTTTTCAGGGAATGAGCCTTTGCCCATGAGTGTTGTTGTCACTGGTGTCAGGGTTGTCTCTACCAGTTCGGCGAGATCCTGTGATGCGTTTGATATTATGACTCCGCCGCCTGCTATTATTACCGGCCTTTGTGAGTCCAGCAGGAGTTTTGCTGCTTTTTTTATCTGTTCCGGGTGGCCGTTCATTGTCGGGTTGTATGTGGGGATGTGGATGGTTTTTGGTGTCTCTTTTGTGACAACGCCTACCTGGGTGTCTTTTGGCAATTCTATGTATATGGGGCCTGGCCTTCCGGATGTCGCTATCTTTATTGATTTCAGTATCGTGACGCCTATCTGGTTCGGGTCTCTTATCTGGTAGTTGTGTTTTGTTATGGGGAGGGTTATGCCCATCATGTCTGATTCCTGGAATGCGTCGTTGCCGAGGAGCGCTATCGGTACCTGGCCGCCGAACGCTATGAGGGGGGATGAGTCGAGGTGGGCTGTCGCGAGGCCGGTTATGAGGTTGGTGGCGCCTGGACCCGATGTTGCAATCGCCACTCCAGGCGTTCCTTTTACTCTGGCGTATGCGTCTGCTGCGTGGGCTGCGGCCTGTTCGTGACGGACGAGGATGTTTTTGAATTTGCCGCCCGAGTTGTAGATGGCGTCGAAGAGCGGTATTACCTGACCGCCGGGGTAGCCGAAGCTTTCGCTTATGCCGTTGTCCATCAAGGTCTTTAAGATCATTTCTGAGCCTTTCATGATTATCACACAATCTTCTGAAAGCTTGATCACAAGCTTCTGAAAGCTTGAGCATCAGGTGTGTTTCGCTTCGCTCAAGCACACTATTGTTGACTTCGCTTTAGGTCACTTGTCTGTTTTGTTGAATTGATTGTTTTTTTTGATTGAGTTATATTTCTTTTGGTTACTGGTTGTTTAATCTTGTGACTATCTTCACTATTTCATCCCCTACTTCGCTTGTTTTTGCGGTGCCGCCCATGTCTTTTGTGAGGACTTTTTTCTGTTTTACCAGTTCTTCTATGGATTTTACGATCAGTTCGCCGGATTTTTCTTCGCCTATCTCGTTCAGCATCATTGCGCCTGCCCAGATTGTGGCTAGAGGGTTCGCTACGTTCATGCCTTTGTATTTCGGGGCTGAGCCGTGGATGGGCTCGAACATGGAGATGCCGTCAGGGTTTATGTTTCCGCCGGGCGCGAGGCCCAATCCGCCTTGTATCATGGCGCCGAGGTCGGTTATTATGTCGCCGAACATGTTCGGGGCGACTACAGTCTGATAATGCTCCGGGGTCTTTACGAACCACATGGTTATGGCGTCGACGTAGTTGAATTCGTGCTCAATCTTTGGGTATTCTTTTGATACTTTTTCTACTATCTCGCGCCAGTAGTTGTAGACGTGGCTCAATACGTTTGCCTTGTCGACTGCGGTGAGGCGGGTGTGGCCCTGCTTTTTTGCGTTCTCGAATGCGTAGCGGATGACGCGCTCTGAGCCTTTCTGGCTCAATACTCCGATCTGGTATGCGATTTCTGAGCCTTCTGTCTCTATGTCGAGGCCGAATTTTACTGAGTATAAGCTTCTGATTACTTCCAGTTCCTGCCTTGTCTTTCCGATGCCTGCCCTGTTGCCGATGCCGACGTAGAAGTCTTCTGTGTTCTCGCGGATGACTGTGAAGTCTATGTCTTTTGGGCCTTTGTCTTTTAAGGGGCAGTCGACGCCTTCGAGGAGCTTTATGGGCCTCAGGTTCACGAACTGGTCGAAGTAGAATCTGGTTTTCAAGAGTATCCCTTTCTCGAGGATGCCGGGCTGTATGCGCGGGTCGCCTAGAGCGCCTAAGTATATTGCTTCTGATGTTGATTTGATGGTCTTTAAGGTGTCTTCGGTTATGAGCTCTTTGGTTTTTAAGTAGTGGTCTGCGCCGTTCGGGTATCTTGTCCATTTGATGTTGAAGTTGTGGAGTTCGGAGACTTTATCTATCACTTTGATGCCTTCGCGGATTATTTCGGGGCCTATGCCGTCTCCTTCTATCACTGCGATCCTGTGGGTTG
>JBDRKP010000079.1:0-26494 GCA_043813875.1 archaeon | reverse complement strand
AAGCAGAAACGCCATCTGAAGCATTCATACGTAAAATGAGACCGGAAGTGTGGTTCTGCCGCGCAAAGCACTGGTTTTAGGTGATATAGATGAACGATGAATATTCAGCCAATAGGGGGGAAATGAAAACGGGATAATACAATGCCATTCAGGCAGATAAAATACTTAAACTTGTTCAGTGATAATAATATTGGGGGAAAGCTGGAACAAATTCATAATGCTACCACTATTTGGAAAGAGGGACTGGATATATACTTGTTTTAGATAAAAATGACAAAATAGCAGGCGTTATTATTCCAAGCGGCATTATTAATTTACTAAAAAAGTGTCAGGCATATTATGAATCCAGAGATATTTATTGAATTGAGTAAGATACTCGCTGTAACTGTGGTGATAACGGGTTTTATGCTGCTTCTTAAACAACCGGCAATTATTGGATATATTTTGAGCGGTATAATTGCAGGTCCTTTTGTTTTCAATATAATTGATTCTACAAATACTTTAATTGTCTTTTCACAGATAGGAATAGCATTATTATTGTTCTTCGTAGGACTAAATTTGAATCCGAAAGTCATAAAAGATGTTGGAAAGATTTCCCTGATTACTGGCCTTGGTCAAGTCATTTTCACTAGCGCGATTGGATTCATAATTTCAAGATTACTAGGATTATCTACCATCGTTTCATTATATGTTTCAATTGCTCTTGCATTCAGTAGTACAATCATCATTATGAAGTTATTATCTGACAAAAAAGAGTTAGAATCTCTTCATGGGAGGATATCTATTGGTTTCTTGATTGTTCAGGATTTTATGGCAATCGGAATACTACTGATCATATCTTCCATTAATAAGGGTGGTAGTCTAACTTCTTTAGCCATAGAATCAACTCTTAAAGGTATTGGAGCGATTATAGTATTATTCATATTAACGTTATATGCAATCCCGCCATTAACTAAAATCATTGCAAAATCACAGGAATACTTGCTATTGTTTTCTATTAGTTGGTGTTTCGCCATTGCAACGATATTTCATTATCTGAATTTTTCCATTGAAGTAGGGGCATTGCTTGCAGGAATGACCTTATCATTATCCCCTTATCATTATGAGATAAGTTCAAAAATGAAGCCATTAAGAGATTTTTTCCTGATCTTGTTCTTCATTATGTTAGGATCTCAGATGGTCTTTTCCAACATATACCAAAATATATGGCTGATTTTGATATTATCTTTTTTCGTGCTAATTGGCAATCCACTGATAGTAATGATTTTGATGGGATTATTGGGTTACACAAAAAGAAATGGTTTTTTGGCGGGTCTTACTGTTGCACAGATAAGCGAATTTTCTTTGATTGTTGTTGCTATGGGTGTCTCAGTAGGTCATATAACAAATGAAATACTCTCTTTAGTGACCGCAGTTGGTTTGATAACTTTTGCAGGTTCAACTTACATGATATTATATTCAAATAAACTGTATATCATATTATCAAAATATTTAACAATATTCGAGAGAAAAGGTAAAAAAGTTGATGAACAGAAGCATCATGTGGATGAGGATTATGAGATAATCCTTGTTGGTTATAATAGAATAGGATTCGATATATTAGAATCACTTAAAAAAATAAAAATGAAATTTCTGATTATTGATCATAATCCTGAAGTTATTACTAGATTATCAAAAGAAGGTTATGATTGCAGATATGGAGATGCTGAGAATTATGAACTGCTTAATGAGATTAATTTTTCAAACGCAAAAATGATAATCTCAACAATACCCCTGATTGATACTAATCTATTATTGATTAATAAAGTAAAGGAAGAAAATAAAAAAGCCATAATTGCAGTAGTGTCACATCAGATTGACGATGCAGTTAGATTATATGAACGGGGTGCAACTTATGTATTAATGCCTCATTTTTTAGGAGGAAAACATTTCTCCATGATGATAGAAGAAAATAAATTGGATGTGAATAAATTCTTAAAAGAAAAAATTGCACACTTGGTGCAGTTATATTATCGAAAGCAATCAGGTCGTAATCATCCTATTCATGAAGATAGATAATGCTTATCTACAGTAAAGCACTAATAATTTGAGTAGTGTGCCTTTCTATCTCCTTCTGCGGCGCACACACGATGGGACAGGGAATCATAGAGGTATTGCAGAAATACAATCAACAGTTCATTGTTGTGGACTTCAATCCCGCTGTCATAAAGAAGCTTATCGACAAAAAAATACATTGCATGTACGGCGACATAGGCCACATGGAAGTCCTCGAAAAGCTGAACTTCAAGCAGGCAAAAATCATAATATCAACAATACCTGAACTTGATGATAACAAACTGCTGATCGATAAATCCAAAAACATAAACAAGAAAACAGACATACTCGTTACTGCAAATACAATCGATGAAGCTCTCGAGCTTTATGACGAAGGCGCAGACTACGTGATACTTCCGAAACTGATAAGTTCTGAAAGAATAGGCTGCTATCTCACCCAGATGTTCACATCAAAAAAAGACATAGAAGAAGTAAGAAGAAAAGAGATTATATTCCTGGAGCGAAAAAAAGAAGAAGAGATCATCGACAGATTCGAGCCGGATTACCTGAAACACCTCCAGAGAAAGATAACATCCGGCTAGTCATTAATCAGATAGACAACAAGCGCCATCGACACAATGATGCCCATCAACACACCGACAACCAGGGCACTAACACTTAAATCCATGGCTCTTTCATAATTGAAATACTTCACCCCGGAAGCAAGAGCAGCAATAGAAAGGCCACAAAGCCCGATGAAAAACTTGTCGCTATCAGACTCCTGCTCTTTCAATAGAAGAATGGTAATAACAGTACTGAAAGCGCCGGCAAACAATGCAATCGTAAGGCCTGACATCGAATACAGTATCAGCACAGAATAACTTACGAACCCGACAACTAACCCAAGCACCATCCAGGCAAGAATGCCAGAAAACCTTATTTGAAGATTCATATTATCAGATAATTAGTTGTTACCCCATATATATATTTAATTGCAGTATATATTTATTTGACAAAGAATCCAATTAAATCCGGTAATATATAACTAAAGGACAAATAATTACTGATTTTTGGCACGAACGGATTGTCGAATCTAAAAATAGGATTAATCCTATATCTATGGAAAAACCATAAACGAAAATAATTTCTTGGAGGATACCATATGTTCAACTTTATGAAGGCATTAAACAAACGAAGAATTGCCCTCTTTATAGACGGCCCTAATCTCCTAAGAAAAGAGTTTTCAATAGATCTGAATAAAATCAGGCTGAGACTGGCAGAGCACGGCAATATAGTCATTGCACGCGTATTCTTGAACCAGTTTGCTCCGAGCAAATTGGTCGAAGCGGTCACAAACCAGGGCTTTGAACCGGTAATCGGCATGGGTGGCACAAAACACGATCAGACTGACGTAGATGTTTATGTGTCTGTCGCAGCGATGGATGCGGCATACAACAAAAATATAGATATTATTGCACTAGGAACAAGAGACGCCGACTTCTTACCGGTCGTCCAGCGCGCCAAAGAAATGGGCAAAAAAATAATAATCCTAGGACAAAAACCTGGCTTCTCACAGGGCCTCCAGAGAGCAGCAGACGTAGTAATCGACCTTGGGGAAAAATGATACTAAACTGAAGTTACGCGCACATTCTTCAGATAAACGTTCTGCAAAGGAACCAAAAATTACGACAACCGATATCTCATAATCGCGCCAATGCCACCGAGCCTCAAAAAAGAGACGCCTTCAGGGGTATCTTCTGAAACAATCTCCATCTTCGCACCTGTAAGATTGCAAAGATTTTCAATCTCTTCAAAAATGTCCTTGGAATCTACATCAAGATCTGATTCGCATTGAGGACATTTTGATGGCAATTTATCCTTCCGTATAATCTTTGTCTCCTTATATGAGCATTTCTTGCACTTGATCTCAAAATGACCGAACTCGAAAGCTTCCGATATGATCAACGTATCAACAGCTCCTGCATCCAGGGCGATCTTGACTTCCCGCATTCCGTACACAGAAAGACCAGTATCTCTTTGCAGATTGAAGAAAAACTTATTCAAAAGATTTTTTTCATAGATGATGCCTGTCTCCCGAAGGAGATCATCTGACCTGTCTACAAGTTCTTTGACCCCGTTCAGATCAGCATATCCGATGTCTTTTACGCCCAATATCTTCTTCTTCAGCGCCTCCGACAGAAAATCGCCCTCGACAAACTCATCCTTGATAGGCCCAGGTCCGCCGATAATGATGCCTAAAAGATCCTTCTCCGATTCAAACGCCTTGGTCGCAACCTCTCCGACCTCCTTCTTAAACGACAGAAGAAGCCCCTTTCTTACACGCTCGTATCTTTGCGCTGACTGCCCGCCCTTGCCGGTCTTTCCCGGGACAAAAGATGTTAGTTTCTTGAATATGGTGATGCTTTTGCCTCTAAGAAATGCGATGGTCGCATCAACGCTGTCAATCGTCAGCAATCCGAATATCTCCTTCTCGCGTACCAGATCCTCTAGCGGCTCAAGAACAAACTTTTGGTCACACCTGTATAGCCTCTGGTTCATCGGTTCCAGCGGCTCAAAATCCCATATTTTTATGTCAGGGATACCTTCTTTTAGAGAAACATTGCCGCAAAATATGATAAGCCCGTTAGGAGGCGTCTCCTTATAACCTTTCAGCTTCTGCGCAACCCGCTCAAGAGACGAGAGCACGTTCTTTTTGGTAGCCCTTGACTTGATATTCGTTGCCGTGCCAAGTTCATTTGTTATTAAGTTCTTCATCTCATTGATATTATAGCCGGCTGGAACGTAAACACTAACAAGTTCAGTATGCCTGCCCCTTATTTTAGAAAGAGTTTTTATCAATCTTGTAAGATCCCTTCTTGATGATTTGTCAAATACGCAACACCTTTTCTAAGATAATTTATATCAACATCTAATTTTATATGTCTTTATATGTTTTATCAAATGGCAATCATTCCTATTCACCCAACGCAACATATAAAAAAACCAGCACTAAATTGTATGATTAAGTAATACAACATATTAATTCTTTAAAAAAGGAGGCACGGTTAACATGGCAGACGGATTCGAAATTACAGCGATAAGAGCAAGAGAGATACTCGACTCAAGGGGGAACCCCACAGTCGAAGTCGATGTGAAAGCAGGAAATATCCTTGAGCGCGCTCTCATCCCATCCGGCGCATCCACCGGCAGCTACGAGGCAGTCGAACTGAGAGACGGCGGCACGAGATACATGGGAAAGGGCGTAGAGAAAGCAGTAAACAATGTGAACAGCATAATCGCAAAAAAAATAATCGGCATGGATTGCCGTGAACAGGACGACATTGACAGGGTCATGATAGAACTCGACGGCACAAAGAACAAAGCCGTGCTTGGCGCAAACGCTATCCTCGGCGTAAGCATCGCAACAGCCAAAGTATCCGCAAGGCTTCTTGACGTCCCGCTCATCGAACGTCTCGCGTACCTTGCCTCATATAAGAATGGCTTCACCATGCCTGTTCCCATGATGAACGTGATGAACGGCGGCAAGCACGCAGGGATGGAAAACGATCCCCAGGAGCACATGATAATGCCTGTCGGCGCAAAAAGCTTCAAAGAGGCTACAAGGATGTGCGCTGAGACATACCACACATTAAAGGGCCTTCTCAAGAAAAGGTTCGGGGCGACCGGCACAAACATCGCGGACGAAGGCGGGTTTGCGCCTCCTGTAAAAAGCGTGGAAGAACGCCTCGAACTAATGACAAAAGCAGTCGAAGAAGCAGGCTACAAAGGAAAAATAAAGTTCGCGCTCGACCCGGCGGCAACCGAATTCTATCATGACGGCATATACAACATACACGGCAAAGAGATGACCTCTCTTGAGATGGTCGACTTCTACAAAGAACTGGCAGCAAGATACGGGATAATCTCAATCGAAGACGGCTTCGCGGAAAACGATTTCGAAGGATTTGCAGCCATGACGAAAGCAGCAGGCCACAAGATGCAGATAGTCGGCGACGACCTCTTGGTCACAAATGTCGAGCGCATAACGCAAGCACTAAAGACAAAGGCATGCAACTCCCTGCTCCTGAAAGTCAACCAGGTCGGCACACTGACAGAAGCGATAGCATCAGCCAACCTTGCATTCAAAAACAACTGGACAGTCGTCGTCTCCCACAGGTCCGGCGAGACTGAAGACCCGTTCATAGCAGACCTTGCAGTCGGTATCGGCGCAAACCAGACCAAGTTCGGCGCGCCTGCAAGAAGCGACAGATGCGCGAAATACAACGAGCTCTTGAGGATAGAAGAAACACTTGGAAGCGATGCAAGATACGCAAGACTCAGCTTCGCAGACTAGGTGAAAACCATGAAAATAATCGGCTTCGTCGGCTCTCCAAGAGACGGCAACACAAAAAAACTGACTGAAATCGCTCTGAAAGAAGCAGAATCCATGGGCGCAGAAACAGAACTGGTCCACATAGGCAGGATGAAGATCGCCCCCTGCAAGGCATGCGATGCATGCAAAAAGACAGGCGAATGCATAATAAAAGATGACTTCAGGGAAGCAGAGAAAGCGTTGGAGTCCGCAGACGGCATCATCTTCGCATCCCCTGTCTACTTCGGAGGTACGAGCGCTCAATTGAAAGCATTCATGGACAGGACAAGAGCGTTGAGAAGACGGGGCGCCCTAAAAGACAAGGTCGGCGGCGCGATAGCGGTCGGAGCGACCCGAAACGGCGGCCAGGAGACGACGATCCAGCAGATACATAACTTCTTTCTCATACAGGAGATGATAGTGGTCTCAGACGAGAAGACCGCCCACTACGGAGGCACAGGCCATGCAGGACCGCCGGGCGCCATAGAATCAGACGAATTCGGGCTTGAGACAGCAAAGAATCTTGGAAGGCATGTGGCAGGCGTAGCAAAGAAACTGATCACGTGAGATATGCGCCCGACAAATTCCGATTTCAGGTATAATATGGCAATGACTGCCGCAATCATGATATAAAAATTGTGACAAAAAGCCACCTATTAAATAGTGATTATATTTTCGTAATTCACAGACAATATATATAGATTCATTAAAGTTAAACATGACTTAGATTTTCTTGGAAAGATAAGGCCCATCGTCAACATATCCAAGCTTCCTGTAATACTCTTTGGTGCCGATTGCAGAGATCACAAGAACTTTGATAGCCCCTACATCCCTGGCAATCCTTTCCGCCTCATACATCAGACGCTTACCTCTGCCCTTGTGCTGGAAAGAATCAGAGAGATTACCGCCGATATCAAGCGCCGTACCGAAGACCTTGAGCTCACGTATGAGCGCAGTCTTGTCATCAATCTCCTTCCTGTGGGCAGCTGAAGAGGGCATACGAAGCCTCAAAAATCCGACAATGACTTTCTGCCTCTTATCCTCAAGACTGATAAAAAACTCCAGTCCTCCCGATGCCTCATACTTAAGGACATTGATCTTTACCTTTCCCGGGATAATCCCCTTCTTATAGAACAGATGTCCCGCCTCGTGGCATCGTATGCATCCGCACTCTTTCCCGCTCTTGTGCAGCACATCTTCCGCCATCTCGCGCAGGTTACCGGCAGTCGGTCCGGCGACTATCTTCTCCATCGGTATATCCCTCTGGCAGCGCATGATCCGGACATAAGGCGGCACGTTCTGCATCATCTTCGCGATAAGCACCTTGGCAGTATCATTTGTAAGCGGCCTATACTCACCCCTGCGATAAAGGTCATATAGCCCTGTACCCTCAATCACAAGCACAGGATAGATTTTGAGCATATCGGGCCTGAAGCGGGAATCTGAAAAGAGATCATCAAACATGCGGATGTCTTCATCATCATCCTGGAAAAGCCCGGGCATCATGTGGTAGACTACCTTGAAAGCCGAATCCTTGAGCGCCCTGGTCACATCCACGACATCTTTCACAGTATGACCGCGGTTGATCTTTCTATACACTTCATCCGAAAGCGTCTGCACCCCAAGCTCAACACGCGTGGCCCCTAGCCTAAGCATCCAGTCTATATGCTTCGGCCTGCAATAATCTGGCCGCGTCTCGATTGTCAAACCTACGCAGCGCGAGCGGGCAGTCTCATTCACCTTCTGGGCCTCTGAAAGCGACAGTGAATCCCTGCCGTTTAGCGCATCAAAGCACCTCTTTGCAAACCACTCCTGATAATCCCTGTCGCAAGAAAGAAATGTTCCGCCCATGATGATCAGCTCGATTTTCTCAATCGAATGGCCGATAGCATCCAGTTGTCTGATACGGTTCTCTGTCTGGCGGTAAGGATCATAATCAAACATCCTCGCGCGCCTTGCTGCCGGCTCAAGGCCCGTATACGATTTCGGCGAATTCTCGCCCTGTGCGCAATAGATACATTTCCCCGGGCACGGGGTCGGCTTTGCCATCACAGCAACGACAGAGATACCTGAAATGGATCTCACCGGCTTCTTGATCAGAAGGCGCACCTTCTCCTTCTCCGCCTTCCTGGCAAAGAAGAGTATCTCTGAATTCTTCAGCATGCGCACAAGATTATATTTTTTCGACTGCATCCGCTTCTCATAATCAAGCTTCCGCATGGTCGTTATCTCTCCTGCCACTATGCGCTCTATAATCTGTCTTGAAATCAGCTTTATCTTCTCTTTTTCTGTCATCATTGTCTCTGCTCCGGCACCAGATGTCATCATTTATAGGTTCATTGAATAGATATTTAAAATTATGAACAACATCATTATATATGCTATTGATATCAGAATTATCAGAACTGACAAAAGAAACCAGCATTGATTTTCTACAACTGGCTATTGATATCGATGCTGCCATGTAAATAAAGGCTTTTTTTTAGAGTGATAAAATCATTTTTGCCCTTCAATCTCTTTCTTGAGTTCGACCAGATTATCGATAACCATCTCTATCTGTTCTCTTGCAAGGGGGTTATTCTCTTTTACCATTTTTTTTGCGTCGTCTTTCTGTGCTTCTATCTCAAGAAGTTTCGCATCATAGTCCTTGTTTTTAAGATTCGCTATGATTGAACGCACCTGATCCAGATAGTCCTCCAGTTCCATTATCTTATGCTGGTTTTGTAATTGTCCGGCCAGGAGGATCTTTATCATGTCTCTTTTGAGGTATGCAATAACAAGAAGGATTAAGAGGATGAGTATTGCCGCGCCCTTAGACCAGTTTGTGCCCTCTTTCGGGGTTTCTTTTTCGGGCAGTAGTGGGGCGTTTTCTACCAAAAGCTTTGCTTTAAGAGCGATCTCTTTTGCCTCTCCGTAGTTTTCTTTTGCGAAGGCGGATTCTGCTTCTTTCAGGATGCCTTCTGCCTCTTTTGTGTCTTTTTGCGTGATGTATTTCAGGATGATGCTCTTTGCTTCACTGATCGCTTTTTCTGCTTCTTCTTTTTCTGTGTCTGGAATGGCGGGCTTTTCTTCTTTTATGCATTTATTTTCCCTGCATATTTCGCCTGTCTTGCATTCAGCATCAGAGCAGCATTCGTATTTTGTGCACTGGCGGTCTTTTATGTATTCGCAGGAATTGCATACTAACTCGATGCATTTGTAGTTCCTGCATACCTGGACGGATGTGCAGTTGGCGTCTGTCTCGCATTCATGAACTACTGGTGGTAAAACAATCCCTCCGCCCCCACCTACCAGACTGACGGTAAATGCCTGTGATGCTGATGCTGAATTACCAGAAGTGTCTGTTGCCGAATAAGTTACTGTGTATGTTCCTCTTGCTGATGTGTCTGAAAATGCTTGCCCGCATGTTGCCGATGCCTGCAAGCCTGATGGCTTTGTTACTGACAGGGATGTTGATGAAAGATATGAATCAGAAGCCGAGCAGGAGATTGTTACAGAATAGCCTGCGTAGATGGAGGATGTTGATAAAGATAGGGAAACAGATGGCGGGGTTGTATCAAGACTAATAGTGATATTAACAATCTCTGTCTGGTTGCCCTGAATATATGAGGAATATGTAGTTGGATTGAATATTGTATAGAACATCCAGATTGTTTCCGCATCTCCGGTTGCATTCACAGTCCATGTTTTTTCACATATATCCCCCAGTTTCATACCGGAACAGGTTTGCGGATTATTCGAGGTCGTGTAGAACGGTGTTGCCCCCACAACTGTTGAAACCGCCCCACTTTTGTCTCCCGGGACAAAGGTGATAAAATCACTTATGGTGCTTGCGAGATTATTTGAAGCAATAACATTACAGTACCATGTTCCCGCCCTATCCACTGTGAAAGAGGGAGAACTCCAGATATCCCCTGACTGGGTTCCATTCACGTTATCGATTATTTTATTGCCCTCAGAATCGGTTATCGTGAAGTTAACAGAGACATTATTATCTGTAACGTTTGCCTGGCATATCACATTAGAGTTAACACCAACTATACCTGGATTAGTTGTTATGGAGTTGATTTTTAGATTGGCATGAATTGTCCACAAAAGGGTTCTTTTCCATAAATCCCAACCAACTGTATCCGGTTCGATATTATCATAAGCAATGTTACCACCAAACAAGCTTGTCCTCTTATCACCGTCTCTTATGCTAATGAACTCATGATAACTAATATTTGTATTGGTTACTAACGGTGTAAAATCAGAAGCGCTCGTAAAGAAGGTGCCCCAGTAACTACCGTCTGTGTCATTAAAAGTAGTCCAACCGGCTGGAAGGTTTTGGGTAATGTAATGGTTACTCTCTTTGTATATTTGCGTAAAGTCGGTATTGTCGTACTCATCAAATGATGTTGTATTCTCTAATAAGAAGCTATCAACATATATGTACTACAGTGACCAAAACACAAACATTGTATTTGTTGTGGCAATTGCGTTCTCTAATTCAGCCTGAGTGATACCTCCATCAGTGTCCGGATCCTGGAAAATAATTAGATCGTAATCAGAGGGTGTGATAGGAGTGAAATCGTCCACCCCATTATCATACCATGATAGATTATAATTGATACCCGTCTGATTTAATGCTAGGGTTAATTCACCCCCCCAGTCATCTGAACCCCAATGGGATACGAGGATTTGGTAAACTTTACTTTCTTCAGGATCCAACGTAACATTAACGTCACCGCACTCTCCGCCGACGCATCTGACACCGCTCTGGAAGGTGAAGAACCGGTCTCTGGCAACAGATTTATCTGATACAGGATCTATCAGGTAGGGTTCCAGATGACCCCAGGGAACAGACCAGTTCACGGAACTGCTGTTCTGATTTGAGCGTTGATCGATACAGGAAGCACTCAGGTTCCAGTCACCGGAATCCTGGATTGTTATATCGTCATTATCGTGGATCCACCAATCCCCTGAAACAGAGGTTGCATTTGTTACATTGAAGAATATATTGGAATCGGGAAGATTCTCTAATCTGAATGTCGCATTTGTTATCTGGCTTATACCTGTGCAGTTCACCCTTACACCCAGGAGAGTAGAACCATAAAGTATATTACCGCATTCTATCCAGTTATCGCTTGCGTTCACCTCGCACTGGATCAGGTTAAGGTGGGGCGGGGGGGTGTCTACCTCGAAAGTAGTTGTATTGCCTCCCCAAGCATTCTGGCTGTCGTTGGCATAAACAGTGATAGTCCAGGTTCCGAGGCCGGCATCATCCGGCACAGTCCAGGAATAATTATAGACATAACCCTCCGTGATAGAACCATCCTGAATCATCGTGGCATTATCAATAATAACTCCCCCGGTTGTGTTTAGAATCGTTATTAAAACAGCATCTATATCACTTGCTCCCTCTGCATCGGTTACAGAAACATTGATGAACATCCCATCGTTTCTTATAAAGATTATTTTCGCTGTTAGGGCGGGGTTGTCGTAGGCGTGAGGTGTTTGAACTGCTGGTGCATGATTCACTGAAAAGTTTTCACCAGTAAACACGATTACCTGAATGAAATCCGTATATATCTTTGCATCATAAGTTGGACCATCATCATAAACTGCTGCCCTTATTGAAATGTCTCCTGTTATTGAATTTATGTAATCACCTATACTGCTGTTGACTTCCTTCATATGTGTTGTATCTGAAGTTGTGATATCTGTTATATCAATATCTCCGCCGGTCTGATTTCTAATTTGGGTTTTCTTAAAACCATTTGTGTTATCCAATTGGGCGGCATATCCTTCCCAGCTTATGTTAAGTCTGGCTATTGATGAAACAGACTCGTTTATGTGAAACCTGAAGTTATGTGAAACATATCCGCCGCCTGCACTTCCGGCATAGTTGTTATACGCATAAGAATTTTCGGATGAGGTTATGTTAGTGTAAGCACCACCTGAAAACTCTGTCCCGGAATCATAATCAGGAGGATCACCTGGCTCATATAGTGTATTATTCCATGCAGTATTATTCACCGTATCCGTGAAATTATACATTTTCAGAAAACACCCCCCTCCCTCACAAAGCTCAGAGCATAAACCCCCAACATCACAAACCCTGGCAAGCCAAGTCACCGTCACATCAGAAGATTGCGCCTTATAAGAACAATTTAAAGGGCTTGTCGTATCCGCTCCGGAAGAACAAAGACAGCCGCTTGTATTTGTATAATTACAACTTGTGAAAGCAGTATTGTTTGCTATCAATAATTTAACTGTGTCTTCTGGATCTGACCAATACGCTGTAAAGGTTACATCCTCACCAACATTCACGGTTGTCTTATCAACTGTTGCATTGACTAAAGTCGGTGCTGTAATGTCTACAGTGACAAAGCTCCTCCCTGTCTGGTTCCAGGCGCCAGTTGTATTCTGCGCCCACACGGTATAATTGTACGCGCCGTCCGCCAAGCCGGTCATGTTCCTGTACCAGTTGGTCATCGAGGAGTTTGACATAGAAACGTTTGTGAATCCGCTCGCGTTGCCCCACTCCAGAAGCGACTGGTTCAGCGGCTCGGAAGAAGTCACATTGATAAAAACCCAGTTCGCGCCGGTTGTGGCGTTGTCCGAAAGCGTCGGCGGCTGAAACGTAACTATGGGAAGAGCGAATGCAAAATACGCAAGAGAAATAAAGAGCACTAAAGCTAAACCAAGCGCGGAAAACTGTACTTTTGTCTGTGATTTTTTCATACTAATCATCTCATTCGTTTCAGGTTCATTTCATTTTCGTTTCATTAATGCGTTGCATTATTTGAGCGCATGATAATCATTCGTGCCTTTTCCACTTCTTCCATGATGCCCCTTTTTCTGAAGCCTACGATATTTTTCTTCGGTGCATTTTTCGGTGCATTTACGGTGCATTTTGCACCAACAGGTATTTTAGTTCTCTACCCTTTCCACTGGCGATAAAAACGCCTTTTTCAACCAAATCAGCCAAGTCCCTTATTGCAGTCCACTTTGAAACATTATTTAGCTCCTGGTAATGCCTGTTAGTTATTAAACCGCTTTTTTCTGCATATTCGATAGCCTTAATCTGCCTCTCGTTTAATCCAAGCTTCAGTAATTCTTCTTTCGCCAACGGCTTTCTGATATTAACAACTATGCTTGTGCCCGTAAACTCAAAAACAGGCTCCGGAAAGCCCCAGCTTTTGCACAAATTCAGGATCTTGTTTGTTCCAGAACCTACATCCTCTATGTATTTTATCCAGAAAAACTGTTTTGCTATTAGAGGATTGAACGGCTTGGATTCATGTTCATGCTTCAGGTTCTCAACAGTCCATCCGATAGGAAGGCTTCCAGGATTCCAGAATTCCATCCTGTCATCAAAAACTCTTATCTGCGCATTGCTTTGAGAGGTGTAATCCCTATGGCAGACCGCATTTACTATGGCTTCCCTGATTGCCTTTGGCGGATACTCCCATTTTTCTTGCCTTTGAATTTTCCTTTCCTCTATCCATGATTCCAGCCGGATATGGTCAAAAATGAATTTTTCTATTTCCGTAACATGATCGATTATATTGCCCGAAATAATCTTCATATCAATCATGGGTTCAGTAACATTTTTCCCCTTAAAACGGATGCATTTTACTTCTGCTGAAAAGAAGAAGTCCTGCGGTTTTTTCCCGAATAAAAGAATAGCTGCATTTGTTAAATTTCCGACATGTGTGAGCTTTAGCTTTAGCAGGGCATCTTTTATAGAACTGCTTTCTGATATGTCCAAACCTCTTTCTTTTTTGGCCTCATTCAAAAACCATTTCACTTTTTCTGCATCAATATCTGCCAGCGTTGCCCCTTCGCAGATATCAGAATCCCAATATTTTTTCTTCTTCTCAAGAATTATCTTTTCAATTTCATCAGGAGAAATTACTGGATTCTCTGTTCCTGCCCGTTTGTAGGCGATTCCGTCCAGATAATACAGCTTATTGTTCCCTTCCTTTATTTTGACCTCGATATCATTCTTTCCTTCAAGCTCCAAAACCTTGATTTCCGGTGATATCTCAGGTTTTATCCTCTGCCTGATTTTCTGCGAGATTGATTTTAATGTAGAATCAGAAACTTCCTGCCCGACTATTTTTCCGTCGCCGTCAGATACGCCAAAATAAATCGTTCCGCCTTTATGATTCAGAAATGCGCACGTCGATTTCAAGGCTCTCTCCATCTGTGCAGTGGACTTTTTGAGTTCTATGACTTCTGATTCGCCTTTCCTTATTGTTTTTATTATTCCTTCATCAGCCACAATTGCCACCTATTCAAGTTACGCGTTCCATTCTTATATACTTCCTGAACGTAAAATTCCATCAAATATCAACGGACGATTCAGTATCAGTCCCGTTCGTGCAATTCACCCACCAGCTATGCTGTGATTCGGAAATCGTCTGGTTCGAAAGAACGGCAGTGTTCGTATCCGCCGCAACGTTTTCCGTGTAATTCACCGCAACATCGTCGATAAGCAAAGTGCAGTTCACAACACCCGCAAGCGAGCCTGTATGATTATACACAAACTGCAAAGTATCGTTCGTCTGGCTCGTGTAGGAATTATTCAAAGGAGTTACGAGATAAACGGTGTGGTGCGCCGGATTATCCTCAGAGACAGAAGAAGAAACGCCGAAAAATGAGAATGAAAACAATTCAGAAATGAAAACGCATTTACTGAACCGGAAAATATGATCATGAGCAAGGCTACCAGCATAAATTGATTTACTTCCCGCGTTACTTTCGACACGATCACTATACAACCCCTCTAATGACGTATTTTCGCTCTTAACATTAACATGAACAAGACAATAAAGAGCTATTTCTTCTCAGCGACTTTCAAAACAGCGCCAATAAGCTCCTTCATCGTCTTTCTTGTTTCGATTCTTTCCTCTTTCATTTCCCTGAAGATTTTCTCCATGTTTTGTGCAATCATTCCATATTTTTTATCGACTATATCAAATCTGCTGATTGTGTCCTGATGAAATGATTTCAGATTGACAGACAGATCATTGTGGATATTGCCCAGTTTACCTGATAGGTCCTTTTTTGTTTCAGCAAGTATTTCTATAGTCTTATCCTGTTTTTCAGACAGATCCTTGTGAATATCATCCAGTTTCTCAGCCGCATGCTTTTGCAGGGTGATAGATTTATCCTGATTATCCAGCGTCTTGTCCTGCTTCAAACCAAGATTACTTATCTCTTTAATTGTCTGATCCTGCTTGCCAAGCATATGAACTCCTGCGTTTGCTATTTTTGACAATTGCGATGTCGAAAAACTTCTTGAAAAGGATTCAATAGACCTTATCTTCCCGTCATAATCAGATACAAAGGCATCATCAACCTTCGCATTTGGAGGGTATTCTTTTCTTGCTGAAGCAATAAAATTTTCAATTTCCTGTTTTTCGCCACCTATAAGCACTACTACCTGTTGCTTTCCGTCATTTATCTTGTTTTTTGCACTAAAATAAGGAATCAGAAAGTCATCTGCCAAATCCATGAGAAACAATCTATAGCCAACATCATGGACTTTCTCTCCTTCAATTATCAGTCTCTTTTTTGTTATTTCACTCATATTAGACCACTTATTTCAGCTTAGGGTTAATATTTTTAATTTCAATACGGATTTTATCTCACATGTCCCGATTTATCTGGATATTAATAATTAACTAACTAACAAAATGCTAATCAAAAATTAGAATTACAACTTATATAAAGATTCCATCAATTGAATTTTCGGGCGCTGATGCGTCATTATCGTGCAGTGTATATAACGCGTTTATAACGCCATCATAAGACCTTTTCCTAACATCCGGCGGAATTTACCTCTTGCGCATCCAGCGCCAGTTCGCCTCATATCACCTTTCCGATGAACGTCATGATGCTATTCAGCCGATGGTTGCTTATTACGTCTTCATACTACCGGATATTGTGATTTTTATAGTCCCTGATCAAGGTTGCTTATTGCGCCAGCAGGAATCGCGTGCGCGTCGTGGTAGATGCGAAGCTGTTACTTATTGCGCCACCATCATAAGGTCGACGTGGGCTTCGTGTCCTGCTCGATGACTGAAGTTGGTCACCTCCTGCGCCACCTCACTTATGCCATCGTTTCGTCCGCCGCAGTGTTTTGCTTTATCAAACGGAAGTGCAAAGCAAAACTATATCCCAAATGGGCCGCATCTGCTATCAAGGACTTCACCAATTCATGCAATGCGCTTTTGCAAAAATACGCTTATCCAATTGCGTCCAGAGGCTGGCGCCCAGTCTGGATACAGAATCATGGGCTTTTTCGTCCAAAATACAAGACCCGTATTTTCCATAATTCGGGTCTGACTGAATTTTTGGCGCAAATAATTTATGCTTAATTTACATAATAATATATATGTCAAACACAAAAACTCAAATCCTGTGCAGGTACTGCAAAAGCAAAGACATAATCCGGAAGGGCTGGCAGAAAACAAAATTCAGCGCAGAGCAGCTATTCTTCTGCAAGAACTGCTGCAGGAAATTCTCAACCAAACTCATGCGCAATAAAACATATTCCCCGAAAATTATCAATGCCGCTATAAGTGCTTATAATCTTGGAAACACCTTCGAAAAAGCCGCAAAAGCCACAAACAGCCGCTTCAAAACGAAACTATCAAAAAGCGCAGTTCACGGATGGGTAAAAGAATTCCGGGACATATGCACGTATGCCACGCTCAGGGAAGAAATACTTGAAAGCTACGCGATAAAAAACCTCATATGCGGCAAAACTTTTGAGCACAACGGCTTAAAATACGATTTCCAGTATCATGCGCCGAAGCTTGAACTTTTGTGCGACAATGGTTTCCTTGGTATTGAAAAATACATAAAGGGATTTGAGGATGGCTGCCCGACGTTTTTTGACAATATCGATGGCAGGTGCTCGCAGATGAAGATCAATATCGCCATACGGAAAGAAGGCAGATACAATAATGCATGCAGGCTTGCTAATCTTGCAATCAAGGCGGCAGAACGCAACAGGAGAGACACAAGTTAGTCGAGGACTTCATGCTCATAAACGATTCATCCACAATCGCCTGCGAGGTTCCTGTATGGTTGTGGGAGAAGAACATTAATCAAGGGATAAGCGGCCATGTCGATCTCCTGCAGATAAGAAACGGATTGGTCTACATTCTTGACTTCAAGCCGGATGCCATTCTTGAGAACGAGCAAAAGGTGGCTTCTCAGATGTTCTTTTATGCGTCCGGATTGTCGTTTCGGACAGGAATCAAGATGAAGAATTTCAGATGCGCATGGTTTGATAACAGGCATTATTTCGAATTTGAGCCTTCGAAAGCAAAGGTGAAATTCTCAGGCTCAGAGTGGAGGCATGGGTAAATAATATATTTTCTTTCAAATAGGGTCTGCAAAATTTTTTCGTGATGGTCAGCCAATCCAACAACCTGTATTTCCAGCGCAGAGGCGGTTAAATGTGTGCATTTTGTCCTCAGAAATCCCTGTTTTGCACCATCAAAAAGTCCATTTTTACAGGAATTTTTGGATACTACAGATATACTAAATATCCACATCTAAAGCAAAAGAAATTTAATAAAGGTTAAGTGTGCTATATGCTATATAAATAACCTTTCTGGTGATATCATGCTCTCAAAACCATCAATAAAAAAAGAATTCTCTAAAGACTGGAAAAAACACTACCAGGTTGAACTATTCCGTGAAAAAGGCTTCATAAGAAAGACATGTCCTGGCTGCGGCAAGAACTTCTGGACACTGGACCCTGAAAGAGTCAGATGCGCCGACCCTCCATGCGAAAATTATAGCTTCATCAACAACACGATCACAAAACGCAAGTGGGACTATATAGAGATGTGGAAGGAATTCGAAAGATTCTTCAAAAAAGAAGGTCACACGTCTATACCCAGGTACCCTGTCGTCGACCGCTGGCGGCCGGACCTGTACTTCACAATCGCATCTATCCAGGACTTCCAGAGACTCGAGAACGGCAACATGACCTTCGAATACCCGGCAAATCCGCTCATAGTGCCGCAGGTATGCCTGAGATTCCCGGACATCCCGAACGTCGGCGTCACAGGTAGGCACCTGACATCATTCGTCATGTCCGGCCAGCATGCATTCGGCTACCCGAAAGACGGCTACTTCAAAGACCGATGCATCGAACTCAATTACAAATTCTTAAACAGTGTCATGGGCATCCCGGGCGAAGAGCTCGTCTATGCAGAAGATGTCTGGGCGATGCCTGACTTTTCCGCATTCGGCCCGTCCATGGAGACATTCTCAAGAGGGCTTGAACTGGTGAACTCCGTATTCATGCAGTTCCAGTCAAAAGACATGAAGACATACGTGGACCTCCCGCTGAAAGTGATTGACGTCGGCTGGGGTCACGAGCGGCTCGTCTGGTTCTCAAACGGGACCCCCGCAGCCTATGATTCCCTTTTCGGACCTGTCACCCCGAAAATGAAGAAACTCTCAAGCATCGATATAGACCAGGACGCATTCGACAGATATTCGGTCATCGCCGGCAACCTCAACATGGATGAAGTAAAAGACATAGAAAAGGCAAGGATAGATGCAGCGAAATCCGTCGGCGTAACTGTCCGGGAGATGCAGAAGACTGTCGAGCCCATGCAGGCGCTCTATGCAGTGGCAGACCACGCAAGAACCCTGCTCTTTGCGATATCCGATGGCGGCATACCATCAAATGTCGGCGGCGGATACAACTTAAGAGCAATACTCAGAAGAGCCCTGAACTTCATCGACAGGTACAATTTCGACTTCACCATCCACGACGTAGCATCATGGCATGCGGATTATCTCAAGCCCATGTATCCGGAACTCAAAGAGAATATAGCCAACGTAGAAAAGATTGTCTCTATTGAAGAAGAGAAATACAAGAAGACGATGCAACGATCAAAAAGAATCGTATCCAACCTTCTCCAGAAAACCAACACATTCACAGAATCCAAGCTGACAGAGCTATACGAATCGCACGGCATCACACCGGAACTGATAGAAAAAGTAGCATCTGACGAATCAATCGATGTGCACATACCGGGTGATTTCTATATGCAGGTTGCGCAAAAGCATGAATCCGGAGGCGCGAAGATAAAGAAAATAGACATAGACGTATCAGGGCTGCAAGCAACAAGAGCGCTATATTACGAATCCGAAAAACCGGACTTTACTGCAAAAATAGAGAGGATAATCTGTGGCAAATGGATAGTCCTTGACAAGACAGCATTCTATCCGACAGGCGGCGGCCAGGACCATGACGTCGGTACCATAAACGGCATCAATGTCACAAACGTGATGAAAGTCGACGGCGTCATATTGCATGAAGTGAAAGAACCGATTGGCTTAAAAGCCGGTGCCGTCATAAGCGGCAAGGTCGATGAGAGAAGAAGGAAGATAATAACCCAGTTCCACACGGGAACGCATGTTCTCGGCGGCGCTCTAAGATCTGTCCTCGGTCCTCACATATGGCAGGCAGGCGCCCATAAATCAGAGGGTGGCGCAAGGCTTGACATAACCCATTACGATAACCTCACTGACGAAGAGATAAAAAAAGTCGAAGAAGCGGCAAACAAGATAATCAAAGAAAACATAAAATTAGACATCACCAACATTCCAAGAAGCGAGGCAGAAAGCAAATACGGCTTCATCATCTACCAGGGCGGTGGCAGCCCCGGAAAAATGGTACGGATCATCAAGATAGGAGACCACGACGTTGAAGCCTGCGGCGGTACGCACGTCAAGTCCACAGGCGACATCTGCGCAATAAAAATCGCAAAAACCCATAAGATCCAGGACGGCGTCATAAGGGTCGAGTTCCTCGTCGGCGATCTTGTAAAAAGCATCGGATCAGAAATTGAAAAGCTCGCAAAAGATATCAAAAAAGAACTCAACATCAGCGACATCAAAGATGCTCCAAAAGGATCTGCATCCCTATTCAAAGAATGGAAAGAGCTAAGGAAAATCAACGGGCAGGTCTTCTACTTCATCAAATCAGGCGACAAGGAAGGAATCGAAAAGATGCGCGAGGAGTACAGGAAGACGACAGCCGCAAAAGAAGAAAAAGCAAACTCAGAACACCCAAAAGATTCGGCCGAAGCCATCAGGAAAACAGCAGAAATACTTAAAGTCCAGCAGGAGCACATAATCAACACACTGAAAAGATTCAAAAAAGAGATTGAGACATTCAGGGAAAGCATTGAGAATAACCTCAAATAACCCCTGGATTAAAATCATGTTCTTGAATATTCTTATGACAATGATGAACCGATATTGGTCACTGTTAATGGTTTTGTCAGATAATAATTATAAGTTGCTGTTGCTTTCACACTATATGTGCGTCGCGGTGCAGTAGATGTCGTTGTCGGCGTGTATGTACAGAAAAAAGTGCCGACATCATTTCTTATCTTCACATTACCTGAAGGACCGGCAGAATTGCAATCAATTCCTGTAGTTAAACCATCAACTGTCACATTTATCGATACTTCATTCCTATTCGTTGTAGCTATATCCACGCCACAAGTTGCCAAAGTTGGAAAACCGCCACCAACATTATTTACCTTGAAAACAAGAGGCACTATCCCTCCAGCCCTTATATTTCCTTCGCCCTGGACATTCAGATGAATTGGTCCTGCCGCATTTATTGTATCTGTTCTTGAACCGCGAACTCCGGTCGCTCTGATTTCATTCTTCGAAGTTACTTCTACCTGTGTTATTGTCGAAGTGCTATAAGGAAAACACAGTCCAATATAAAAAGTTGTTGGTATCTCAACACCATCAAGAACATTTGCCGGATCAAAAACAATTTCAAACGACCTGCTCCCGCCTGGGGTGCCGATAGAAGGGTCGGGAGGCGGCAGATTCACTCCTGTTATTGACCCAGACAGATAACCACCACTATTAAGTGTCAGTCCTCCAGTGGAGTTTGGATTCCATACTTCAGTCCCTGTACCCATAGTCGGGCCGTAAACGTAGACATCAACGTTTGATAAAGATTTTCCTCCTACATTCACAACATCAAACATAAGAGCAGTCTCATCATCATCATAAACCTTTGGAAGATCAAAAGCTGCGTCCCGCAATACTGCGCCAGCATTCGGATCATAATCGATAGAAGAGCCACTGCATCCGGATACCAACATCACCAGCACAAAAAGTGGAAAAAAAAGTTTCTTATCCATTGACACACCAATATATCATAACTTACTTGTAATTTATTGCATCAAACATATATATAACTTAAGTATTTGTAAAATCAGAAAATTATGCCCGCCAAGAAATCATTAGAAAGAGCCACAATGTCAGACATAAGACCTAAGAAATAGAATAGCCTTAATCTTGGCCTTGATTGGCATCTTAACCCTTAAAGAGGATTTCAGAACCCCCAGACTGTCGTGTTCCACATAGCTTTTATGCGCAAAAAAGACATTATCGTACGTCGTCGATATTTTCAGTTCAACATCAAGGAGACCATCACTTATTAAGACCTCCCCGGAATCTGTCATCGTCACAGTGTACTCATAGGCGCAATAATCTTTTTCTATCATAACGTCGATATTCCAATAGCCATTCTCTCTTACTATAGTCAAGGCACGAATTAATTGAGTAACGTGCCTTGCCATATACATCAAGGCAATTTGGTTTTTTGTTGAATTTTGTTCATTTATTTCATGCCTTGAGTATAAATCAAAGACCTTCTCACTCACATTAGAAGCATTATAAGAATATACTAAAGAATCGAGCGCTTCATCTGGCTCGCATGCAATAACGGGCTGCTTTTTAAGGGATTTGAATATATCAAAACCAAAGGCATTTGCCGATGGAACAAAGAGGAATACAACCAATACAAACACAACAACCATATTTATAGATTTACCCATATCCTATAATTGAACAATAAGAGATAAGTACTTTTACCAAAATGCCATCAAGAAAGAACAATTTTTATAAAGTATGAAACACATCTATTACAGATGGCAATAAGTTCTTACAGCCTGAAAAACCAGAATGTCATAGAACACGACTTGAAAAACATCACTCTCAAGTCTGGGCTTACATGGATTCGCGCAATTGATCCGACACCCGATGAACTCAAGACACTCTCAGACATGACAAATATAGATCTCGATATTTTCGAAGACACCCTCGACGAAACAGAAAGATCAAGGATAGAAAGCGAAGACTACGTCCTGATAATCTACAGGGCGCCATTTTATGAAGAAGACGACATAGTCACCATCCCGGTCGGTTTCATCATAAAGAAAAACATAGTCATAACGATATCCAGAAAATCAGTAAACAGCGTGGAACAGCTTGTAAAACTGATCAACTATAAACGCGGAAAATTCATTTTCAAGAACGCTGCGCCAGGCATTGTTTTCAACATCATCGACAAGATAAACGAAGAATATCTGAATGTCATCAACAGGGTCGGAGACACCTCGGACCTCATCGAGGAAAAGATATTTGAGATCAGCAAAGAGAATGTACAAAAGATACTTTCATTGAATACCACGCTTGCATACTTCCACAGTTCCCTTTCAGCAAATCTGGAGGTTGCAAAGATACTCAGAAAAGGTTATCTAAAGCCATTCCGAGGCGAATATCTCGGACTTTTTGAAGACATATATCTTGATGTCATGGAACTCATCGACGTGGTTAAAATACAAAGAAACATCATAAATAACCTCTTCGAGATGCAATCTACAATCGTCTCAAACGAACTGAACGTTGTCATGAAAAAAATAACCGCTATCGCCGCCATCATAATGGTACCGACATTGATAAGCGGCATCTATGGTATGAATTTCAGATATATCCCCCTGGCAGACCATCCGCAGGGTTTCTACATCCTTTTGTGCATCATGCTTTTAGCAGTCACAAGTCTCGTATTGTACTTCAGGCACCTCAAATGGCTTTGAGGTTGACAAGATATTTTCTCGTGATGTAAAGTACAACCACGATCGGGATGAGAAAAGCAAACGGGTATTCAGGGATTCCGGTTGTCCCAACATTCACATAAGCTTCTTTCCAGTCACCACCATCCAATCTGACATAATAGAGATACCTTGCACCTGACGGTGCTGACGGAAAGGCCTTTATCCTGATGGCAGCCTCACCAGCTGAATCTGTCGCCGCAGTTAAACCACCGCTATCTTCAAATAAAACCGATATCTCTCCATTCATATTGGGCAGGACCTCATCACAATCATAATCAAAATCAAGATCCCGGCATATTTCCGACCTGATCTCAACAGAATGCATTCCTGAGGGAGTCACTTTTACATCAGTATACCCCATGCCTTCCGGAACAATATTCAACTCCATCGGTACAATATCAAATGACGTTGATTCTTCATATCCCGAAGATAGATTTAGAGATGCCACAGCTGGATTGAAACCGAATTTTTCCGCCTGTATGAACAACTGCGTCGCATTAGACGGTATGAACTCAACACCGCCATCTTCATCTGTTTTTAAGACATATCCGTTCACGATGACATCGGCGCCTTCAACCGCGCCGCCAATATCTGTTCTCACGTGAATTACGGTCACATTGCCAGATGTTTCTGCCTCGACAACAAGATCACTTTGCCTTTCGACAATAAAAAGCGTCTCGCCTTCCACATTATAATACCCGTCTGCAATCGGCCTTGCTTTCACGATGTATGTCCCGTTGTCAGCGGGGACAAAAGAGATATCTCTGTTCGTATCACCAGACGGCGCCACCACATCAAGCGCATAAGGAAAATCAACAACATTCAACGTGATATTCTTGACTGCAACAGCGACATCCACATTTTCACCGGCTGCATATATCGGCTTATCTGTCTCTGGAAATGCGAGCAGCGTGCCAAGCGCACTCACAGTGAAGCGCACCGCATTGTAATCAAGAACACCCGTAATTGAGTTCAGGGCGAAGTATACTTCATACACACCCGGTGTCAACAGGTCAAATGACAATTTCTCTGTTATCTGCTCTTGCGGCTGCATCGTTTGTACATCGATAAAATCACGCAGATTCATCTCTGGGCTGAAATAATACAATTCTGAATCTAATGCGATATTACCCGTATTATAGACTGTCACATTGAGATCAATTGTACCAGGAGTATAGAACTCATCATAATCAATCATAATAAGGCCGCTTTCGCGGCTTTCTGACCCAATAGAAAACGTCGTATAACTTTCACCAAGGACTGTCCCGAAATCACTTACATAAACTCTTGGGACATGCCATGTTCCAGCATGTATTGTGAAATTGTAATTATGTGTTGTGTTTCCAATTCCCAGAGTGACAATGTCTTTTATTGTCAGGTTTTCCTCGGGTACAAAAATCCAGATCATCGCATCTTCAATGTATGCGTCAGAATAGATGCTTACAGTCAGGTAAACAGTGTCATTTAAGCTGTACTCTGATTTGTCTGATAATAGGATGACGTCTATATTTTGAGATTCTTGAGTAAACGATTGAGACCATCCGGTGTTCAATGAAATCATGCTTCCGGTCTTGGGCTTTTGGGTCAGCGAATCGGACTTTGCATACTTGAAATCCCTTATTTTCCCGTCAGGAGATGTCGTAACAAGCATATTGCCTTTTGGGATATACAAACGATCATTCATTATCCCTGGCTTCCCGACACTGTTGATATTCATTGTCTCTGTTATGTCGGCGATGGCTTGTATTATATCGCCGTGCTCCTCATTGACTTCTTTTGCCAGCAGATCCGTCGATATGATCATCCCGCCATCTATGACCCATGGGGATACCTTCTCAACCATATCTGCGTACTTCATATACGTTCTTATTGCCTGAACCGTCACCGTAATTGGATCAAACATAATCGTAAAGGAGGGTTGAATGGTCTCATCTTCTGGTGTTGCCGGAATCCAGCCGATATATGCTGGTACTGTCAATACGGACTCAATATCTGCAACGGTCATATGATATACCCATGATGGATTATACTTGCCTTCTATACATATATCCAGAATACATGTAGCATTAGGTGGATTAATTGACTCTGACTGTCTTTCTGAAAAGTAATCAAGTGTCGGATTCAAAGCGATGTCATGCCCAAAGATTGTGCCTATGTCCAGCCGATATATCTCCTCATCATCAGTGTTGGAAATTGCTTCTTTGCCGATCAATAATATTGCATTCACCTCATCCAGTTCCTGCTGTGTATAATAGGGGTTGAGGCTGTGTTTTGCAGACTGCGTGCGCTCATCAATTAAGTTTCCCTCATCTGAACTTGTCACTGCATATAGGGCTGGAGTCGTCACGTATCTATTTATTGTCGGAACGATGTTTTGTTCGCTAATCATGTCGCTGAAGTCATCAATCGCGTTTCTTAGGCTTACTATCGTATTGACGACCGAATCCATACCATCCAGTTGTATGCCGGTTGCCGAATCGATTGTTTTGGCAATATCTTTGAATTTTTCAAGTTCTGAGGTGATATTCTCACTTACATAGTTCAGATTATTCCTTAACTCATTCACTACTTTGCTCACAGTGATGTTTTCATGTATTTTTACATTTTGTAGTACACTATATACGTGATTGGTAAGCGTATATCCTGTAATACCGGATATCTCGCGCATCTCGGCTTTTGAATATACTCCGAGGTCATCAATTCCTTTGGTGATTGAGCGGTATATCGCAGGGTCGTAGACTATGACAGAATCCGTGTATGTATCGGATTCGGCAGTTACTGTCAGTGTGTTCTCGCCTTTGGGCAATGCATTGGTGTCTACATGGAATGTGATTTCATTTCCGTGTCTTGTTTCGTGGAATGTGCCTATATCCAGTGTTATGTCTGTCACCTGGTTTGCTGTTACACTGACAGATAGTTCAGCGCCGACAGGGATGTCATGGGGATGAGTGACGCGTGAGAGCGCTACGCCACGGATATGTACGACTTCTGTTTTTGTCGCCTTAAGATTGTCATTGTCAGTCACGATAAGCGTCACAGAGTAATCAGCGCTGGCAGAATAGCTATGCGTGGGGGCGCGCTGGGTGGATGTCTTTCCGTCCCCAAAATCCCAGTGATATGAGGTGATGTT
>JBDRKP010000078.1:0-8550 GCA_043813875.1 archaeon | reverse complement strand
ATCTTTGATGATGCTGTCTGTGTTGTCTGTGCTACCGGATGATATGATGAGTATCTCGTCTATAGGTTCTTTCTGCCAGAGGCTGATGACTTTTCCTATCCTTTTTTCCTCGTTGTGGACTGCTATGCCGACGGTTATCATGGTTGTTTTTAGAATGAGCAATGTTTTATATTTTGCACTGGTGCAGGTTGCTGTCTTTCAAGCTTCTGAAAGCTTGATCACAACCTTCTAAAAGGTTGATCATCAAGCTTCTGAAAGCTTGAGCATCAGAGCGACCCTAAAACTGTGTTTTAGGTCCCTGGTTCGCTTCGCTTAAACACATGGTTGTGTTTGGTTATGTATAATTGTCAATGTCCTATATTTTGCACTGGTGCAGGTTGTTCTCTTTTATCCAGTTCTCTAGGCGTTCTATGCCTTCTTCTTTTGTCACTTTCGGTTGCCATCCCAAGAGCTTTTTGGCCTTGCTTATGTCTGCGTAGAATACCTTCTGGTCCGCGGGGCGCCAGTCGCTGAATTTGGGTTTCATGCCAAGCATCTCTGTCAGTTCGAGCAGGGAGATTGTATTATTATAGCCGCCGCCGATGCTGAATACTTCGCCTTTTATCTTTTTTATGTTCTGTGCCTCTAGTTCGAGCAGCCGTACGACGTCCTGTGCGTGAAGTATGTCGCGTACCTGTTTCCCGTCACCGAATATTGTTATCGGCTCATTTTTTAGTTTTGTGAATATGAAGTGCGACAGCCAGCCCTGGTCGATGTTTCCAAACTGGTTTTCACCGTACATGCATGAGAAACGGTTTGCGACGCCCCCAAATTCACGGACGTATAGCTCCCCGACGAGCTTTGAGACGCCGTAGGGTGTGTGCTTGTTTGCGTCGATGCTGAATGTTTCTCCAATTCCTCTTTTTCTGTATTCGCCGCTGAAGTCGTAGCGCTTTTCGTGTTCTTCTATCGGTATGCTGTTGACGTTGTCGCCGTAGACCTTGTTTGTAGATGCGTAGATTACTGGCGCTTTTGAGTGTCTTGCCAGGTTGAATGTGCCGAGCGCGTTTATCCTGAAGTCGCTTGAGGGGCTTTGGTAGCTTGTTGTGACTGCTACCTGGGCTGCAAAGTGATATATTATGTCGAGGTCAACTGTTGTCAGGAATTCGATTATGTCGTCCAGCTCGCGCCTGAATATCTCAAGTTGCGGGTATTTTGTTTTCAGCATCTTCAGGTTTATCTCGCTTCCCGGGCGCGATAGGTTGTCGTATATCATCACTTTGTGGCCTTTTTTTAGCATGTGCTCTGCCAGGTTTGTGCCTAGGAAGCCTGCTCCGCCTGTTATCAGTATTTTCATGTTGTCGCCGTCTTTATTTTTGTATTCATGCTGTTAGGATATAAACATTTTAAGTTTATTGGCTTATGTTTGTATGTGTGTCTTATGAAAATCGCCTATGTCATTCCGACTTTCCTGCCTAATGTCGGCGGGGCAGAGGTTATCGCTTATGAGACTGCTAAACGGCTGGCTGAGCGGGGACATGAGGTTGATGTCTATACTTCGAAGACTTATTTTTCGAAGGATCTTGGCAAAAGGCTTGAGGTGATGGATGGAGTTAATGTGTTCCGATATCCTAATGTTTTTGAGTGCGGGTATTTTATCAGGTACTGGGGGCGCGATTTTTTGAGGCAGCTTGCGAGCGGGGATTATGATCTGGTTGCGCCTTATTCTTTCGGGCATATCAACAGCATCCTTGCTTTGAGGTATGCGCATAAGGCGGGGATTAAGCATGTCATGCATTCTATCATTGATCTGCCGCCCAGATCTTTTTTTGCGAGGCATGCAAAGAATTTCTATAACTGGGTGTCGTTTAAGGTTACTCTCAGATATAATGAGCGGTTTACGACGTTTACTGATTTTGAAAAGGAATGGCTTGTCGCTAGGGGGGCAGATGTGGGTGATGTGGCCCTGCTTCCGCCAGGTATTCCTGATATGGCATATGACAAGTATTCGAAGGAAGAGGATTTTGTCCTTTATGTCGGAAGGATTCATAAGACGAAGGGGCTACAATATCTTGTCAGGGTCATGAAGGGGCTTGATACACGGCTTGTTATTGCAGGGCCTGATTCTGGATTCAAGGCGGAACTTGAGGGCATTATAAGTCGTGAGGGGATTTCTAATGTTGAGTTTGTGGGGCCTGTTTTCGGGAAGGACAAATATGATCTGATTTCGAGGTGCAAGGTGTTTGTCTTGCCTACGTCTTTTGAGGCGTTCGGGATTGTGCTTCTTGAGGCGATGGCGCAGAGCAAGGCGATTGTTACGACGCATGCCGGCGCTGTCCCTTACTGGGTCGGTGATGAGGCGAAGGTTGTCGAGTATGGCGATGTTGCCGGGCTACGGGGCGCGATTGAGATTCTGCTCAAGGATGATAAGCTGCGCGAGAAGATGGGGAGACTCGGCCGGAAGAAGGCTGCGGGCTATAAATGGGATGCTATCATTGATAAGACTCTTGAGGTTTATGGGTCGCTGTGAGTTTTTATGAAGGTTGCTTATTTTGCGCTGTCTGAAGTGTATGGCGGCAATGATGCCGGATTTGTGCATGCGCATAGCGTTACTTATTTTTTGAAGAAAGCGGGGGTTGATGTTACGTTTTTTATCGGGGCGCCACAAGAAAGGGCCGAAGCTGATGTAAATACAGTTTTTGTGAAGATTCCTCGCCTTTCTAATATTTTTCGTGTTAATCCAATTTCTTTTTTTAGGAGTTTTTTTGAAGTCCGCAAGAAGCTGGTTGGTGTTGATATTGTCCATGAGAGGTTTCATGTGAACCCTATCGATCTTGTTTTTTTAGGGAAGAGGAAGTATGTGCTTGAGGTGAATGATCCTGCGATTGAACTTTCTTGTGGGCTGAAAAAGGTTTTTTATCGGTGGCTTGTCCGCATGAAGTATAACAGGGCAGACGCGATTATCGTGCAGACTGAGACTTTGAAGAAGATTGTTTCAAGGCATACAGATAATCCAATATATGTCGTGCCTAACGGGGTTGATACCAGCCGTTTCCGCCCGGATGTCAAGAGCGATTTCAGGAAGAAGTACGGTTTTTCCAAGTCAGATGTTGTTGTCACTTTTGTCGGCAGTTTTCGGGAGTGGCACGGTGTGCTTGATGTTGTCGGGATGGCCCGGAGGATTCCGAATGCGATATTTGTGCTTGTCGGGGAGGGTAAACTGTTTGATGAGGTGAAGAGGGCATCATCCGGGCTGAAGAATCTTATACTGACTAGAGCTGTTGATTATGATGAGATTCCTGGTATCATGGCGAATTCGGATGTGCTGATTGCGCCTTTTAATAATCGTGGGTTCAGGCAGCTTGATGAATACGGGTTCTGGTGGTGCCCTGTAAAGCTTTTTGAGTATATGGCGTCCGGGAAGCCTGTTGTGTCGTACGATTTTCCAGAAGTGAGGAAGATTGTAAACGATGGAGGATTGCTTGCTAAACCAGGGGATCTGGATGAGTTTGTGGGGATGGTTGAGCGACTTGTGCGCAGCAAGGATTCCAGATTGAAATTAGGCGGTCTTGCATCAAGGAGGGCAAGAGTGAATTATTCATGGGAATCGAGAGTAAAGGAGATATTGCGCGTATATGGGGCTGTTTTAATTAAATTTAAGAAGTATAGATTCATTGAATAATTAGGGTATCTGATGAGGTATCCACGAGTCTTATGGTTTCAGATGGTGTCTAACTGAAATTTTCCCTTGTTATCCCGGCCTATAATGAAGAGAAAAGGATTGATGGCGTTATCAAGAATTATCTTGAGCATTATGTGAAGAAGTACGGTAAGGATTTTGAGCTGCTTGTTATGGTTGATGGTGTTGACTTTACGGATGCTGATGATTCTGTCTCTGTCAAAGAGTTTGAGAAGCTGATTGATGAGAATTCGATTGTGTGGTTGCTTCAAGGAAGGTTGAAGGATCAAAAATATTGAAAAACCAGCCTGTTTTCAGGCGTTTTTCGAGTAATGTTTTTGATGTGCTTGTATGTTTTTTGTTTGGGCTCTCGGTTAAAGATACGCAGTGCAGGGCCAAGGTCTTTAAAAGAGATGTTATTATGGCGGTATTAGATGATGTGAGGTCAAAGAGGTTTGAATTGATGTTGAGCTTCTTTGGCGCATCAAGAAGAAGGGGTTTAAGATTAAGGAAGTTTCGATAGAATGGGCGCATCAGGATAATTCTTCGTTTTCACTATTGGAGGCGCCGAAGATGTTTCTTGCTCTTTTAAGACTGAGATTTGGGCTGTGATTCCCTGTACTTTTTTATCTCTGGCAGCGTGTCTACATCGTAGATGTATGCTACGGGGATGTTTTTTATTTCCAGTACCTTGGTCGGAGTTGTAGTCTCTATTATTCTTTTTTCTTCATCTACTGGCGTATTAGGTATTAGTACGATGTATTTTATTGTGCGGTTGTCAACATTGAAATTCATTATTATATCATATATGGACGGCTTGATGTTGTATTGCTTTTTTATATATTCTTTGAGAAGCCAGATGTAATAATAGTCATCTTGTCTTATGTAAAAGTAGCCTTCGCCTGTGTATGTTGAAGGGATGTAAAATGTTTCTTTTTCTTTTAGGATTTTTGCAAGTTCCTGATCTATCTTCTTCTCATATGGATATGGCAGCGGGTTGCAGAAGCTGTTATTGATAATTGTACATGTAATTGTGTTCGTTCTGAGTTGATAATACGGTTTTATCGGATAAAGAGTGAATATACTCAGGATAATATATATGATTATTATTGCATAGATAATCTGAGTTCTTTTTGAGTGATCTATTTTTAGCTTGCTGAATATCGAATATTCTTTATCAGAAAATGCTAGCGCCATAAGAATGGGTATGCCAAAAAAGAATGGTAATGATCTGGTACCGCCTAAAACATTTCCTATGAAAGTGGTAGATAATAAGAATAAAATGATGTAATAGAGAAGATATTTTTCTTTTTTTGTCTTGTCTTTCTTTTTTGCGATGGTGTAAAATATGAATATAGAGTATAAGAACAAAAGCGTGTCTATTATATTGAAGTTCGGCAATATCTGAGCAAGTGCTCCTAGTGTGCCTGTACTTAATTTTATGTCTGCTCCTTCTTGGTATGTTGTCATGGCATGATATGTATCATAAAAGTTTTTAGGGTTCATCTCAAATGGAATCATGGCGGTTATTGAGTATATAATCAGGAATATTGCCATTGATTTTATGAGCGGTATGGGTATCTTTAGTGTTTCTTTTTTTATGTTGTCTTTGTATTTTTCTATTATCAGAAATATTGAAAAGAGGAAGAATAGGGCAAGCGTGAATTTCGTACCTAATGCGATTCCAAATATCGCGCCAGTGATAGCGGCATATATCAATTCTTTTTTGCTGCCTTTCTTTTCGTCGTAATATTTCCAAAAGACGATAATACCATATATGGAGACCATCCAGACGAATACCCATGTGTATATGTTTCTGCCCATTGAAAGCAATGTCGGATTGTATGCGAAAAATGCAATTGCGAACAGCGCCACTTTTTTATTGAGCATTATAAGAGAGAATGTTATCAGACCGAGAAAGACTAATATGCTTGCGATATAGACGGGTATGAAGCAGTAGTTTTCGGCGGCGGCATATGGCCTGCCGATGAGGGCAGGAATGTTTGGTATGAAGAAAGGCTTTGCATTGGATATTGCTGAGAAATCTTCGCCGGAAAGCATGCATCCGGAGGCGATGAGATAATTTGGGACAGTCGGATTATATTGCATGAGACTGGGGTGGAAATCGTGAGGATAGAACCACAGAAGGCCTGCTGCGAGTATTAATGGTGCATCGCCTTTGATGCCTTCCAGTGCATAGTCTACGGTACGGAAGTATAGGCCGGATACGATTATGATTATCAGCAGTATCCAATAAAAATGGTTAACAGAGTCTTCTTGTGGTCTTATTTTTCCTGTTTTTTGTGTTTGTGTGGTTTTTGGCTTATTGGTGTTTTTTCTTGTTTTTTTCATATAATTACCTTTTGGGGTTATTTTATGATGTCATTGAACATGAGTACAGGGGATATTGGTCTTCTTTTTTCTTTGCTGTCCCACCGGGTTTTGTTTACTTTGTAAATATAGTGTTCTGTAATGTTTTTATATTCGAATGTTTTTTCAAGGTCGTGGTATTTGAGATTGTTCTCTATTTCTTGTTTCTCTTTTTTATCTTTTATCGCCTCTGGGTCGTACATTATGTATTTTGCGTTTTCGGGTGGTGATTTCGTTGATATGCTCGTCAGGATGCTTTCTTTGGCGTTCATGATGTCCGGATATATGTTTGTGATTACGATGTCATTTTTATCTGTGTTAGAATTTATGTATTCAAACATCTGAAGTTTTGTATCGGCTACGTCTTCCAGATAATCTCTGCTGCTGCCGAATATTTTTGTGTCAAATAGACTGAATGCGTATATGTTTATGATCAGACACCATACTGCAAATATCGAGAACGCTTTTAATGCGTTAATTTTTGTGTTTTTTATTACGAATAGATATGTCAGTGGGTAGATTACTATGAGTTGCCTCATGTAACCTTCGGTAAGGAATATTGATATTGAAAGCATACCCAGGATGATTGCAAGAATATGTTTCTGGTCAGGTGTAAGTAATGTTTCTGCTGTTTTTTTGTTTTTGTTTATTTTGAATTTAATCAGAAGTGGGATGAATGGGAATGTGTACAGCAGGATGGCTGTCGTGTATTTTATGGCGCGACCGACTAACATTGCTGGTTCTGTTATGAGCGTACCTTGTGCTTTGTTTGATGCGATTTCGATAAATGGCAAGATATTGACTATTTTTATAAGTCTGGACAAGAACGAATATGTCTCGCCGGTCTTGAGGAAGCCGGCAATGTCTACAGCGCCAAGAAATATGAATCCAATTGAAGAGTATGCCAGAAATGTTAAAATATCTTTTTTTGTGAGTTTTCTTTTTTTTTGTAATGTCATCATTGCTATGATGAATAGAGGGTAGAATACGAGTGAGATGTGTTTTGTGAGTGCGGACAATGAGAAGAATATCCCGCTCAATGTTATGTATTTTTTTTCTTTTTTTTCGAGATAGATGTATAATGATAATATTGACAACCACATGAAACTGAAGTAATGTATGTCTGTCATCGCAGTTCTTGAATAGAGTATGAAGTAAGGGTTTATGAGGAGCGCTGACATGAATAGCATTTTTTTTGTCCTTGTTATTTGTAGATTGTCAAGCAATCTGTATGTTATGATTAGGGTGGCGATGAATATAAGGATGGACATATATCGGGGAGCAAGGTTGTTTTTTGTGATTTTTAGGGCGAGTCCGTTTATCCAAAACGGCAATGGCGGCGCAAATTCAGTGTCGAGAATTATGCCATGATTTTCCTGTATTTTTGAGAGATGCACCCACAGGGGTTCATCGACCTGATAATCAAAGTCGTCTATTTTGTTGAGAGCGAAGTATAGAAAGGCAAAACCACATATCAAAAGCAGTATTAGTGATTTTTTGGCGGTTGTCATAAATCTCACTTTCTGTTTCGTGCTTTCTATATGGTTTCAAACCTTTAAGTGATTTCTTTTGTATTATTTTAATCGAGATTTATTATATTTGGAATCTATAATAGTATTCTTAACTATTATGCGTTGTGATATTATGAAGTTATCATGTATTGTACCTGTCTATAATGGTGAGAAGTATATTCGTGAATGTCTAATGTCTATTCTTAAACAAAAGTTTTCCGGGTTTGAGATTATTGTTGTTGATGATGGTTCGACTGATGATACGCTGGATGTTCTTAGGAAAACAATGGGTATCAAGATTATTGAATCCAGGCATGTCGGCCGTTCTGCTGTACGAAATATCGGCTTGAGGGCCGCCAGGGCTGATGTTGTTTTTTTCGTAGAAGCTGATGCTTTTTATTCGCCTAATTTTCTTGCTGATTGCTACAGGCATTTTGAGGATGATTCTGTTGGCGGTGTTATAGGGAAGCTTGAAGTCTGGAATCTAACTAGCGTATGGACCAAGTGCAGAGCGGCTGAATTAAATGCGCGGTTCAGTGATTATAAGCCCTTTACGGGATGGATGTACAGAAAGGAGTTGGTAGAGAAAGCAGGTGGATTTGTTGAGTCGCTGAATCATGGAGAAGATATTTTGCTGGGTAAAAAGGTACGAGATTTGGGATATCGTATCGTTTTTGAGCGCAAAGCTGTCTGGAAGCACAAGGAACCGGACACTTTGGGTAAGGTTTATCGCAGGGCTTTTGTCCACGGGCGAGAATTGGTGGCATATTATAGGCGTGCCGGATTTCCGGTAAAGGCGATTCTGATGGATCTGGTTGTATTTGGATCTTTGCTGTTGTCTATTTTTTACGTTTATTTTCTTATGGTGTTTTTGTTTTTTGTGGCCGGCTATTTGTTTGCAAAAAGGAAGTATTTTTTCTTTATTGAGAAGAAGTATTGGCTCCATCTGGCTTTTTATCTTGTCAGCCTGAGACTTGTTTTCGGGTCAGGGCGGATGTGTTCTATGATGTC
>JBDRKP010000077.1:0-37305 GCA_043813875.1 archaeon | reverse complement strand
CTAACATCCTTTGTTTTAATATCTCCCGCGCCCATGCACTATATTGGTTTTATTAAGAGATATGTTTTATTTTATTATTGGGTATCTGTAAACATTGAGTTTACACCAATCAAAGAATCAAGGGAATTCTGTCCCACAATCGATTTATTGGGTGATATTTTATTGCGATGGTTTGTCGCTACCGACTCGATTCTGCTTGTTCAAAAAGAAACTTCAGCTTATCAATTGCTTTTTTGAGTTTCCTCCTTCTTTTTACAATTGGATGGTTTCGATTGGAGAAATATGAGGCGTGTCGTCTTTACTGTGTTTTGTTCTGTCTTTTTAGTTCCATTGTTTTAACACGACGTTTGAGTATACGCCTGGAATCGGTGTCGGTGCAGGTATTACATAGCTATGTATTCTTTTGCTTGTCGGGATGGTGGTGCCCAGTTCGAATGGTGTCTCCGGTATGGGCTGTGAGAGCGCTATTTCTTTGAGACGTTCTGTTACTTCATCTGGGTTCCCGAGTTCGAACCATTTTCCGCCTGTGCCTGTGGCCAGTTTTTGTGTGAATTCTGTCAGTTTTTCTTCACCTCCGCATGTGTATATGATTTTAGGAGAAAAGCTGCATTGATGATCTCTTGGGATTTCGTTGAATGGCCATTCACATGGGTCTGCTTGCATGGCGTAGATGTTCATATTTATGTTGATTGCTGTGGCTATCAATTCATCAATGTCGGCCTCTTTGTATGTGCAATATGGGCCGTCCGGTATCAGTTTACAGGCAGTTACGCTTGGGCAGCATAGTTCGTATAATTCGTCATTGTGCTTTTTGCAAGCACAATCTTCACAGCCTCCTGGCGGCTCGTCTGTTATTATGATGCCGACTCGTGCGGCTATGTTGCTCCATTCGCTATTTTTATCCTCTATCAGACATTTCATGCCTCTTGCCCATGCTTCGTTTTTATATCTGGGATAGGGGGTGATGTAATCGCAAGTAGAATCAAGGATAAATGTTTTGATGTCCTGATTATTCTGAACAGCTGGATTGAACATGCTTTTATAGTTGTTGCTTGTGTCGAGGAAATATATCCTGTAGGCGATTCGCCTGCCTGTTGTTCGTTTAACTTCCCTGCTTATTTTGTCGATGTTTCCTGCAAGGTCATTTATTTCTTCTTTCATGCTGAGTGATGTGTCGAGAAGAATTATAACATACATCTGGTATTTCGGTACTAATGGTATGTCCATATGCCAATGTCCTTTGCCGTATATGAGATCGAGATATTCTGTGAGTTTTTTGGTGACATTGACTTCTGTTATATGGTCTGTGGTTCCGAATTGAAGTGTATCTGTCTCGAAGAATGCTATCTGTCCCATCAAGTCCACGAAGGATTTGCTTGTGGTTGGTTCGGTCATCACCATTGTTGTCTTGACGCCGGAGTTGAAAGATTCGAGTTCCTGTGATTCCTGGGCCAGCTGCATCACGTCTGATTTCTGGTCGACTGTCACTAATTTTAGACCTAATGTAGAAATGATTACTACGACCACTAAGGCTAAAAAACCAAGAATTTCAATTGTCTGACCTTTTTTCATAATGAAAGACCGCGGATTATGAGCTTGGGTTGAAACATAACTTTTTGTCGAAATGTTTTGTACATTTATCTATGTCGAAGCATTTCATCTCGCAGTCATCTGCATTTGCAAAATTGAGTGATTCGCCTGGATTTTTATAATCCATATATCCTGCTGCCGTCAAAGGTGGATTTATTGGGCCTGTGCCTCCACCTGCATTATTGCTTCCTCCTACGGGTACAGGTATTAGTACAACGCATTCTTTGTTGCAGTTGACTGCTATCATCTCTTTGATTTTCCATGTAAGATATGTCTCTTTCTCTTCAGTGTCGGTAGGTATTTTGTATTTTGTGTCGATGCAGGTAATTTCCAATGATATTGAGTTTCTGTCAATACATTCGTCTGTGATAGAACAGGTGACATATTGGTCGAAGTAACTATTGAATTCTGCGAGGGCGCCAGCTTTTACTATCCTGTATAAGTCTGTTAGATTATCGTCAGTCACACAACATGCAGGGTCGTCAGGAGGGCAGTTAACTTCTTCGTCATATCTTTCCTTGACTTTTTCAAGTATGGGGACCTCTTTCTGTGCTTCCAGGAGCCTGTAGTACATCCAGAATAACCTGTTCTCATCTGTAAAGGTGTTTATATCGCCTACGTATTTGTGGTATCCTTCGTTTTCTTTGCTGGATAGTGAGCCTCCAGTGGCAGTCAGGTTCCAGCCGTCACATGATATTGGATAGCCATCTCTTGGGCAGTTGGGTGGATGGAATTCCGGCTGGATTTCTGCACATTCATAGGGTTCTACGAGGACGTCCAGTTCTTTAAATATCTCTGTAGAATCGTCGAGGAAAGTGTTTAGATTGGTGAGGGTCCCGTTGCTTAGGTGATATAAAATTTCAGGCAAGGATGGTGCTATATGGGGGTCTATCGTTGCGTCCATACCATTACAGAACCATACGGTCTCAGTACCTTCTCCACCACCTCTTATGGCAAGGTCGAGTGCCGCTGCGTTTGATGCGTGTTTTAGCGTGGGTTCGGATATGCTTTTTACGGTTTCCATGTTCGCTTTCAGAATACTCTGATCGCCGGCTATTCTTTCCATGGGTTTCACGCCTGCGGTTGATTGATAATTCATCCATGCAGCAAGAACTGCTACGCCTATAACTGCGATAATTGCTATAGAAGATATACTGTAACCTCGTCTCATAACATAACTATAGGGTATTTCCTGTATATAAAACTATCGATTTATTCTTTTTTACTTTTCTGTGATTAACTGGTCTTTTGGTTTTTGTTTTGAACTATAGTGAATGCACAACAAATTGTGCAAGGTGCCTTCCCATATCCTTAAAATTGCTCTGCAATTTTAGGATTGCGGAATTGTGACCCAATTCCTAATTTCGCAATAAGCAATTCAGGATGAATTGCGAAATTTTGAAAATTTCGATCAAATTTTCAATTTTCGAAATTCGAAATGGGTGAGCATTTCGAAAATCCAGCAAACTGAAAGTTTGCCCGGATAGATCAAGGCAATTTGGTTTTTGGTGATGTTTGCTCATTTATTTCATGCCTTGACTATACACTTAATCGTTTGCAGATCTGCGTTTTGTTGAATCATGGCTATGGATTGTTATCTGAGATCGACCATAAAATTATAAAAAAATAATTCCAAATAAATCAGTTAATGATTGATTATGTCTTGTATGCGCTTTTAGGTATCGCTTTCGGCTGTGTGACCGGCCTTACTCCGGGGCTTCATATCAATACTGTCTCTCTTGTTGCCTTGAGCCTGTTCTATTCCTATTCGCTTGATCCCATGAATCTGTCTGTATTTATTGTTTCTATGGGTATCACTCATTCTTTTGTTGATTTCATACCTTCTGTGTTTCTGGGTGTTCCTGATTCCAATACGGTTCTTTCTATCCAGCCGGGGCACAGGATGCTTCTTCGCGGCCGGGGCTATGAGGCGGTTGTGCTTTCTGTTGCAGGGGGCCTGTTTGGTATTGTTGTTATGGTTTTTTTGTTTGGATTGTTGCTTTTTGCTGTTCCGGTCATGTATTCTGTTGTCAAGTCAGTCATACCGCTTCTTTTGGCGGTGACTGTGTTGTATATGATTGTGATTGATAAGAATCCTTTCTTTGCAGCTGTTGTCACGTTGTTTGCTGCAACGTATGGCATCATCCTTATGGATACGCATGTCATCAACAGGAAGTATACGTTGTTTGTGATGCTTACCGGTCTTTTTGCTGTCAGCTCGCTTGTCCTGAGCTATAAGACTGTGAGCCGCCTGCCGCCACAGAAGCTGGTTTTCAGGCTGAAGGCGAGGGAGTCCGTGATAGGGTCGTTTGCAGGGTTTCTTGGTGGTATTGTGGCTGGCGTGCTTCCGGGGCTTGGGAGTTCGCAGTCTGCTATCCTTGTCCAGAAGCTTGGGCGCATCAGGGGCATGAAGGTGTTTGTCGTGGCGCTCGGGACTATCAATACTATCGCTATCATCATGTCTGTCATGTCGCTTTATATGATCGGCAGGGCGCGGAGCGGGAGCGCTGTCGTTATCGGCGAGATTATGCCAGAACTGTCTTTGGATAATGTGTATCTGTTTCTTGGCGTCGCGCTTTTTTCGACGGGTCTTTCTGCTCTTCTTACGATTCGCTTCGGGAAGTTGGCGGCCAAGCATGTCCACCGGGTCAATTATCGGAAGATGGTTCTTGCTGTTATTGTGGCGCTTATTTTTGTCACGTTTGCGTATACGGGGTTTCCTGGGCTTTTGATATGTGCTGCCGGTACTGTTATCGGTGTCCTGCCGAATATCTTCGGGACGAAGAAGAGCCTTTTGCTGAACTGCCTGATTGCGCCTACGATTCTTTATCTTACGGGGATGGATTATGTTGTGCTGAGGCTTATCGGGTTGTAGGGTTGATTGGTGTTCATGTTGTGATTGATTGTCTTGTTATCGTGGTATGTAATTTCACGACCCCATCATTTCCTGTGGAGAAACTATATAAACGTTCTCTTTTTTGTTCACATCACTTACACAAAATCATCCGAACCCCACCATTTCCTGTGGAAAAATATGCTGTTAATCAGTGTGAAACGGATGCATCGGGGGATGATATGTTGATATGCCTTCACATGGATATGCGTGAAGTAAGATGGCTCTTTTTCGTTCATCCTGCTTTTTTACTGGAATTTCGAGAGGTTGAGCTGGCGCGCTTTTTTGCCGAATATGGAATCTGCTTCTTTTTCGAGCAGGAGAAATTGCTGTCTTAGGTAGGATGTTATCCTGAAGTCGTCCATTATCCTTTTTGATGGCTCGATGTATTTTCTTGCGCTGCCTTCTGATATTGTCAGCATTATCTTTCCGTCGCATGCTGTGCATCTGCCTATGAGGGGTATGCGCCTGAATTTCTCGTTGCAGTTTGCGCACCTGAAGCCCTGTTTTGAGAATTTTCTTAAGTTGCCTTTGATGTCGCGCAGGAAGTGTTTGGCGAGGACTGCTTCTGCTACTTTGTTGGCGTCTACTGCGCGTATTTTCTTGCAGAGTTCCAGCTGGCCGTATAGTTTTTCTATCATGGTGTCGAGCTGCGTGTATCTGCTCCTGTGGGGGCCTTCGCTGATGTCGTATGTGTCGTGCGTGAACCTGATGTGAAATATTTCTTCTTTGCCTATGAGTTCTTCGATTATTCTTGGCTTGGATTTGAGGTCCCACAGGGCGGGGTAGTCGAGGGTGGACCTGTAGAATCCGAGCGGGTAGGTGTCGTCGACGTCGACGTTCCAGGATTCGTCGTCGACTTCTTCGGGGTCGAGACATGTCGTCAGGACGAGCGGGGCGTCCATTGTCCGGCCGCCGCGGGTGTCTGGCATGAACTGCCTTGAGAAGTTGAGGAGCGCGTCCATCAAGAGCATGACGCTGTCCTCGTCGCCATCGCAGTTTCTTCTTTTTCCGGCGTGCCAGAAGGGGTGGGCGAAGCATACGCGCGCGGGGGTGTAGCCGATGATGCGGCCGATTATGCCTGCCGAGGTGTGGGGCGCCAATCCTATGACGAGATGGCCGATGAGGTCTTCTTTTGATCTTATGTTGTAGAATGGCTCGAGCTTGTAGAATTTCACGAGCAGTTCGTCTATGAATCTGCTGATTTTTATGAGGTAGTCTGCTGTCGAGAATTCGATGTTGTCGGATACGATTATGTCCTGGGGGAAGAGTGCCATTATCTGTTCTTCGTTTTCGAGCTCTTTGCCGTCTATGTCTTTGGTGTAGCCCCATGATCTTAGTGTCTTTACCGGGACGCTGATTTCGCGCGGCTTGAAGTGCGTGAGTGAGACGTCGGTGGAGTCGGAGCGAGTGGTGCCGTCCTTGTTCACGTAGAGGTCGTATTTTGCTCTCAGGAGGCCTTTTTCAAGGGGCTCGATGTTCTTGCTTGCCCCGAATACGCCTTTTACGCTTTTGAAGAGTTCGGGCATCACCAGCATGTCGATGTTTTTTTGGGCGTTGTCCATCATTGTCTTTAAGTTGAGTTTCACTTTCTTGTAGCCGGCTGTCGGCATGTTGCAGTGGGTCGGGGCGTCTACAATCCTGTTGCATATACGGCATGCTTTTGCTTTTGTCGCGTGGGAGCCGCATTTGTGGCAGTAGCTGAAGTATGTTTCTGTTTTGCATGTGTCGCAGCGATAGATGGATACTGAGGATTCTAATTCGCCTATTTTGTAGGATTCCATGAGGTTTCGCATGCGTCCGCCGGCGTCGCCACAGGGGAACAGGATCTGAGGACGGCCTTTTAAGATGCGTTTTTCTGCTTTTTCAGGGCGGCCCATCTTCATGCCTACTCTTGTTATGCCTTTTTCCCGTATGATTATCCCAGAGAGTTCCTGTATCGCGTCCATGGTGGTCTTTGCGTCGTCTACGGTCTTTAGGATGGTGGCTATGTTGTTTTTTTCTGGCTTTCCCAGGCATGTGTCCAGGCTTAAGGATTTGCCTTTTATGATTATCGAGCCTTCTTTCTCTTCCACAACGTGAGGAGCGCAGAGGATTTCCAGTATCCTTTTCGGGCCGTTTTTGTCTAGTACTATCGTGTTTTTGCCTGGCGCTTCTTTTCTTGTGCTGAACCACTCAATGAGTTTTTTTAAGTCTTCTTTTTCTATGTCGTGCCAGAAGAAGTTGTAACAGGGATGCAGGGGAACTCTGAGGTCGTTTGAGATTTTCAGGGCAAGTTCAAGTGCGGGTGCAGGATATGGTTTTGTTGTGTATTTTGATAATCTCTCGTCTTTTTTTCCCTGTTTCTTTAGCGCTTCGTCTACTTCCTGTGCCCACCATTCTTCTACGTAGGAGGACGGAAGCAGCATGTGGTCGTTGCTTACGAATTCGCCGAACGGGATGAGGAGGTCGCCTACTGAAAGTATCTCTTTGATATCATTGTTCAGTTTCTTTATCTGTTCCTTGCTTTCTATTTCGATCACGTCGCCGTTTTTCATGAGCACGACCGGGCCTTCGATTGTGTCGCATGGCGTGCATACTGTCGCTTTTCCAGGCAGTTCTGTCGCTATCTGCGTGCCGACGGCAAGAAATGGTATCAGATGCATGGTCAGCGGGTGGATGGAGGTTGTCGCAAGGCCGCCTGTTCTTGACCTGCCGTATCTTAAGCGGAATCCGCCGGGTAATGCAGGGTATGATATGACCGGCCTTCCTGCGATTATCTTGTCGACATATTTCGCGTTCGGCGTGTATTTAGTGCTGGTCTCGCTTTTGATGTCTTTTGCTGCATGGATCTTCTTTTTCATGGCGATGAATTTCTCGAGCCATATCCAGTGTTGTAGCTTGTACTCTTTTGGGTATTTCCTGATCCTTTTTAGCATCTTTTCTGCTTTCAGGGGGAGGCCGTCCAGCAGAACAAGGCACATGCCGCCTCTTATCTGGTTGGTCTCGACTCTCTCGAGGTCCTTGAAGTTCGAGACTTCGAGCTTTTCGGTCGGGTCGCCGTTGATTTCGACGGGGACGTTCTTTATTATGAACTCTATCTCTTCTTTGGTCGGATGGTATTGTTTTGCGGTGACACGGCTGTAGTAGTCTTCGACTTCTGTCGAGTATCTTTTCAGCTCGTTTTCGCGCGGCTTGTAGGGTGCGATGTTGCTGTGGATGCGGATGAAGTCGGCTGCAAGGACTGCCATTGCGGATGCTGTGCCGCCGGCGGATCTTATGGGGCCTGCGAAGTAGATCGCAAGATATTCGGTGCCGTCGTCGTTTTTTTTCATCCTTACATCCGAGAGGCCTTCCAGCGGCGCGGTGACTACGCCTAATGTGAGGTATGCGATCGCTACTCTTAAGCCGATCTCTATTGCTTTTATTTTTGTGTCGAATTTTATGTTTTCGCCTTTTGCGACGTCGCGGCCGGCGATTATGGCTACGCGCTCGTCGTTTTTGCCGTATTCCTGTTCGAGTTTGCGAATGCTGTCTGCCAGGCCGGAGCCTATGAGTTCGGGGCACATGGTGCCGACGAGGCCTTCTACTCTTGCGGCGAGGTCGCGGGCTATGGGGATGTTGACTTCGGGTTCGGGGTCGAAGCCTTTGGCTCTTGCTGCTCCTGCAAGCTCGTAGGCTCTTTTGACCTCTTTTTCGATGGAATCGAAGTAGGATTGTACGGTGTCGTCGGCTATCATTATATCACATTATGCTGAAGATTGTCCTGATATGTATGAGAAGTATTAGCAATACTATAAATTTATTTATATACGTGAATCTAAAATGGTAGTATGGTGTTGTTTGATAATAAGGATAAGAAAGAAGAAGCAGAGAAAATCGCTCATCAGATGGATCTGATGCAGCACCAGATCATGGATCTCAAGGACCAGATCAAGAAGGTTGCTGAGCAGCAGGTTGTTTTTGATAAGAGTGGCAAGGATGTCAACCAGGCGCTGAATGTTCTTGACGGGGATATAACTGATGCCAAGGATTCTTTTTCCAGGCAGTTGAAGGCGCTTGAGCTGAGGGTTATTGCTGTTGAGAAGACTGTCAATGATCTTCGGCTTCTTGGGAGGCTTGCTATCGAGAACCGGGAAGCGATCGATACTATCATGAATATCTTAAAGAAGATAGCTGAGCCGGAGTTTCGCGAGGTCATTATCGCCAATGATTCTGAGCTTGACCGTTTCAAGAGGATTGAGAATGAGATTGATGAACTGAAGGACAGGGAGATTATTGTGGAAGGCCCGGGGCGGCGCAAGTAATTGGTGAAATCAATTGAGGAGTCATTTGCGTGAGTCGTTCAATCTTTTGGTGAATCCTTACAGGTTCTTTTCCAAGATTCATGTAAAGAATATTTATGATGGGGGTTTCAGGTTCGCTATAGTGAATGTCCTGTCCTTTTCTTTTTTAATTGGGCTTGCTCTTTTTTTGCTGGGGCCGGATAAGAAGACTTTTTTTGTGAGCATCATATTGGTTGTTGCTCTCGTGATTTCGGGGATTGTGGAGCTGTTCATATTTTCTATCTCTTTTCACCTGTTCCTTAAGATGATGGGGGCAAGAAGGGAGTTTGAGGCGACTTTCGGGGTTGTCTCGTATTCTTCCGCTGTTCTTCTATACGCGTGGATATTGCCGCTTGTTGTTTTCGTGCCGTTTCATGTGCTTTATGTGCTGTCTTCCGGGTTTATGCGCGTCCATAAGGTCAGCCGCCTGAGGGCGATTGCGGCTATTGTGCTGCCGTTTGCGATCGGGGGGCTGATGCTTTATGTGCTGATTTATAGCGCCGGGCTTGACGGGATCATAAATATGCTTAGGGCTTTTTATTCTGTGAAGATTTTTTGAACAGTATGTGATTGTTTTTTGCAGAATGGCTTGTTTTTAGGTAACTACTCAGCCATACCGTTGAATGCTGTAAATTGTCCGATGCAATGTGTTTTTTATATTATTTTGATCTGATTAACAATTCGATGAGGAGATATTTCAAAAAATACGGTGAGTTCGGTTGATGTTGTTTTCATGATTTTGCGATTTTGATAATATGATCTCCTTAAATTTGTACACGTTGATTGTTGCTTATTTTTGGGCTGAGTAGTTACGAATATATTTATATTATTTTTTGTCAAAGTTTTGTATATGAATCAGTCCGGCAAAAAAATTATCTTGACCATGGGCTATATCTGTAGCCTGAAAAGTACTGTGTCGAGACAACTTGCTCCTAGGTTAGGTATTCCGCGGTATGAGACTAAAGATCTTGGCGAAATAGCGACAGAAGCAACAAAAGATGAGCGTTATCGGTTGTTTTCTAAGTTGGCTGAGGATGCAATTTTAGGTCATGATGCAATAATACTTGATGGAACTTTCGGCAAAAAAGATTACAGGCAAGCCATATATGATATGGCAAAAGGGGCAGGAGTAGATGAAATATTTCTCATCCACTGCTATTGTGATGATGTGGAGGAGATATGGAGGAGAATCACAGAGCGGGCCAAGAATGAGTGCCCGTGCGTTTCTGAATGGCTTGACAAAACCCATGATGATCTGTGCGGCGACTTATATCTGGGCGAGACGCCGGTGGTTTTTGAAATTGATACGAACAATTATGTCTTACATTCGAATCCTGTCACTCCTTACTCATTGAAGATTAACGGTGAATTGGAAGGAATTGTGGAACAGCTGAAATTGTACAAACCGGGAACTGCGATAAATGTGCCACATAATGCTGGATTATCGGCGTGTGATCTTCCTGGATGAGATCATATCATATTTTTGAAAGGACTGATAGCAGTTCTGAGTAGTCGTCTATTATGTAGTTTGGGCGATTGTCTCCTTCCAAATGATCATCTGAATATTTACCTCTGCGAATGAATATTGAGACCAATCCGGTGTTGTTTGCGCCCCTGATGTCTCTTTTCGGATTGTCACCAATCATCGCCGTGCTCTCTTTCTTGGATCCGGTTTGATTAAGGGCGTATTCAAAGACACTCTTGCGTGGCTTCAGGTGTCCTGTTTGGTCTGATGATATTACTCCCTTTAAATATCCATGGATTCCGAGTTTTGTGAGTTTTCTTATCTGTATATCCTGCGATTCGTCTGTCAGAACCCAGAGATCATATTTTTCAGAAAGTTCCGGCAATATTTTTATGACGTCTTCGTAGGGTTTTATATTTTCGAGCACGATGTCCCAATACATGCTGCAGAGATCTTTTGGTGACAGGTCTTTGAGATCAAGAAGATCAAGATGCGATAGCAGTTCACGATACCATAATTCCCTGTCGTTCCGTTCCGGCGTGTCCTGATATGATGCCAGTACTGTTTTTTTAGAGGAAAGATATGCGTTGTGCACTTCTCCGAAAGATATACCTGAGGCCTGAGCTATATACGTGGATACATCTTTTTCTGCTACTGTCTTCGCACTTTTCTCGTCGTAGAGGGTTCCGTCGGAATCGAGCAGTATTGTGGTTATCATCGGTTGTCTTTGAGGAGCGTTTATTTATATTTTTTGCGGGTAACACAGCGATAAAAACCAAAACATTTAAATATTTGCGTTTACTTTAATACTCATATGATTACTAAAGTAAACGATGTTGATTTGAAGACTCTAAGCTTGTTCACAAAGGGCTATGATAAGGATTACTATATCAGAGAAGCTGAAAAACTCCTTGATGTAAGCTCAAGAACTGCCCTTGTTACCCTGGCTAAGCTTGAAAAGATGGGTATTCTGGAATCAAAAACCAAAGGCAAGATAAAGATTTATTCAATAAAAAAATCAACTATTTCAAGAGAATTCTTTTTTTTAACAGAGCAATACAAAAAAATACAGTTCCTGGAGAGAAACCATGTAATCAAGGAAGTGCTTGAAAAAGCAGAGCAATATATGATGGGAATAGTCATGGTCTTTGGCAGTTATGCTAAAGGGATACAAAAAGATGATTCTGATCTTGATTTATTTATTGTTGGAAAGTTTGATGAGGGTAAGATTAAAGAAATCGGTAAAACGTATGGAATTGATATAAATATTAAAAGCTATCCTATGAAGATTTTTGAAAGGGAGATGCATGAAGATATATTGCTAAAAGAGGTTGCAGGAAATCATATTTTGATAAATGATGCTGAAACGTTTGTCAGGATGGTTGTGAAATGGATCAAATGAAATGGTGCATGCAGCAAAAGAGAGGCATTGAGCTTGTTGAACCAAGCGATAATCTTAGAGATGCTTACCTCATCAAAGCAGAGGAAGCTTTGGACACATTAAGAACTTCAAAGAGCAGAGACTGGCAATTGACTACTGCGTATTATACGATCTATCATAGCATCTATTCTTTGCTTATGAAAATAGGAGTAAAATGCGAGATTCACTCATGTACTATTGAATTTACCAAGAGATTTCTGAAGAACCATTTCTCATCTGAGGATTTTGAGTTGATCGATAAAGCGTTCTCTGCAAGGATAGATTCGCAATATTATGTGAACAGGAGAGTGCCGGATAAAAATTATGAACTTATCATGAAGAAAACGTCGGCATTCCTTGTCAAGTGCAAGAATATTGTGCTTGAACAAAAAGAAGTTGAAGCTGTGAGGAAACAGATATTTTCTTTGAAATGAGTTGGATTCGGTCTGTTTTTTAAGGGTTATGAATGTGTTCTGTTTCGAGTGCTGTGAGGGGGACTGTAAATATTCGAAAGATTTGAGGGGGAGTTCCGTTAATTATCTTGATGAATTATTTACATTTTTGTTCCGTTTTATATTTTGTTACAGGTCGATATGCCGTTACTTGTCTTTCTTTTTGAACTTCTTTGTATTTTATGACATCCCTACATACTTGTTTTGTCGGTACATTCTCGATACAAAAACAACCATTCATTTTTGTATCATATCTGTAACTAAACGTCTCTGACGATTGCGGATATATGTATCTGCTTTCTGTTGTATCAAGTTGTTGACTGCCTACATTAAAACCAATTCTCATAGAAAAAGTTCCACCTTCACTATCAAGATTTGTAATCGTGCATGAATATTCAGCGGGTTGATCTCCAAATCCTAATAGACCTGATTGTCGTTGTTGGCAAGATCCCTTTTCTTTTTTATAAACTAAGGGTTTATTCTCACACTCAGTATCCGTATAAGGCACCGTCTCCGTATAGTATTCTGTTTTTAAGTATTCTTCTTGTTCTTCATATGACACTTTGACATCTTCACATTTTGTTGTTGAAAATATTGATTGGCCTGTAGTTGAAGTCGGACCTGAGCAACCGCTTAGAAAAACAGTAGCAATTAATATGATGGAAAAAAGAATTATACGTTTAATTTTCATGTTTTAAAAATTACACATAAAACTATATATTTTTATCGACATATAACACCGTTATATTGTTTATCTAATAGATGTTGATGTCTAGAAACTTGGAGAGGAATTCTTGAATTGATGTTTTCTGCAAGACATATTTAAAATAATAAATCGATATCTAATATATGGATTGTCAAGGCAAGACAAAGGAAGGAAGACATTGTAATAATAATGCTTCAGATGGGTCTAAATTTTGTCATCAACACATCGATGGTTTATGGAATAAAATAACTTATTTTCTAGCAGATTTTTTTGGATGCAAAAGAAGATTTCTGTTATGGACATTTTTATTTGCAATCGTAATTTTTTTAATTCAATTGCATATCACCTATCAGTACAATCAAGTACTTGATAACTTAAAATTAAAACCCGATGTTGAAATAGAAATATCTCCTTTTCTCTACAAAGCAGAATTTGGAGAATACCTTCCGATGATTATTACAAATATTGGGGACTATACATTTAATGAAGTTTATGTGGCTTTCCATTCATGTAATATGCCTAAGAGCCATTATGAACAATATTACTTGCCACTAATACCCGCACATTCTGAAAGGATAATTCCTATGGGAAATAAAGATGTTGTCAACAAATTTAAGATGGGTAACTGTTATCCCTTTGCAGGTGAAAATAAGAGCATTCCATCTTTTTTCCCATCGTTGAGAGATAGCAAAAACCAGACCTCGATAGGTTGTACATATTGCCATTTTAATGCTAAAGTATATGCCGGATATTATCGAAATAATAGGTATGAAATATTCAAGAAGAATATCAGTTCGTATTTTTATAGTCCTGGAGAAATTACAATGGAAGTCCTATAAGGACTATGGAACTCCCCCGAAACAGTAGTCGGAAATTGAAATTTTATTGAATATAACAACGATTAAACGAACTAAAAGTTCGTTTAACTCTCAAAATATGAGCAAAAAGCGCACTTGTGTATGCCTAAGCTATTTTTCTTTTGAGCAGCGGATATGCGCATTTGAGCGCAAAAACAATGCGTTGACTATTATGCGCTCTCTCATTCGCCGGAGATCTTCTGGTCTTTCAGGAGGAAGTAAGGTGAGATGCATGCGCTGTTGAATTCGGGGGCCATCCTGTCTGCGCTGATCTCTCTTTCTTTTGAGAGCCATGATACGCTTTTTATGATGTCCTGGACACGGCCGGAGTAGATGCCGTATCTTACCGGTCTCATCTCGCCTTTTTCTACAAGGAATGCGTTCCTCAATTCGAAGCCGAAGTTGCCTGTCTCACGGTCTGCGGAGGGTATGCCGACCGCTTCTATGAATACGCCGGTAAAGTCTTTCAGCATTGAGCTTAGGTGTTCTTTTCCTTCTTTTATCACGAGGTTGTTTGGGCCGCAGAAGCCGGAACTGTTGTAGATGTATTCCGGGCCGGTATATGCTGCTTTTTTTGAGTTGCCGGTCGATTTTGTGTTGAAGTAGGATGAGTACCTGTTGTCGTAGAAGTAGTTGCTGAAGATGCCGTCTTTTATTATGTCTGTCTTTTTTGTCTTCTGTGCTTCCATGTCGATGCCGAATGTCGAGGGGGCGTCGGGGTACGCGGGGTCGTCGGTTGCGCTGAATGTTTCGGCTGCCACGGTTGTGTTTTCTTTTCCTTCAAAGAGCGATATGCCGTCTATCCTTGATTTGGCGGATGACCAGTAGCCGATCGTGTCGGTTAACAGGGGGCCTATGACCCCGGGGTTCAATATTATGTCGTATGTGCCGCTTTTCAGTTTGGATGGCTCTATGAATCTCGCGGTTGTCTTGAGTGTTTTGTCAAACCAGTCGAGGAAGTCTGATTTATCGTATATGCGCCTTATGTATGTGGATGTCAGTTCGGATACCTGCTTTTTTGTGTCGGCTTTTGAGTCTATCATCGCAAGGATGTATGTGCCTTTCTCTTTTTTTTCTATGCCAAGGCTGTTTGTGATCGTGTATTCGAATTCTGTCAGCCTTATCTTGCCGTTTGTGAGATTTACGTTTGCTTCTAAAGCTCTTTTTGCGCAGATCTCTCTAAGGTCGCTTGCGATGGTTTCCGGGTTTTTTGAGATGTTCTTGTCATGGCACTTTCTGACTTTGGTGCTGCCTTCTGTGCCGGTGAAGGAGAAGCCTTTTGGCAGCTTGTTTGAGTGTCCTGCTGAGTCGAGGCTGTTTTTCAGTGTCTTTTTGATGGATTCGGTGTCGAATATGTTTGATGATGAACTGCCTAGTCTGTTGTTCTTTAGTGTGCGGATGGTGTAGCCGGATTCACGGACCGATTTGGTGTATGATGCGTTGATGTCGAGCGGGCATTCTGTTGTCGATATGTCTGAGATGAAGACTTCGCAGTTGTGTTTTTTTAGTATAGTGTCGAACATCAGTTACCACCTACTATCAGGTCGCGGATCTTTACATGGGGGGATGGGTTGCCGACTGCTACCCAGTCTTCGTGCCCTTTGCCGCAGGAGCCTACGTTCATCTTGTTCATGCGTTTCGATATTGCGCAGACGTTCATGAATGTGTCTATGAATGATGATGATGAGATGGTGGCGCGCTCGATGGGCTTTTTGAGCTCGCCGTTTTCGATTATGTGGCCGCCTAAGGTCTTGAGCTCAAAGCTTCCGCCTGCAGGGTCTTCGAGGGCGACTGTGTATTTGTCGACGATTATGCCTTTTTTTGTGTCTTTTATCATCTCGTCGATGTTGTGGCTGCCTGGCGCGAGGTAGGTGTTTGTCATCCTCGGAATGACTGTGTGGGTGTGGTCCTGGGCGCGGCCGTTGCCTGTGAGGGGCATGTTGAGACGTGCTGCTGTCTCTTTTGAGTGCATGTACTGGACGAGGATGCCTTTGTCGAGGAGGAGTGTGTTTTTTGAGGGGGTGCCTTCGTCGTCATAGTATATGGTGCCCCAGCCGCCTGGCATGGAGCCGTCGTCATATATTGACATCATCTCGCTTCCTATCCTTTTGTTGAGCTTGTCTTTTAAGAGCGAGCGGCCGTTGGCTACCCAGTCTGCTTCTGCTGCGTGGCCGAATACTTCGTGGATTAATGTACCTGCGACCTGCGGGGACATTATGACGTCCATCTTGCCTTCAGGGGGCTTTACGGCATCCAGGAATGAGATTGCTTTTCTTGAAATGTTGGTTATGAATCTTTCGATGTCCAGCTCCTTTATTGTCTCGAAGCCTTGCGGCTTTGCGTAGACGTCGTAGTTCATTGTCTGGCGGGCGCCTCTTTTTGCGACGGATGTGTGGGCGATGATTGTTCTTGCGATGCGGGTCTTTATTATGCTGCCTTCTGTGTTTAAGAATATCTTGTCTGTCTTTCCTGAGCTTATCCTTCCCTGCGTGAAGACTATCTCTTTTAGGTTTGCGTAGGTGAATGCGTCTTTCAAGATGCTGTATTTCTCAACGAGTGAGATGTCAGCGGGGTCTATTTTTATTCTGGTGCTTTTTGTGTCTGTGATGGATTTCTGTTCTATGTAGGTGATCTTGTTTTTTGTTTTCCCGGACTGGATTTTTGCGATCTTTGATGCCTTGTCTATGGCTTCTTTTATGGATGCGAGGTCTGTCTTCTGGCAGGACGTGTAGCCGTAGGCGCCGTCTTTTAATACGCGGATGCCAATGCCTCCGGAGGTGCTGGTTGAGCTTGATTCTTCTTTCGGGGTCTTTGAGACTGTTTCTGAGAAGGATGAGTTTAAGCGGATGTCGCAGTAATCAGATGCTGATTTAGAGTATTCTATGGCTTTCTTCAGGGTGTCTTCGATTTTTATCACCTATTATTCTCTTGAGATCATGCCTTGTATTTCGTATCCATTATTATGCTCTATCAATATAAATCTGATTGTCTTCCTTGCTTATTGTTTTGTTATGCCGAGCAGTTCTTTGTGGAGTTTCGTGTTTGTCGCGAGGATGTCTGCTGGTTTCATCTCAAGTGGGTTGCCTTTGAAGTCGGTCGTATTGCCGCCTGCGTTTTTTAGGATGAGTTGTGATGCTGCGTAGTCCCAGGGCATCTGGCAGAATGCTACGTGGGCGTCTGTTCGACCTGTCGCTATGTTTGCCATGTCGAGCGCTGTTGCACCGTAGAGCCTGAATGTGTGCGCGTGGAGGAGTTTTGATGCTAGTGCAGTCTTTGTTGCCATGTCTTCTCTTTTTGAGCGGGCGAATGTTACGCGGGCGTCTTTTAAGGTCATGGTGCCTGATACGGATATTGGCCTGCCGTTCAAGGTGGGTGCGCTGTCTTTTGTCGCTGTGAACAGCTCTTCGCTGAGCGGGTTGTATACAGTGCCCAGTATTATCTCTTTTTTGTGCGCGAGGGCGATTGATGTGCAGAAGCAGGGGATTTCCATGGCGTAGTTTGCGGTGCCGTCTAGCGGGTCGATTATCCACTGGTAGTCGCTTTTCATGTTATGCTGGCCTGTCTCTTCGGCAAGGATGCCATGGCCGGGGTATGTTTTTTTGATGCGTTCTATGATGCTTTTTTCTGCCAGCTCGTCGATGTGGGTGACTATGTCGGTCGGGTCTTTGTGTCTTGTCTTTAAGGGTGTCCTGAAGTTGTCTTTCAGGATCTTTCCGGCTGTGAGCGCCAGCTCGATTGAAAATTCCTGGAGCATATTTCTGTTTTCCATGGGTTATATTTTGTTTTTTTAGTAATATAAGCCTGTGCCGTTACCAAATGTTGGCTTTTTTTGATGTAAAGGTATATAATGCTATCTTCTGCAATCTTTCGCTTATGATTGACTATATCATCGAGTGCTGTGCGACGGATTTCGTGATCGTCTTCCGGATGCTTTTTGCTGCTTTTGTAGGATGTGTCATCGGTTATGAGAGGCAGAGGATGGGCAAGTCGGCAGGGATGAGGACCCATATCATTGTCTGCATGTCGACTGCGATGATTGTCGCTGTGAGTATCGTGCATTTTCCTGTGCCTGATTCGGGGGCGAGGACTATTGCGGCTATCATTACGGGTATCGGTTTTCTTGGCGCGGGACAGATCATGAATTCGGGCGGGAGGGTATCCGGGATTACGACTGCGGCGAGCATATGGACTAATGCGATGATCGGCTCTATCGTGGGGCTCGGGTATTATCTTGTGGCTTTTTTTGCGTCTGTTGTGCTTGTTTTTACGTTCCGGCTGAAGAAGTTCGAGGGAACACCGTGGCGAAGATAATATGGCTGTAGCTGGCTTTTAGGGTCTTCGGTCTTTTGTGTTATGGCGGGGCGATGTTTTTGTGCATTTTGTAGAATTCTAAAATTATGTCTCTTTTTGGTATTGATTCGTGATCCTGTTGCTGTGTCTCTTCTTTCCATGCATCGAATGCTTCGGTTATGGCGTATGTTCCGTGCTCGGCTATGGACCTTATGTATAGTGAATTCAACAACTTTTGATTACTATGTTGAATTCCCATATAGATCAATCGCATTTGATTTTTGGATCAAGGTTGTGATCAAGAGTTATGCGATTGACTATAGTTCGGGTCGTCTGTCTCTTCAAGATATTTCATGAATCCGTCAATCAGTTTATGGTTAGGCATTGCTGTTTTATTGCTCATTTTTTGTTATTTATTTTTTCTATTTTCATGTTGAGTTCTGAGAGTATGTTGTGGTTGGTCTCTATTTTTTCTGCCAGTATGTCGCGGTTCGTTGTGTGGTCTTCTTTTGTGTCCTGTTTTTGCTGTTTCAGGCTACTTGAGATGCGCGTGAGGTAGATGATGTTTATTGCGCTGAATATGAGTATCGATATTAGAAAAAAGCTGATTATCATCTCGAAGTCTGTTGTGATTGGCATGTTTGACCCTGTTTTTTTTGTATATGTACTTTTGGGCTTATGTGCTTTTATATTATTCTACATTTCGGGCTGCTATGTTTTTTTGGGTCTTCTTTTTATGAATCGCTGATGTTTTTACATAATTCAGTTGCGATGACTGATAATCATGTGTCTACAAATGGGATGTCAGGTCTATTTTGTTATCAGCCATATAATCACTTATAATCTTCGCTATCGCATCCACCATTTTACTGCGCCAAGCCATTTTGCGTTCTTTGAATCTTTGTCTTCAATGTCTATCATCGTAAGCGCCACTGCATGCTTCTTCCCGTCAATCTCTGCCTTCATTATTATCCCTGCGCGCAAACTGCTTTTGTCAGAATCAACACCTGTGATTTTTGCCTGCCTGCCAAGCACGAGCGCATCAAAAGGGAATTCCAGTTCGTCGTCAAGTGCGGTTTCAATGCCTGAAAATTCTTCGTATTCACTGTAGCAATCGATTGTCGCTTCCTCTAACATCTTCTCGAATTCTTTTTCCTGTAACCTGTTGATTCCTGCCATTATAAGTGTAGCGTTATCTGTTTTCTTCTTCTGTTCTCTTTTTTTGCATCATTTCCTGTAATTCTGGCGGAAGCATGCGTATATCCACTATCAGGCCGTTTATGGATACCATGTTGGCATACGGGTCTTTTTCTTTCATGCGCCTTGTGGAAAAGTCCCTGTCCCAGTATCCCATCCTGAACATGTCGCGGATGCTTTTGGATTTGCCTGTGACTGCACTTGTTGATGCGCCGAAGTAATCGCATAGATCCTCTGCGCTTATGTAGGGCTTAAAGCTCTTGTCAAAGAGGAAGTTGATGTTTCCTACAGCATGGATGACTGCCGCAGCCCATATTTCCGGTTTCCCGTACCTGAACGGCACATTGCGTTTGCGCGCCATCTTCATTATGAGCTTTTCGCAAAGCTCTTTATATTCTGCATCAAGATGTTTGTCTGAAAATTCAGTGGTAAGCATGATGAGATGCTCTGCTTTATCTTTGACTGGCGGTTCTATCGTCTCCTCCTCCTTTCACGCAATTGTTGTACTATGTGTTTTTTTCGCCCTGCATATTTAGATGTACTGCTGTTCCCTATAGGCTCGCTCTTTTCTGCATTATGATTATTGATATTCTGAAAGCTCTTCATTCACATCGTCAATGTCGAATTCCTCTGGGTCGAATTTGCCGCCGCCGATCCACTCGAGCATTTCTTTATGCTCCTCATGGCTTGGATTTTTTATGGCTTCCAGCAATTCTTTATATCCCCATGGACCTCCGCAATCATCGGGTGGGCATGCATTTTTTCCTTTGATGCATATTGGATATTTTCCATTCGGGTCTTTTCTAAGAATTTTTTCAAGAATTATTGTGTGTTGCCAGTTGTCGCCGAAATCATAGACATACTCAAACTTCTGGTTTTCAGCGTAAAGGTATTTTGAGATATAAGCCCGTCTGGAATCGGTCATGTCTACGTCAAATTCTTTGTCGGGGATGCCGATTTCTTCGCCGCCAACGTCGAACACATACAGGTGATAGCCTCCCCATCCCATTGTTGCCTGAATTATGTTGTTGAGTCTGTCAAATGTTATGTTGTCTTCGACAAGTATTCTCCTCCAGACTGGGGGGGAGATGACCTTTAAACTTATTTTCAACTGCAATATTGCCATTTTTATCACCAATCCTAATCGAACCTTATTTCCGATAGTATCTTTCTTATCGCTGCATCGATATTTGCCATGTTTGCAATGGGAGGCAGGCGGGATCTGGCGCGCATTCCGTTATACTTCTCCAGAAATATCTCGTCAAATTCTTTTTTTGGCATACGCTTGTTTTTTCTGCGTTCGCCCTCTTTTCTTTTTGTAATCATCCGCTTGCTTTCTATCCGCACGAGGGCGCTGATCAGCATGTGCGTCACCACCTGTTTTCGCAAGAGCGGATTTCTTATTTTCCTGATATTCTGGTTTAAGTCTATTCTGAACTTTTTATTGCGCTTCTCTATTATTGTTACGCTTGCATCTCCCTTTAGAAGAACTGTCTCAGGGTCAATATCGCGGGTTATTCTTGAACTCCCGTGTGTTATGTAGAGTGTTTCAGGGCTCATTTTTGCATATTCTGCGGTTATCCTATAGTTTTTCAATTTTGAAAATGCGTCCATGCACTCTTTAAGCCATATCATGCATTCGTTTTCCATGATTTTACCTATTTTCTTCTTTTTTGAATATGTTCTTCATGCTTCTTTTTTAAGGGACATCTTCGAAATATGAATATATAATGGGCTTGCAAAGCCCATGTCTTTTAGTAAATTATAGAAGAAGTCCTGTATTTTTGCGTGGTGTTTCATGTCATCTGTGCAGTCTTTGAACGCTGAAAGGCGCATGATTTGCCTCATCTGGCATACCTCTATTCTGTTTTATTCTATTGTTGTTCCTGTGTGGGTTTTTCCTGTCGCTTTTATGAGTTCTTCGGGGTCTGTCGCATTGATGATTATTGTCCTGATCTTGTGCTGCCTTATTATGTCTGCCGCCGATTTGTCGAACAGGGCGTATTTGCCTGGTGATTGCTCGTTGTTGCTTATGATTTCCCTGAGCCTGTCGTATGTGAGGGTGTTGTATTTTTTTGCGGCGATGTTCTTTTTTGGGTCGCTGTCGTAGACGCCGTCTATGTCTGATGCGTTGATGAGGAGGTCTGCATGGATGTCTCTTGCTATCTTTGCTGCGACGCTGTCTGTCGACTGGCCCGGGATCGTGCCGCCGCAGACCAGTATTTTTGACCTGTCTAGGTTCTGTAATTGATTTGTTATGTCCTGTTCTGTGCGCGGGATTGTCTCGTTTGCGAGGCCGGGGGTCTTGTGGTTGAGTGCGAGTGATATGATTTTTGCGTTGGCGTGGGTGAGTGTTATTGCGATATTGTCCTGGGCGTTACGGTCCATGCCGATGTCTTTTATGAGGTCTATGTATTCGCGGGCGATTTTTCCGCCGCCTACCACTATTACCAGCTTGTCTGTTGTCTTATGTATGGCTTTTATGGCTTCTCTGTATCCGTTGATTTTTTCTGCGCTGAAGCCGTCGGTTATAAGCGAGCCTCCGAGTGAGATCACTATTTTCATGGTGTATTTTTGTTACTGTAATTATTTATTATTGTGTCCGGGGGGGATTTTGGTGGGATTGCAGAAGGTGTTTTTTGTCTGGCGTGATTTTTGAATTGGAATTGCGTATAATCTCGCGATTAAAAGAAGTTTTTGGCGTAGCCAAAAATTTGGACAAAGCGAGGTGCAACCGAGTGTAGTCTATATTCGTCGGAGTATAGCGGAGACCGAGCCAAAGTGCAATGGTTTTTGCCTAAGGCAAAAATTGGCGAAGAGTTTTTGGATTACCGTCTTTTCAAGCCACAGGCGAGTGTATCTGCCCTAAGGACGAGAGAGAGGCGTCAGATTTTTTGTTTATTTTTTCTAAAAAAAGAAGATAGAAGGGGATCTTGTTTTTCCATAAAAATTGACCGAGAGTACGTAATAACAGGATGGTATATAAACATAGGCATATATATCATTAAGAGTGGTGAATAAATGGAAAAGGAACTAAAACAGTCTTGGTTTAGAAAACATTTGATTTTGACGATTATTTTAGGTATAATAGCCATTGCAGTTATATCTGGAATTTTGATGTCCTTGACTAAGCCAAACCAAAGTTCAGGTATAGTTTGTCCGGAATTATCAAACGCTATACTTTATGGTTATGATGAACAAGCAGATGCTTGGGTAGCTGAAAAAATAGATTACAGCACTGAAACTGATAGATTAATATTTGATTCAAGAGTAGCGTGGTTTTCTTCAACCCCTGAAGATAGAGGTTTTCCTAATTTAGAACCAGACAAGGGTTATTACATGTGTGATTTAGGAAGCAGACATATTGAATTAGGGAATGCAGGTGACTATGAACCAGATTATGTATATTGTGGGGATTTTATCAGACCAATAGTTCTTTATCAAGTAGATGCCAACGGAAATATCATCAATAATATGAGAACAAGTGTTGAGATTATATTTGATAGTAAGACTAAGAATTATGTAGACACAAAATGTGGAACTTATGAATTATTAAATGCTATACAAACAGAAGAACAACCAATTATGCCAAATCTACCTAATGAACCAGAACCATATGGAGGACCTCTATCAACCGGAGGGTATGTTTATGACGATAAACTCAACTATGGTTTTGAATATCCAGACGGTTGGGAAATTCATACTGGTGAGGATTTTCCAGATGAGAATATTAAAAAAGTCGTATCATTCGGAAAGGATATCAAAATAAAATTAGAAGGACTTGATTACGAATTAGAAGTTTCAGTTGACCTCGAATTCATGGTAAAATCAGCCACAAATTTACACGAAGTTACAGATGAATTCAAAAAAGAAGCAGAGATGTCAGGGTTGCCAATCTTAAATGAGGCTACAATTTCAGTAAATAATATTGATGGGTATGATATACTTGTTGGGGAAGATAGCGGATGGAAACTGAGAAAGGTAGTATTTTTCGCCAATGGGATAGCTTATATTTTCACATATAGCTCTCAAGATGAGTTATATCGTATGTACGAAGAGACATTTAATGATACAATAAATTCATTTAACATTAAACAATGAGAAGACATATCTATCTTGACACCTCCTTCCCATAAATTCTTTTACGAAGTAAAAGTCAGAGAGGCGTTGTCCTTCGGACATTCTCTCGTTTTTTAGAGGTAATCCAAAAATTGGATATAACTCGGGATTAAACGAATTTTTGTGCGCTTTACGCGTTGTTTTTGGGCAAAGAGCGCGCTTTTTGCCGGTTTCTGCCTTATCTGGAAGCGCAATTATCGGTCTTATTTGCAAATCCGGTGGGTTGCTTTTTTTTGGAATCATTTTCATGGAATGTGTTAGGTTTATATACTTAAAGCGTCCATTGTGTTAGTATGGTTAACAATGACGAAGAGCGGGAATTTGTTGAGAAGTTAAGAGATATATGCGATTATATAGGCTAAGATGTCTGCGTGTGTCTTTTATTTTTTTGTCCTGCGTTTTATATTGTGTGTCTATTGATTTCTGTTTAGCTTATCTTTCCATATGGCCAGGGCTTTTATCATGCCGTTGATTATGGCTTCGGGTTTCGGGGGGCAGCCGGCGACGTATACGTCGACGGGTATTATCTTGTCGAGGGGACCGCAGATGTTGTATGCCTCTTTGAAGATGCCGGATGTTATGCCGCATGCGCCGATCGATATGACTGATTTGGGTTCGGGCATCTGGTCGTAGAGTCTTTTCAGTCGCGGGGCCATCTTATGGGATAGCGCGCCGCCGACCAGGAGTATGTCTGCGTGGCGGGGGTTGCCTTTCTCGACTGCGCCGAAGCGCTCGATGTCGTAGCGGGGCGTGAGGCATGCGAGGACCTCGATCGAGCAGCCGTTGCATCCTGAGGCGTCGAAGTGCAGGATGTAGGGTGATTTTATCCTCGAGTGGTTTATTATCTTTCTTAATACCATAGTAGCACCATTGCCGTTAGTATTATCACCAGTGTCGCAAACATCCAGTGCAGGTATTCTGTGAGTGATCCGCTGTGGAGTTTTTTTAGGCTGTTGAGCTGGAATGCTTTTATGAATGTCTTATAGAACGTGTCCGGTGAAATGGTGAGAGTGTCAGGGTCTATGTTCTCGCCGCATGTGTATGTTTTTGTACTGCCGCTTACGATAGCCTTTTTTTTCTTGTATCTCATCATGTTTGCTGCGGCCAGGATTATGGCTGCTATGAGCAGTCCGATTACGATGATGTATTTGAAGTCAGGGTAGGCCAGGGCCAGGGTCGTGCTCATAGTTTCAGCACCGCCTTTATGTATTGCGTGTTATCTGATAGGGTGGATGCGATGTTTCCTGATATTTCTGCACCAGAACCTGCGAATATGCCGAAGTAGATGCAGATCATCATAAGGATCAGCAGCGTGGCCAGTATTTTCGGGTCTATGTTTTTTTGGTTTGTTTGCTCTATATTTCTGGACCGGAATATGAGCTGGTATGCTTTCAGGGAGTATGCGAGGGTGAGGACTGATGTGAGGATTGCGGCTATCATGATTACCGGGTAGCTTTGCAGGGTTGTCGTGTATATGAGCCATTTGCTTGAGAAGCCGTTTAATAGCGGTATTCCTGCGTTCGAGAGGATGCCTATCATGAATGCGGCTGGTATTACCGGGTGGTGGCCTGTTAGCCTGCCCAGGTGTGTCATGTCGCTTTCTTTTGTGGAAATCATCACTGCGCCGATTGAGAAAAACAGGAGCGCCTCGATTATGGCTACGTTGAAGAGGTGGTAGATGCCTGATGTGGCATCAGTCGCGAATGCTATGAGGATGTATCCGACCTGCGAGATTGCCGAGTACGCGAGGAGGCGGAGGATGTCCTTCTGCTGGAGGGCCATTATCGCGCCGAGGAGCATGGTGATTGTGCCGGCTATGAGGAGCGTGTAGGTGAGTGGAGCGCTGAATATCGTGTATGCCACCCGTATGATGGCGTAGATTGATACGGTTGTTGATGCTGATGCGAATATGGCGCCTATGGGGACGGGTGTTGCCTCAATTACGTCAGGCTTCCATGCGTGGAGCGGGACTATCGCTGATTTGAATGCGAGGCCTGTCAGGAGCATTCCCATTATGATTGGGACGGTTGGGCTTGTGCTGCTTTTTAGTATGCGTGCAAGGTCTGCCATGTTGAGGGTGCCGGTGAGGCCGTATGCAAGGGCGATCGCGAGGAGGACGAGCGAGGTGGCGAATGCGCCCATTATCAGGTATTTTATTGCTGCTTCAATTGATTTTTTTTCTGCATAGAATGATGTCAGGGCATATGATGAGAGTGATGTTATCTCAAGGAAGACGAAGAGGTTGAAGAGGTCGCCTGTGTGGGTTATGCCGAGGAGGCCGACGAGGAGCAGGCATAGGAGCGAGTAGTATTCTGCCCTTGATGCCTTTATGTATTTCAGTGAGAAGAGGGTTGCGAGGAATCCTATGAGGGTGACAAGTATTATCACCATGAGTGAGAATGAGTCGACTACGATCGCTATGCCGTATGGCGCGGCCCAGCCGCCCATGTAGTATACGAGTATCTTTTTTTCGATGATTTCGGGAATCGTCAGTATGGATGCGAGGAGGCTGAATGCTGTCGCTGATAATGCGATGTATGGGGCCATCTTTTTTTCGTGGATGCCTGCGACTGGTATGAGGAATGCTGCTATCAGGAGCGCCGGTATCGATAGGAAGCTTGTTATCATTCTTTCAGACTCCTTAGTTCTCTTGCGTCTGTCGTTTTGAATTTCTTGTGGACCTGGATTATCAGGACGAGGGCCAGCGCGGTGACTGAGAAGTCAATCACGATCGATGTGAGTACGAGCGCCTGAGGGAGCGGGTCTACCATCGTGCCGAACTGGCTGAAGCTGATGTCTCTTATTATCGGGGCTATGCCTTCGGCGCGGTAGCCGATCGATATCAGGAGCAGGTGGATGCCGTCGGTGAATATGCCGAGGCCTATGACTTTTTTTATGAGGTTCTCTTTTGCGAGGAGTGTGTATGTGCCGAGGGCTATGAGTATTATGGCTGTGATGTATGAGTATGCGATCATCATGGTTCATTGCCTCTGTTGCTGAATCTTGCTATGAGTCCGGCTGCCAGCGCTGATATCGTGTACCAGAGCGCGATGTTTTGCATGTTCTCTTTCGGGTATAGTATTGCGCATTGTATGAAGCCTGTCGCTTCCTTGCAGTATTGTTTCGTGCCGAAGTCTTCCGGTTCGACGGGCGTGAAGGGGGCGATCGTGTGGTGGTATTGGTGGAGCTGTAGTGGGGTCAGTGTTGTTATTGCGTATTCTACCGGGTTGTTTTTCAGTGTGGCGAAGAACAGGATTATGAATATCGCAAATATCTTCAGTGTGTTCGCGTTCGGGATGAATGCACGGGCGATGTTATTTATTGTCTCTATCATTGTTTCCATTCCTCTTTTACCAGTGAGTATACGATGATTATGAGGCCTGTCGCCACTATCATGCTTCCGAAGATGTTTGCGAAAAATGTGTCGCCGCCGTACCATACGGTCATGCTGTCCTGGAGCGAGAGCAGTTTTCCGCGTACTGAAAATTCGAGCATGATCAGTACCAGCAGGGCTATGCTTGCGATGCTTTTCGCGTCTATGAGCCTGAATTCTTTGAACCTGTTCTCTACTTCTTTTTCGGTGAAGGTGAGGACGAGGAGGGTGAATGCTGTCGCTATTATGGCGCCTGCAGGGAAGCCGCCGCCGGGGCTTAAGTGGCCGTGGAAAGCGATGTATGTGCCGAAGAGTATTATGAAGGGAAACATTACGCGCGTGACTGTTTTTATTATGAGGTCCATCATCTCACCGTTATCTTCCTTATGTGTTTTTTGAGGGTCTTGAGCTTGAATTCGCTTTTCCTGTGGACGATGAGGAATACTGCGAGGACTGCTGTGAAGAGGACGGTCTCTTCGCCGAGGGTGTCGTAGGCACGGAAGTCCCAGACTATCGCGTTGACGATGTTGGGTGAGCCGGTCTTTTCGAGGCTGTTTTGAAGGTAGTAGTTTTTCACGGCGGGGTTGTGGTTTATCGGGAGGTCTGATACTGCATAGAGCAGGAGTATCGTGAATACAAGGACTCCGTATACTGGCAGCAGTTTCATGGCTGTTCTTTCCTTTCTGTCTTGTGGATGGCTATCATGAATATGAATGTCGCAAGGGCTGCTGTGACTGCTATCTGGGTTATCGCGATGTCGGGGGCGGCGAGCATGAAGAAGAGGGCTGCAAGCGAGAGGTCGACTATCGCGAGCATGATGACGGCGTAGAGGAGGTCTTTCATGTGTATCGCGATTATGGATACGATTATGCTTGCCAGCAATAGTATTTCGAATAGCGCGTCTTCGAAGGGTATTGTCTCTAACATGTTATTGCTCCAGGTCGTTTTTTATCAGGTTTTTCGGCACGATGCCTGTGGTGTAGGCGGCGTGGGCGAGGGCGTGGCTGCTTGTCGGGTTGGTTATGAGGATGAATGTTATTATGAGGATTATCTTTATGGTGTATATGATGCTGTAGCCTTCGGTGGTGTATGTGGTGATGGCGAGTGATGCGAGGGCGAGGCATGCGCCGCCGATCGTTATCATCGTCGCTGCGTGGATGCGGGTGTAGAAGTCGGGGAAGCGGAAGAGGCCGATGGCGCCGAGGAGGGCGAAGAAGGCGGATGTTGCGAAGAGGATGTCTGCTATCATTTTTTCACCAGTTTTGAGATCGCGATTATGCCGACGTAGGAGATGAGGGCGAATAGGAGCGCGGTGTCGAGGTACATGGGGTTTTTTATCCTGATCGCGTGGATTACCATGAATACTATTATGATGTTTGTCAGGGTGTCTATCGATATCACCCTGTCGGCGTACGTGGGGCCGAGTATGGCTCTTGAGATCAGGAGCACTGCTGATGCGATGAATGCGTATTCTATCATGGTATCACTTTTTTTGCGTATCTTTCGAAGAGGCCGTGTATGTCTTCTTTTTTGGTGTAGTTTATGCAGTGGATGTAGAGGTCTTTTTCGTTGCTGTCTATCTTCAGGGTGAGTGTGCCCGGGGTCATTGTTATCGCGTTTGCGACCAGGGTCTTTGTGAAGTCGGTGGTCTGGATGGTTGTTATTTTTATTATGGCGGGGTTGATGTTTCCTGTTATTATTCTTGCTGCGAGATCTATGTGTGATCTGATTTCAGAGTAGAGGAGGATGAAGAGGTAGATTATCTGGTTGATCATGGATTTCGGGTTGAAGAGCTGCCAGGGGGATTCGTAGAACATGAATTTGCCGCAGATGTCTGCGATTATGATCGAGATGGCGATGCCTATGATGAGTTCTGCGGGATAGGTGGCGCCTGTGAACAGTATCCAGCCTATGAATAAAAGTATGAATGAGACGCTGAATTTGTGCATGTCTTATTATTGGGTCGAGGGGTGTAATAAAGATTTTGGTTTTTTTGGCTGTGTGTTACAGTGTTGAGGTTTGCAGGTAACTTTTTGGGTCCATGATGTTCTAAAAGCCGTGCTATAAAACTTAAACTGCTTGTTAAACTCCCGTTGACCAATTGGACCAATGCGGTCGTAGTGAGCGAAGCGAACGGAGAACTCGGCGACGGCTCGCCATTGGTTCTAAAAATCAAATGTTTTCCATTATCTGTTCCACTTCAAAATAAAAAGGAGGTGAATCAGTAGCTTCACCAATATATTTAATAGTACCTTTAAGCGTTACGGTTCGATGCTCTATCAGAGTATAGCTACGGCCATCGAAAGTATAGCTTACGGTTCTTGACAAATCTGTATTCGAACCTTCCTTTGAAACCAATGCAACCTGCTTCGCAGTGGCCATGTCGAAACTTTTTGAAGTATCAAATACCGCCAATTCATATTCCGGACCGAAGAAAGCCCCGACATTTTTTATTACAACCCCGCTAAGCGTAGCCGTGGTCTTATCATACGATTGCGGATTATTTATAATATCTGAAACGTCGGCATTATTTGGGATAATCTTTGGCTTTTCTTGCACGCACCCGCTGACAAGAATTATTCCTAGTATCGCCAATACCACAAAGATTTTTTGTTTCATAATATACTTATTATGATAGTTTGATATAAATAGTTATGCTGTGCGAGCCGCCGCCGATTGAGTATAACTTCTGGAGTTATACGGACAAAAGTGTGTATGACTCTGCTGCGGGGTGTTATGTTTTGGATAAACGGCACGTATTGTGCTTGTTGATTGATGAAGCCTGATGAGGTGTGTATGAGGCTATTGTTCGACTTCGATTATTTTTCCTTTGGGTTCTTTTTCTTCAAATATCTGGACGCGGAAGCTGTAGATCTCTGTGTCTTTGTATTGCCAGGCGTCTTTGTCGAAGAGGCCTGCCTTGTAGCATAGGTTTTGTAAGAATTCTATCTTTTCTGTGAGCTGTTCCCATACCTGGGGGAGGAAGAGGCCGTGGCCGTCTTCTGTTTTTATTATCAGACCGTCTTTTTTTTGGGTGATCTTTTCGAGGAGCTCCTGATGGGTCTGGTGGGGGATGATTTTTGGTGGTGTGAGGATGGATATCTCTATCACGAGGTTGTCTAGTTCCTGTCTTGTGACTTTCGGGAATCTTGGGTCGTTTGCTGCTGATCTCGCTGCCTCTGCCAGGGCTTTTTTCAATGCGTATACCGGCTCTGTGAAGCCTATGCAGCCTCTTAAACTGTGGTCCGGGTGGGTGTGGAGGGTGACGAAGAGTCCGCATTTTTTGTTGAGAAATGCGTCGTTTTTTTCTATCTTGCAGGCTGTTTTGCTCAGGTATGATTCGAGGTATGTCCGTGCCTCTCTTACCAGGAATTCACCTTCTTTGATTGTGAGACGCTCCATTGTTTGTATTTTGTTTTTGGGGTTTATAATCCTTGTTGTCGATGCTGATGTTTTTTAGTATCTTGTCCTGGAGCATCTTTATTTCGCATCCTGTCGCGCGCATGAGGTCTTTTTTGTGTTCCAGGAGCTGTTCGAAGATGTAGTCGATTATGACCATCATGGCTATGAGGATTGAGAAAAGGGCGATGTTTGAGAGTGTCGCCTCTGTGTATGCGAATGATATGAGTACTGCTGCTGCGGGCGGATGTTCTGCTTTTATGATTGTTATCGTCTCTGCGAAGAGGGTGAATGTCAGGAATATGGCTGCTATGTAGAAGAGACTGTTTGTTGCGTATTCGTGCCTGAGGATGTTGTATAGTATTATGCCGTATACGGCTGCTGTTACGTAGGATGCGGAGATGTTCCATGGTGTGGAGTATTTTGAGTAGGGGTTTATGAATGACAGGTAGATGCTTGCCGCGAAGGCGGTGGCGATGAAAGGGATGTCTTCTTTTATGCCGAGGAAGACGATGAAGGTGAGGACTGCGCCGAATATGATGTCTAGCATGTATTCGTTGAGCTTTTCGCGGCGCATGGGTGTTTATTTGGGCTGAGGGGGTTATATAGTTTTTTGGAATATTTAAGAAAGAAAAAGAAAAAAGGGGGTAGAGCCCCCAGCGCCAAACTCATGGAGTTATTGCACTTACACAGCACTTTTGCCTTTATATTGTTGTGCTGCCACTTACCACTACGTTTTCACTTGGCTTGTATGTCCATCCGTCTTTTGTTACGCTGTCTACTGTGAAGATGAAGGTTGTTCCTGTAGCAGCGTTTTTTATTTCGTTGGAGTTTAGTGCTACCTGTCCGCTGGCGCCTGTTATGCCTGTGTCTATGTCGCTGGTTGCATCGCTCCAGTGGCCTGATACGGTTGCGCCTTCAACTTTATTTCCAAGAGCATCGTCAATTGTCACTGTTGCTGTCGCATGATAGAATATATTCCTACCTACACGTCGTGTCCCTAGATTCATACTGATGCTGGTTATGTGCATGGTGTCGGTTTCTTCTATTACATTTACTGTAAGCGTGTCTGAATCGGTATTACCTGCGGCATCAGTTACTGTGAGGGTCACGGTGTAGGTACCGGTTGCCGTATACGTGTGAGTTGCCATTATACCGGTTGCATCTACTGGAATATCATCACTAGCATCAAAGTCCCAACTGTAACCTGTTATACCAATATTATCACTCGAATCAGAGCCATCGAATGTTACTTCTTGATCAAGCAGAACTTCCCGATCCGGGCCAGCTTCTGCTACCGGAGCATCATTGTCTGTTACAGTTATACTGTAAGTTTCGGTTTCTGGATATCCTGCAGTGTTGCCAGCCGCGTCCTCTGCGTTTATGTAGTAGGTTATGGTTCCAACCTTATCCGAAGCGACAGGCACATCTGCACTCCAGACATCGCTAGCGTCTTTGGTCATTGGAGCAGTTGTCTCTGTGCCATCAATCGGTGTGTAATGCACTGTCGCACTGACAACTCCTATATTGTCTGTTATGGTTGCGGATATCGTTACAGGTTCACCTGTGGTGCCAGTCGTGTTTCCCGTAGCATCTGTTATTGTTGGCATTTCTGAGTCAATGTCTATAATCAGAGTTCTTGCTGTTCCGGAGCCTTCATTGGCATTTGGAGAGCCATCAGTACATTTTACGTTCCAAACGTAAACCCCATTTGTCATTCCAGTCTTTTCAAATTGATTTATTATTCCTTCTGTTATCGAAGTATCCGTTTGCTCCGCAGTGTCATTTATTATCAATTCACAGCCAGATATTCCTGAATCAGCATCGTCGGGAGTGTATTCGAATGTTACGGTTCCATCAGTGTCTGTAGTTTCATCTGCCGGGTTTTCCAGGATAACTACCGGCGGAGCTGTATCCTCTACAGGTATCCCGTAACTTACGATTTTTACATCATCGACATAAACGTGTTCCAAGTTGCTGCTCTCTTTTGTCCTGAATCTTACCGAGAAGCCATTGACTAAATAATTGTTCAAGTCATAAGATTCAAACTCCCAAACGTCCGTGTCTCCGGCACCGTTTGTCCAATACGCTATCTGGACCCATTTGTTTCCGTCCCAAATATCAGCTGCAAGGTATTCCCCACTGTCCAAACCATTGTCTACCCATCTCCAGAATGTTAGCTTTGCACCTGTTTTGCCGGTCAGGTCAATTGCGTTTGTCAGTTCTATTGTGCACTCTGTATCGCAGTTATCGGAATGTGCGGCGTAGCCGCTGTATGCCTCTATCGGCGTTTCAATATTCCAGTCCCCTTCTCCGCTCTCTGACCATTCAGGGGTTAGTGCCAGGTCCTCAAAGCCATCGTAGAATTCTGTAGCTACTGCTGGGGGCGCATTATAGTTAACCGCAGCTAATGCATCTACCCTGCCATGCCCCTGCTCTTGAAAAGGAAGACCCAAGTCTACTGCGGTATTGTATAGGGCATTTTTGATTTCAAGGTCTGTTAATGCCGGATTTTTCTGTTTTAATAAAGCCACTGTCGCGGCAATATGCGGTGTCGCCATGGATGTTCCACTCCAGCTATCATATGTGTTCCCAGGCAAGCTCGAATAAATGCTCACTCCCGGCGCCATTATATCCAATGCTGATCCTGTCCCTGAGAAATATGCCCTCACATCAGTTTTGTCTACTGCGCCGACTGCTATAGCTCCTGATGCACAGCCAGGGCTTGAAACGATTCCTGCGGTGTTCCCTGCTGCGGCAGCTACGGTTACCCCATTATTCACGGCCCAGTTAACAACTCCTGCAAGGTAATCTGAATCACAATTTACTGCGGTTGTTCCGCCGCCGCCTAAACTTATGCTTATTATTTTTGCAGGCTCATCCCCTGTGTCTGGGATTCCGTCAGGACCCTGAACCACATACTCAATTCCTGCTGCTATATCGGTTGTAAGGCAGGAACCGGTAGCATCACATACCTTTCCCATCCATACGCCTGCATCAGGTGCCACTCCTTTCGCATATCCAGGCGGTGTTCCCCCAACTCCGTCAGCAGTTATTATCCCTGCCACATGAGTGCCGTGACCGTGGTCATCCAAATAACCAGTAGTATAGGTTACAAAACTTTTTCCGCCAGTGATACTCGTTGATAGTTCAGGATGTGTATAATCCACGCCGGTGTCCAGAACCGCTACTGTTATGCCGGTACCCGCGTAACCCAGGGTCCAGACATCATCTGCATTTATCTGAGCATTGGCATCCGTATCCATTATATGGAATACTTTATCTTCTCTGACATTTAGTGTTGGAACTACGTCTGCCGGACATTTCAGGGCTGTTGCGTCGTTTAATTCATGCATGATAATACATCCTTTCATCCTGAAAGCAACTTTGTCTAGAGAAGATGTTGTAGGCGCTATGACTCTAACGCCATCATTTCCTTTCGGACTCTCTGCCATTGCTATTCCTGATATTGCCAGTAAGCCTATTACAAATAGGATTCCTAATATTATTTTTTTCATTTTTAAGCCTCCAAAAATGATTATAGATTTTCTTATGTTCTTATGTTAGTGATAATAATGAATTTATTTAAATGTTGATAATGAATTTATTTAAATGTTGATGCTTCCAAGAAATCTCTCTATCATTTCAGGGTTTCTAAAGGGTAGATACGTATATTGCTTTTTTTAAGAAATACCTGTGGACTTTCGTGTCGGTTGTGAGTTCGGGGTGGAATGCGAGCGCCAATATGTTTCTTTTTTTAACTGCGACTATCTTATTGCCGACTTTTGCGAGTATCTGTGCTTTCGGGTCGTTCACTTTTGTTATCGCGGGCGCGCGTATGAAGACCGCGTTCATCCTGCCGATGCCTTTGATTTCAAGCTCTTTTTCGAAGCTGTCTTTCTGGGTGCCGAATGCGTTGCGGTTGACAACCATATCTATCAGGCCGAGGAGATGCCCGGTCTTTTCGCATTGGGAGTCGCCGCTTTTTGATATGATGATCATGCCTGCGCAGGTGGCAAGAATAGGTATGTCTTTTTCTGCAAGCTGGATGATCTTTTTGTCCATGCCTGTCTCTTTCAGGAGTTTGTTGATAGTCGTCGATTCGCCGCCGGGGATGATTATTCCTGATGCGCCTTCCAGGTCTTTTGCTGTTCTTGCGAGAATTATGCCTGTGTCTATCTTCAGCTCTTGTGATGCATTTTTTAGCGCGTCAAAGTGTTCTGTGAATGCGCCCTGAAGTGAGATTATTGCTATCTGCATGTTTTTTAGTTGGTCTATGCTGCTTTTTATTTGTTTGGGGGATTGTCTTGTGTTTCTAATAGTGTAATTTTTTGCTATATCCTGTCAAGTATATCATATCTGCTTATGCATTCACTGCATTCTTTTTTTTGATTTTTATGTTTCTTGCTAGTGAATTATTTTCGGGTACGGTTTTTGTTCGTTCTTCTTATTTGAGGAAGTGGGGCAAGAGGTTATTAATTTAATCGTGCAACTATCTCCAGGGTTAAAGTCTTTGATGACCGGGGTTGATCTGTTTGTGCTATGCTATTCCTGCGAAGGTCCTTGAGGTCGATGGGGAAGACGCTGTTGTTGATTATGGCGGCGTGAAGAAGAAGGTCAATGTCAGCCTTCTTGATGTGGCTACCGGTGATTATGTACTTATCCATGCAGGGTTTGCGATCGAGAAGGTTGATGAGATGTCGGCAAAGGAAGCTATCGATGCTGTCAATAGTTATGTCAATGAGGTTGAGAGAAGGTCTTAAGATGGATGATGATTTGGCGATAATGGCTGGGCATATCGGCCGGATAAAGGATGCTGCTCTTGAGATAGGCAGGGATGTCACTCTCATGGAGATATGCGGCGGGCATACTAATGTCATAATGAAGCACGGGATACGGGATATCATGCCAAAGAATATCCGGCTGATATCGGGGCCTGGATGCCCTGTGTGCGTGAGCTCCCAATATGATATCGATTGCACGGTCGAGCTTGCGCGGCGGGGGGTTCCTGTCGCGACATACGGCGATATGCTCCGGGTTCCCGGGAGCAGGTATAGTCTTGAGGATGCACGGTCAACCGGCGGGAGGGTGTTTGAGGTATATTCGGCGGCTGAGGTTCTTGCTATAAAAAAGAAGTATTCTCGTGTGGTGTTTTTCGGGATCGGGTTTGAGACGACGGCGCCTATGAGCGCGTATCTTCTGTCTAAGGGAGTATGCGTGTATTCTGTGCATAAGCTTGTGCCGCCTGCCATGAAGGCGCTGCTTAAAGGTGAGGTCAAACTCGACGGTTTTATTGATCCGGGGCATGTCTCTACTATCACAGGGGTCCGGCCTTACCGGGAGATTGAGGTTGCGCAGGTGATTACAGGGTTCACGCCCGAGAGGATACTTCGGGGTATCAGTGTACTTTGCGGGCTTGTGAGGGACGGGAAGCGGGTTGTTGTCAACGGGTACCCGGAGGCTGTGCGGGAGGATGGGAATGTGCTGGCGCAGAGGATGATTGATGAGCAGTTTCATGTTTGTGATAGCGAGTGGAGGGGGCTTGGCGCCATACCCAGGTCAGGGCTTGAGGTGAGGGATGATGCGCTTAATGCGAAGGTGAAGTATAAGGATGTGATCGATTCTGTGCCGGTTCCAGGGAAGACCGGGTGCCGGTGCGGGGATGTGCTTACGGGTGTGATCGAGCCTACGGATTGCGCGCTGTATGCCCGAAGCTGCGTGCCCGGCAATCCTAAGGGCGCGTGCATGGTGTCTGATGAGGGGAGCTGCGCGATATATTTCAGGAACGGGGTTCCGGGGGAGGGGGTGTGAATGGATGATGAGTTTGTCACGCTTGCATGCGGCGCCGGGGGGCGCGAGATGGATGCGCTTATTGATAGTTTCGGGCTGAAGTTCAGGGGGAAGTGGCGCAATTATGAAAATGATTCCGCTACGCTTGATATCGGGGGCGGGAAGACGCTTGTGTTCACTACTGACAGCTATATTGTCGATCCGATATTTTTCCCGGGAGGGGATATCGGGAAGCTTTGTGTCTCTGGTACCATCAATGATCTTCTGGTGATGGGGGCAAAGCCGCTTGGCATCAGTCTTGGGCTTGTGATCGAAGAGGGTTTTTTGAGGAAGGATCTTGATTCTGTCATCTCGTCTATAAAGAGGGTCTCGAAGATGACTGGTGTTCCTGTCGTGACAGGGGATACGAAGGTGATGGAGAGGGGGAAGGTCGATAAGATCGTGATCAATACGGCGGGCGTGGGGATTGCAGCGGACGGCGAGCTGCTTGATTCCAGGATCGTTCCGGGGGATAAGGTGATTCTCTCTGGTGGGCTTGGCGAGCATGCTGTGGCGCTTCTTTCGAAGAGGTTCGATTATGAGACTGATGTGGTGAGCGATTCTAAGCCGCTTGTTGATGAGATGGATGCTGTCAAGGGACTTCTCAAGATCGCGAAGGATCCCACTCGGGGCGGGATTGCCGCGGCGCTCAATGAGATATCGCGGAAGAATGGGGTCGGGATACTTGTATATGAAGATGACGTGCCTGTGAGGGGTGAAGTGAGGAAGGTTGTCGAGATGCTCGGGATCAATCTTTATGAGCTTGCTTCTGAGGGGAGGTTCGTGTGCGTGGCTGCGAGCGATGATGCTGATCTTGTTGTCCGGAGGCTTAAGAAGTTCAATAAGTCTGCGTGCGTCATCGGCGAGGTCACAAACGGCGATAAGGTGGCTGTGCAGACGTGTCTTGGAAAGAGGGTGATGCCGTGCCCTACGGGCAGGATTGTGCCGAGGATATGCTGACGGGTGATCATGTGCATGAGTTCGGGGCTGCTAAGGCGCTTTTTGATCTTGTTGTCGATGAGTGCGAAAAGAGGGGAATAGAGAGGCCGGTTACGGTTGTGGCGTGCCTCGGTGAGCTTACGGCGTATAAGAAGGAGCCGGTGCTTTTTTATTTTGATATGCTCTGCAAAGAAATAGGGGGAATGTTCTCTGGTGTTGAGCTTGAGATAGTGCCTGTTTCCGGGATGATACGGTGCTGTGGGTGCGGGAAGGAGAGCGCGGTGTCAGCGCATATGATGCTGTGTCCTTCGTGCGGGTCGCATGATGTGGATATCGTGCAGGGTAGGGAGTTTTTTGTGAAGGAGATTGTGGCTGGTGGTTCTTTTGTGTGATGAATGCGGGTGCGGGAATGTAAGGAAGTTTGTTGTTAACAGGGCGGTGAGCGAGGCGAATGATGAGGCTGCGCACAGGA
>JBDRKP010000076.1:0-3575 GCA_043813875.1 archaeon | reverse complement strand
TCAAGAATTAAATGCTTTGTGTGCTGAATCTTTCAGAACTCGCCTAATTTCTTCTGGTTTTTTCCTGCCAATAGGTCTTTTGTTGTCTGCCAGCTTTTGCGGATGTAGTCCGGAAGTGTGTCATGTGACCAGATACATTCTTTCATGTGTTTTTTTGTTTCCGGGTCGCTTGGGTATCCTGAGCCGATTATTACTCTGTGCTTTTTTTCCAGGGTTCTTATGTGCCTGTCGCGCTCTGTTTTTGCGAGGATGGAGGCGGCGCCGACGACTACATGGTTCAGGTCTGCTTTGTGTTCTGCTGTTATTTTTGTGTCTGTGGTTATCTTTGATGCGAGTTCTTTGATGAATGTGGCGCTTGTTGACGGCAGGTCGATTATGGTTTCGTCTGTGTCTTTCATCGAGTTGATTATTTTTATCATGGCGTTCATTTCTATCTGGTTCAAGGACATTTTTTTCATATCCCTGTCAATGTCTTTTGCGTGGATCACTATAACTCTCACATTTTTTGCTATTTTTTTGATCTCTTTTTCAAGGGTTTCGCGTTTTTTTGGTGACAAAAGCTTTGAGTCTGTCACGCCGAGATCTTTTAAGAATGGTTCGTCTTCTTTTCTTAGTTCTACTCCTGCTACCACCAATGGCCCTATTACCGGTCCGCGGCCTGCCTCGTCTATGCCAAGCACGTTCATGTGTCTTTTTTGGTCATGGGAAGATATATAAATGTTTGTTTTGAGTAATTATTGTAATTATAGTAAAAGTCATAACTATTGGGCTGATGACTTTTCCATATCCTTAAAAATCGATGATTTTTAGGATCCTATGAATCGAAGATTCATAAGGATAGATTAACATCTATTGGTTTTTGGTTTAGTTTGTCCATTTATTAACGATGTTAACTATAGTGATGTGCACTTGTTTTTTGTAGCGAGGTAGAGCAGCCTGGAGTGCTCGTTGGGCTCATATGACGATAAAGAGTGATTGATTCTTTCATATCGTTTGAGGAACCCAAAGGTCGATGGTTCAAATCCATCCCTCGCTATTGTTTTTTTGTTTTGTCAAATCTATTTTTATTTTTGGGAAGTCAATATATCTGTATGCGCAAGACTATTGTTTTTGGTGTGATTTTTGCGATTGATACCGGGGGATAAGATAAGATTATTTTCGAAAATTTTATATAGAGGTTCTGCTAATATGTGTTGTATGAAAGGATCTTTGTCCAGTTTTAATTTTTTCATCTCAGTGATTATTCTTGTACCGTCTGCGATACTTCTTTATCAGTTCAGTGGTGAGATCGGCACTGTCTGTGACATGAGCAACAATGTGGTGTTGTATACTATCATTACAAGCTGCATGGTGCTGCTTTCTTTGATGACTATCATCAAGGAGCTTTTGACTTTCGAGTGAGATCTTGGATTAATTTATTAATTTGTCCTGCTTAATTATGTCTATGTCTAATCTGTTTGATGTCGGGTCGACTATCATCAGGAATGAGGAACCGCTTACGGAAGTCTTTGCTCCGACGAGGCTTGTTCATCGTGAAGGGCAGAGGGATTATCTTGCGTCATGCCTGAAGCCGGTCGTTCTTGGGAGGATGATGAGGAATGTGTTCCTGTTCGGGCCTACAGGGGTGGGTAAGACTTCTCTTGTTCTCTGGATGTTTGATGAGCTTTCCAGCCATACTGATAATGCAAGGACTTGCTATGTGAATTGCTGGAAGAGCACTAGTACGCATGCTATCCTTTCAAAGATCGTGAGCGAGCTTAAGATCTTTTCGAATCCGAGGAGGCAGACGAAGGAGTTGCTTGAGGATATCGAGGGGAGCCTGAAGAAGAGTGGGAAGAAGCTGATTGTCGCCCTTGATGAGGTTGACCGCCTTGATGCTTATGATGTGCTTTATGATCTTTCGAGGAGCGGGTGCGGGATCATATGCATATCTAATGATGAATACGCTCTTGCTGATGTCGATGCAAGGATAAAGAGCTCTCTGTCGCTTGAGCGGCTTGAGTTCAAGGCGTATACTGTCAATGAGATGTGCGATATACTTGAGGACAGGGTCAATCTTTCTTTTGCGCCGGGGGCGGTATCACCTGATGTACTGAAGATTGCGGCGCTGCAGGCAGAGGGTGATGTCAGGGTGGGGCTTGAGATTTTACGGAAGGCGGCGCTTTTTGCCGAGGATGAAGGGCTGAAGAAGATCACAAAGGAGCATGTGATACGGGCGCATAAGGATGCGGCGAGCGCGAAGACGCGCCAGATCCTTGAGACCTTAAATGAGCACCATAAGATGCTTTATTCTATTGTGGCGGAAAAAGGGTCTTTGAAGTCGTCCGATGTGTTGTCGATTTTTAATGAGAGGACATCCGGCAAGGTGTCTGAGAGGGCTTATAGGAATTATATGGAGAGGCTTGTGACGTTGAAGCTTGTTCGCGCAAGCGGGGATGTGAGGTGGAGAGAGTATAGTGTGTAGTGTATTTTGAGTTTTTCTATTTCTATCGGCAAAGCTGTTATATGCTTTTAGCATATCGGCAAGGTACGTACCCGGGAAGTTTATAAGCTACTTTTGTCAGTCTATTTCTAGGTTTAAAGTAAAAATAAGGAATAGGGAGGATGATATTATGAGAAGAATCAAAAGAACTGGTGAGAGTCCGTTGAATTTTTGGTTTCAGGCTGTTTCAAGAAGGCACAAGGAGCGGGAGATGTTGAGCGCTTTTGATAAAGTGCTTATGCGCTAGTTTGAGTTGAGCTGTTTTATGCTCTTTCTTGCCCAAAGAGCCTGAGTTTTCCAGATGGGTCTTTGGGCCTCATTCTTTTTTTTGTTAATGAGAGTCTAGTGACTATACGTCTGATGTTATCCACAAAGTCATGTGTTATTTGTTATTTTAATCAATATTTAACGAATATAATTGAGTAGATTGTTCCTTGTATTCTTATAATATTTAGAATCTGTGATTTTCGTTAAAAGAGGATACATGTTTCTAAGGAATTTAATATTGTGAATTTCGCCAATCTGTTTAGATACAGTATATAATTCTGTTTCATATTTCTTAAGCAATTCATAAAGATCACTCTTATTAATACCTTTGTCATAATCATTTATATCATCAATTATTTGAGCAACTATTCCTAAAGAAGAAGCCAGTTCTCTTACATCATCTGTCTTTTCTTTCGAAAAGTCAGGAAATGCTTGGACAAGGTCGACAAGAGTCAGTTGCATATAACTGCCAACCTCTTTCAGATTTTTTTCATATTCATATAGGTCATTACATTTCATGTCTTTACACCAGACGTTGGATAATGTGTTGAAATCGCCTATAAACTGACTTTTCTCCTCAATGTGATTATCCATATTCTCTATGAATATCTGTGCTACTTCTAGTGAGCCTTCTAACCCTTCAATAGAAGGTAATTCCCTCATAATCTGCTCTTTGTCAATATCATTGGAGTGCACCCCTCCATCAGGACACTAAGATAACGAAATATTTAATACCTTTGCTTCAAATTCAACTGGCGGCAAGTAGCCAATTGACGAATGAAGCCTTTTGTTGTTATAAACGACATCAATAAACTGCTTTATGTTG
>JBDRKP010000075.1:0-32654 GCA_043813875.1 archaeon | reverse complement strand
GAATATGTCGCTATCCCGGCAGGAGTCGTGAAGCTACCGTTCGCATTCAGCAAATCTATGCCGTCATAGAAGCTCACATTATAGTCATATATCGGCGATGTCGTGTTCTTGTCTATCACTTTGCATGTGAGGTCTATTGTTGAGCCGGCGAAGCAGTGCTTTTGAGTGCAGCCAGCTGATGAATAGCCGAATGTGGAAACGCTGCTGTGGCCGTAGATGTCGATATTTGTCGTGTTTGATGATGTGGCGTAATAGGCGCCTGTCGCTTCGGCTGTTATTTTTCGTGTTCCTAAGCTATGTGTAAGCGGGATTGTCCAGAATGTGTCTTCGGTTGTGGTTGTGTTTATCTGTTCGCGGGCTACTGTGGTGATGACCGGGGAGAGACCGTAATCTTCTGATATGCAGTTTCCGTTGTCGTCTGATGGACAGAGGTGGTCTATGTAGAGATCTACTGTGCTTGTGATTGTGTCGGTGTATAATGTTATCGTAAGGTTTTCTGAACCGATTATTGATGTGTCGTTGCAGGTGAAGGTGCTCCACGAACCGTTGTAGTCTGCGCTCGTGTTGTATACGAGAGGCAGTTTACAGATATAGCTGCCGATTGTTATGTTCACATAGGTGTTTGGCGCGGTATCATATTTTCCTTTCTGCTTATACCATAATTTTATGTTCTTTGTGGTCAGCGGATAAAATGCCTGTGTTATGGTGTCTGTTTCTTCTTCGCTGGAAAAGACGGAGAGTTTCAATGAATTATTGCCTTTCTGTTCGCCGCCATCACTTTCTATGACCCCGTCGCCGGTCCAGGGGGTTAATGTTGCGCCTTCAAAGCCGCCGTTCAGGATGTATGAAGTGGTGTATGCTCCAGAGACCTGGGATTCGTTATGGGTGAGATAGTATGTGTTGTTTGAGTATGCTGTGAGGTTCACCAGGAACACTATTTTTGATGTGGTGTCCAGGTAGCCGGCGGCGGTCTCGAATACTATGTTTGGAATTGTGCCGTTGATGCCTGTGATTCTTGTCGAGTTTACCTGCCAGCCTGCAAGGTCTGCGCCTGATGTTTCCAGTGTGGAGCCGGTTATGATGATGGGCGTGTTGTTCTGTGGAAATCCGTGGGTTTCGTTTATATAGATTCTTATTATATCAACATTCTTGTACCATGATATGCCCGGACTGTTTGTTGAGGTTGTGCCACAGGTGTCATTTATTGTGGAGTTCAATGTAACGGTTTCGCCTTTGAAGTAGCCGCTTGCGTTAACCGGTGAATCGATGGTAATCGAGAGAGTGTCGAATAGGCGTATCTGTGTCTTTGATGCGTTCTTCATGATGGTGTAGTTTGCGGGATTTTTTGTGTAGTTGAGCTTCACTTCGACATCATAGTTTGTCAGTTGCGCATATATGCAGCCGGGGATGTAGGTGTTGTTACAATAGCCGCCGGATTGCATCGCTGTGGTCCCGATGAATGTGTTGTTGAAGTACCAGCTACAGTTGTATTCTGAGACGTTTATCGATGAGGAATTTATGTCCAGACCGTATTGGTCTATCAGGTGGGCGGTCATGTTCATCTGTGTGTTTCTTGTGACTACCTGGTCTTGCGCGGGCTCTGTGAGCGTTAGGTTCAGTTTCCCGATGACGTTTAATGTCCAGTTCACCTGCGGGGATGGCGCAAAGTAATATCCCGGGTCTACTGTTGCCATCCAGGTCTGAGCGCCGATACCGTATGTGCTGTCCGGTGTGAAGGAGTAGGTACAGTATCCGGTCTCGTTCACTTTTGTTATATATCCTCCCTTGTAGTTTGTCCCGTCGTATGTTATGTTGAATGTGCATGAGACATCGGTCTCGTTTATGAACTCGTTTAAGGTCGTGTCGTTTATCCTGACCACAAGCACGGTGTTGTTTGTGTCTCTTATGGCGTCGCTGTTGTCGCCTGAGATTTCTGTAATTATTATGTCGTGTCTTGTCACGTTGGGGCCTGTGTAGTTTGGGGTAAAGTTTGATTTGTGTATGGGGGATGACCATGATTTGTTGAAGTCCTGGAATGCGAAGCGGTATCTGTTCTGTGTGCCTGTCATTTCTTTTTCAAGCGAGAGGTTGAACCATGCTGTGCCGTTTCCTGTAATGTTTTTTGAGTCACGGTATATCCAGGCGCCTAATAAGTCGGAATATGTGATAAGGGATACATTTACAAGGTCGTTCTCTGTGTCGTTTACGTATATGGAATAGTTGAAGTAGGATTTCCAGGTGGCTGATTGTGGCGAGACGTTGGCATTCGATAGTATGGGCTCTAAGTTGGATGCGCCGCCTGCCTGGTAGAATACTGCCTGTATTGCGCTGAGTATCGGGTGTATCCATTTGATGAAGTCGAAGACGCCGTTTGAGTTCGTGTCTTTTTTGCAGACATAGAAGATGCTTGTGTTGCATGCCATGGGTGTCTGTGGCGGTTCTGTGTCGCATGTCGATTGTGGAGAGGGAGGGATGATGTTGCATGTGCTGCCCTGCCAGGTGACGTTTAAGTACTCATTTCCTCTTACTGCATCTGATGAATCGTTCAGGGTGATGTTTGCTGTTATGTTCACGAATGACTGGGCCGTATAGGTGTTGTTGCTTTCTATTGTTATGTTTTTTCGCCAGAAGTAGTTTTCCATACCTTCAGTGAAATATGAGACGGTTGAGTACATCCTCACAGGCACTTCTTTTTGCATCCGGTCGTCCCATAGGATCCTGCTTGTGTTTACGTTTGGCGTTGAGATGAATACCGGATTGCGTGATGAGATGTTGCAGTAATTGATGCTGCCGATGGTCGCGTTTGTGTAGTTTGTGCCGTCAAAGCCGCACTGGATTGCGGTGTCGTTAATGCGGATGTATTTTACTGTGATGTTTATTGCCGGGCCGGTGAATGTGATGTTTTTTGCGCGGGCGATTATCGATTCGTTCACAACAATGTTTTCTGTCCTGGTCCAGTATTTTATGTCGGTGTAGTTTATGTCTTCTGTGGCGTTGTATGTGTAGGTGATGTTCAGGCGGACCTCAAGGATGCCCTTGACATCTGAGCTGAATGTTACCGGGATTGTGCAGAGACGTCCTGTGCAGTTGCTTTCCATGTAGGCGGTTATCGCTGCAAGGAGTTCTGAGTTGTTCGCAAGCGTGGAGTTCCTTAGTCTGCCGTCGCCTTCTGTGTAGTTCCATTCTTTTGTGCCGTCGTTTCCGATGTCCAAGGTTATGTTTGTCGGGAAGTTGTCGAAGTTCAGGATCAGTAAGTTATAGTTGCCGCTACCAGAATTTGGACCAGTGCCGACCACAAGTTCATTGGTATTGAAACCCGTGTCTTCTGATATGTTGTCGATAGCGAATGCATTGACATCAGCCCTTGCGAGATATCGCCAGTATATGTTCCCATTTTTATCCAATATATGCACGTAGTCATCTCTACCGCCACCGATAATTTCAGGGCCGGGCATCTGATAGTCAAACTCGCCGATCTTGACAGAATAAATTTCGTCTGAATAAGATGTATTCCAGATCATACTGCCCGATGAATTCAGGAGATAGTATTTGCCGATATTTGAACTATTATCGTATGTTCCCATAACAATCTCATTGCCGCTATCTGCTGATAGATTACCTATAGCAATGGATTTCACACGATAATTGACAGTGGAATAATTCCATATCTCCTGACAATTCGTATCAAATGCATATATCTGATAATTATCGGTACCTGCAATTATTTCTTCAAAAGAATCATCATTGATGTCTGAAACGACTATCGAATTGATTTTTTGTCCCAGAGAGATACTGCTACAGCGCGTATAAGCGCTTGAATTTATAACCCAGATCTTATTATTGTAACCGTAGACCAAATCTTTTTTAGAACCCCCTGAAATGTTGCCAAGCGCAATCGAGGATACTTCTCCGGCAACATTATAGTTCCATATCAAGATGCCGGATGAATTAAATGCTCTTATGCCGTCTGATGAACCGCCAACTATGAATTCATTGTCGGAATCTGAAACAAAATCGCCAATCACACCGTCATTTGTTCTATAAGGAGTGGCAGACTCATCTTTTGCCCACAAAACATCTCCAGTACTATTTGTCAGGAATATTGTCATGATATTGCTTGCGCCATAAATCGAAGTAAAACCCATTTTCAAAGTGCCAGGATTCGATGTGAGGCTTCCGATCTCGACGTCAGATATCGATGTGATACCGCTACAAGAATTGTAATCCGGATCTCCATGATTATTTATACAGCGAGTGTACGGCTTGATGATACCTGTGAGATTGAATTCTGCCTTTGTGATTATGGAGTTTTTTGGAAGAATAAACCAGATTGTCTTGTTTTCGGCACTGCTAAAATTTATTTGGGGTGATTCGCCTGAATCGTTGAATCTGGTCTGGGTGTAGTTGAAGAGCGGAGCGTCTAAATCAAGTGAGAATGAAGTCTGCTCTGAAAAAACAGGCTCGTTGCCTGTTATGCCAATGACAAAGGCCGAAATCGCGATAAGTATGAAGAGGAATAGCACTATAGAGTTCAACCTATTGAGATGCTTTATTCGTTTTGACATCAGATTCACATTGAGCGTGATTATAAATCATGAGGCAATGTATGGAAAATAGGATATATGAAATATTCAAAATCATATATTATAGAGCCATATTATTACCTCACCATACTTCAAATATTTGGTGAATGTTGTTTATATGTTTATATGAGAATCAATTCAGAAAATTTGGTGGCATGTGGCATATCTATTGATAGAATGATAGAAAAGATGCCAATAGCGGAGATGAGAAAGGCACGAATCAGACTTTATCAAGCATGTCTTTCAAGGATTTGGTATCCTTAACAGAGGATCCATTGTTTTCTCTGCCTAAATCTTCAGATCCGTCCGGGGCAGGGGATGCATTAGATTTATCTTCCCGGGATTCTTTGTCTTTTGATCCTTTCACTTTTTGGCGGGCAACATTACCGGATACATGAGATGATATTGTTCTGATCTCTTTGGTCCTTACAAGGTCATTAAGGGCGCTTACATCATTTTTTAATTCACGGATGCATTTTGCAAAATCGTCATCTTCTTTTGAAAACTTTTTCGATATGATTTTCAATTGTTTGAATTCGATGTGCATGACGGCGAGATAGGCAACAATAACAATGCATAAAACTACTATTGCCTCTTCAACGTCTATGAAATAATTCAGTATCGGTACATACATAATATCATCATGTCACAATCTTTGTAAGGCGGGCTATTTCCTCTCTTAATTCCCGTACCTCTTTTTCAAACTGCATCTCTTCACTGTCCAGACCTTTGGTCAAACTCCTGATTTCCCTGAATTCAAATTCTAATACGATAAAATATAGTACCAGAACTACGCAAAAGTAAAATATTACATTCAGCAATTCAATTGATATTCCAAAGATTTCCATGAGATATACCTTTGATTATTTGTTGCTTACACGAATCAGCCGCTTGTATGCAAAATATATGAGGACTGCACCCAAGAGGACTAGTATCAGCACCTTTATGCTGCTTGACTCATCGCCTTTTATTCCAAGCACATAAAAGTTTATTGATGATTCTGTGATTGCTGTCATATCTTCGCTGAATCTTACGTTTGCTATGTATTTTCCTGTGGGTGCGTTTACTGGTACGAGGAATTTGGTTGACAATTCTGTCTTTTCGAGAGGCTTCAAGGCTTTTTCCAGACGTATTATGTCGGCATATACCATGTCCATGTCTTCGGTGTATATCTCGGTCTCTAGTGATGGATTCTCTATTTTTTCGCCGCCGTTGATTATGAGTATCTCAAGGTTAGCTATCTCGCCTGAATCGTATCTTGTCCTGTCGGGTGTTATTATTACTGTCGGATAGCTCTGCTTGTATGTGATTGTGATAGTCATGACATTGTTCGCATCGAGGCGTGATATTGTTACTGTTGTACTGGATCCATCACCGGTGTATGTGAGAGGATTGCCGAATGCGTCTTTCAGTTCAAAGATGTTGTCTTTCGGGATGTTTAAGTTCAGTTTCAGATTTGAGTACGGCTCTTCTGCAAAGTTCTTGATTACGATGTCTGCTTTCAGCTTTACGTGCTTGTCTTCAAGCTTTTCCAAAATCTCTATGTCGCGGTCTACTTCGACTACAGGAGGAGTCAATACCCTGATTTCATATGATCTTGATTCCTGGGGATTTAATGTGGTTTCCCAGAAGATGTATTTCTTGTTGTCGATTATGTCTGTGTCGACACTTTCTTCTATCTTTTTGCCGTAATCATCGTAGTAACTTGCGTAGGATTCGACTGTATCTTTGAAGACTTCTGTCTTGAACTGAGATTTAACTGGTTTTGAGTTCGGATTGTATATGTTGAATGATTCTCTCCATGATGCGGGTTTGCCGACGATTACTGATTGGAATAACTGGAGGTTGCCGTCTTCATCAATCACTAGCGCGAGTGTCTTTTCAGGGAGCGTGTATTTTATTGAGCCGTATCTTGTCAATGAAATACCGCTGTCTACACCTGGGTCGAATGCCGCTATCTGGACGGGAAGGATGTAGAGACCGGGTGTCGAAAGGTTCAGTTGGTATGTGAAGCGCAGATCGCCATTGGTGATATTCCAACCGGTGACTGCCGTCGCGTTTGTGATTTCCCATGCATCCATGCTGATACCATCGCTTGTCGTTATTGTCCCAAGCTTTGTGCGGTTGTAGACTGCAGACAATGTCGTGGAACTCATAAAGACTTTTGTGTAATTGCTCATGCCTGTCGGGATATAGTCTATCAACTTGATGTTATCTATTGTACCGGTGATGTTAAGCTGTATTGTAACATTCACAAGCTGCGGGGTGGATGGATTGTAGCTGATCAGTTCCTTGTATGCAGACAGACTGTTCTGTGATGCGGTCTGTGTGTCGGTGTTATTGACGACCAGATACGTGCCTGACTGTGTGTATAATGTCTGGTTGCCGCCAAAAAAGAAGACTTCGTTGTTGTCGATACCTGATGTCAGACTGCCGGTACTGTTTTCGTATGCCCAGAGCTCGTAGTGCAAGACAATCGACTCGCCTTGGGTCATATTAAGACCCACATTGCCAGCTGCGCCATATCTATCAGCACTTGAAAGGTCTGCGAGGTCAAGAATAATAGTGCCGTTTGAAGAGGTTGTTGATTGGCTCACTGTTACCTTCACGTTGGTATCAATTGTCAGATTATATACTCCAGTCGTGTTCTTATAATAAACTTCATAATTCTTTATTGTCATGTTAGCATAACCGCCGCCACCTACGTCTTTGTTTGGAATGACGGAATATATCTGGAGCTTGCCTACTTTTACCTGACTGTTGCTATTTCCTGTATGCAGTGCGGTGACGTTATAGCTTACCAGCTTCTGGGTGTCACTGTATACCTCCGGTGCGAATGTGCCATCTATAACTTTTGTCGGATTGTCGTCGATTTCGTACAGGGTCGGAAGGGCCATTGTCGAGATTATCGACCCGCTGTAGGTGTATGTGTTGGTGCTGTTCCAGATGACGTACCAGTCGAAGTATGGAGCGATATATGGTTTTGTGTCCAGCGTATTTATCCAATCAGGTATCTTGTATTCCCTGTCTGCGCCAAGTACATAGTTCAGGTTGTTGTTGCTAGCGATTTCAGATAATATCGCACCGGTTGAGGCGGTGACGTTGTAGATGCGCCATGCGCTTATGTTGTATGTGAGGTTGAATTCGTTTGCTGAAACAGATTCGTTACCCATATTTTTTATGTATGATTTCACACGCCATGGAGTACCTTTCATGAGGTCTATACCTTCCCTTACAGGACCTCTTGCGAACCGCCCAGTGAAAGTGATCTCTGATATGACGTGCGTGTTGTTGAAATATGATGCGTTTGCGCCGATTGAGTCATCATTGAGGTTGTTTTCTGTCCCTAGATAATTGTTCCCGCCCAATGAAGTTGCGTTGAATATGATACTCACCTGGGCTCCTGCATTCAATGTGCCCTGCCATTCGATGGCGTCATAAGTACAACCGCTGCCTCTCAGCCGTGGAGATGCTGTTCCTGCGGTCTGGCTAATTGTTGATGATAATACACATACGGAGGAATTAAAACCAGAACCAGTAGTGTTGAATGTAATGTTATATGTTATATTGGTGCCGACGATGTTCTTGTTTGATGACGGGTTTTTTATCGTGAAGTTGAACCTGAGAATGTTTGTGGCGCTTTTTATGTCGTTCTCAGAATACAGGTCGTCGCCTGCACGAGTGTTAGTGACGCTCATGGAGATGTTGAGGGATGGAGCAAAACTGAGATTAGTAGCATATTGATCTAACTGGTTTCCTGCAGTTGTGTTCATATACATCTTGGTTGGTGTTGAAAGCGCAGGATTTGACATCGCGTAGTCGCGGTATGCTGTGAGGGAGCCGTTCCAGTTCCTGATGTTTGTATTTGTCGTGGCTGAAGAGGATAGATTCAACCGGACATATTGAAGGACATCGTCTGTGTTCGGGACATAGACGTAGATATAACCCACATTTGTCAATGATGTGAGACTGCCACTTGCTGCGTTGCCGGGGGTATTATATCCTGCTGTTATGGTTTCTGTCAAGACAGCTCTTGGGCCATAATATTGAGAATATGCCGGGACTACACCAATAAGCAGCAAAAATAAAATGAATGATATTATGATTTTCCTCATGAAATCCCTCCGGTAGCACAGCAATAAAATAACATATTTATAACATGTAAATTATTGAAGCAACTGATATATATAGATTATAGTTTATTGCTAAGAAGAAATCCGGTTAAGGCCAAATTTCAGAAATTAATTTTAAGTGCCGTATTTTTTCGCGGTTGTTAAAATATTCTGCTAATAACAAAAATAGACATCACAAGCATTGCTTTTGGAATATAACCGTCTATAAAAGGATTATGGACTGGGCGGGGTTCGAACCCGCGGCCTCTGCCATGCCAAGGCAGTACTCTTCCAACTGAGCCACCAGCCCATGATATTATAGAATCTATTATAGAATCGAATGGTAATTATAAAAATGTTTTTGATTCGTCATCTGCCTCTGCCACCACTGCCACCTCCGCCAAAACGCATGATTTTAGATAAAGACATTTATATCTTTTAGTGCATGCATGACCTAGAATTTCTTGATGCGGCGCTGCTTTGGGATCTGGTTTTTCAGGCAACCATCCTTGTAGAGGCCACAGCCAAGGTAATCCCGCCCGGATTTTACTACCACGTAGCCTGCGCAGCCTGTCTGCTGCAAGCCGGATATGTCCAGGCCACGGACATATTTTTGGGCGTCTTCTTTTTCAAGCACCAGTATGTTTTTCGTCATATGCCGACCAAAGAGCTGGATTGCGTTTGTCGTGAGCTTAATTGATCCTGAGTCTTTTGATATTCTTGCAAACAGCATGCCGACACCCTCGATGGTCAATCTTGCGGAGTTGCCCTTGAGAATGTTACGGGATGCTATCCAGACCTTTTCTGAATTACTGAGGTATTCGTGATCCTTTAAGATGCTTCTGTCAATACCGTATAAGTCTTCTACTTGTCTTAAAAACTCTTTTTTCTCTTTCGCGTTCATGATTTTTAGCATGTCCATAGATATCACTTAATCTTTCACTATCCTGCACACAAAGAAGCCTTCGGAATCGTTGTCCTGAGGGTAGATTCTTGCACAGTTCTTTACTTCTTCCCTGAATTGCGTTCCCTGCCATCCGGTTATGCCTGGCCGGGTCTTCAAGCCGTCCAATCTTATCTTTTCGATATGCAGACCTTCTACTTTGTCCAGAAGATAGCTTATCACGCCTTCGTTCTCTTCCGGCGCGAGAGTGCAGGTGGAATAGACCATGGTGCCGCCCTCTTTCAGGCATTGGATGCCGTTTATGGCGATATGTTTCTGGAGCCTTGAGAGTGTCGATATCAGGACCTCGCTCCAGCGGGAGAGCACTTTCCAGTCTTTTCTTACGGTGCCTTCGGCAGAGCAGGGAGCATCGATGAGTATCTTGTCGAATTTGAGGCCGGACCGGCTCAGTTTTGCGCCGTCCATGCGTGTCACGATTGTGTTCATTATCCCGCTTTTGTCCAAATTGTATCGAAGAGCTTTCATGCGCGTTATGTTCGTGTCGTTTGCGATTATCGTGCCAGTGTTTTCCATGAGTTCACCCATCTGGGTTGTTTTAGAGCCGGGGGCTGCGCAGAGGTCAAGAACAGTCTCGTCTTTCTTCGGATCAAGAACAAGCGGAGGTATCATCGAGGATGCTTCCTGGATATAGAAATAACCGCAGAAGTGCTCAATTGTGTTTCCAAGAGCGATGTCGCCTTTGTCTTCTATCCAGAAGCCCCAATCGTTCCAGGGGATTTTGCTGAGTGTAAAACCGGCGTCTTTCAGCCTTGATGTACATTCATCGCGCGAAATCTTGAGCCTGTTGACTCTTATCGCGCGCCTCAAAGGGATATCACAGTACTTAAGAAAGGCTTTGTTTTCGTTTCCTAATAATGTGTGATATCGTGCTTTGAAATTTGAGGGGAGTATCACTTTTTGTCTCATTAAGATTCACGACTTTTACGCTTTTATCCGGAAGGTCCACGATGTAGCCACGGCCTTCACCGTAGTCTGCAAGTGCGCAGTTTATTGCAAGAGTCCCGTTGAATTTCTCTGTGCCGTTTGATTCGTGGATATGACCGAAAACATGAAGTGATGGCTTTTTTTCCTCGAGGAATTTGCGGTATTCAGGGTATCCTGCGTGGGTGTTGGACCATGCCCTGTCCAAGATGCCGTAGGGCGGATAGTGCGTTATTATGATCAATCGCTTGCTGTCAATGTCTTTTACAATGTCCAAGGCATCCTGTACGCTGAAGGGAAAACCTCCGCCCACACACATAAAATGGTAATCACCGAACCGGAATACGCCGAAATTGTCGATGGTCACATATTTGTTGTTGAAGTTGAGGCCCATGTCCCAGTTGCCCTGCACTATGAAACTCCTCACTTTAAGCTTTGTTAAAAAATCATATGCAAACTGATTGTCTAAAAAATCGCCGCCATTAATAAATACATCAATATTTTCATCTTTTATTGCTTTCAGAATATTGTCAGCAATGATACTGTTTCTGTGTATATCCGAGGTACAAAGTAATCTCATAATCAGGGATTAAAGAGCAAAAGTATAAAAACATATCTATTTGAGCGCGCCGATGGCTTCCAGTTTCTCCCTGAGCCTAACGATGGATAAAGAAACTATGTCTTCGCTTTTTGCACCGGTGCATACAATCTTTCCAGAATTGAATATCAAAAAGACAACTTTGGGGACGTCAAGCCGATATACAAGACCCGGAAACTGCTCCGGCTCATATTCACATTCGCCCAGCTCAAATACAATCTTGTTCAAATCCAGTTTGGCTTTAAGGTTAGCTGAAGCGACAATATTTACAATCTCAACATCAATATGGTCTGAAACGTCTATTCCAAGCGCCTTGAATGCTTCTGCTGTTTTATCTATTGCCTTTTTTGCATCTTCGAATGATTTGGATCCGGAACAGATAATCTTTCCTGTGGTAAATATCAATGTTGAAGCTTTAGGGTCTTTTACGCGGTAAACCAAGCCCGGAAATGATTCTGGCTCATATTCTGCTTCGTCCAGATTCGCGGCCAGCATCTCAAGTGAGAATTTCGTATGAGTGTTAGCGGAAACGACTATGTTCTGGATCTTTATTTCTGCATCCATTGCAATCGTCTTTATTTGTTTCTCCTCTGCACTCGTTTTTATTACGGGAACATCCGGAATATTTTTTTTGGCCATTGAACATCACTTCGTACAAGTTATTTATAAACAAGATAATTATTATGAATTACAATTCTTTATAAAGGTTAGTGCTCATCGCATGAAAAGACAATTCAATGCAGCCAGATTATGCGGCGGTGACGGACGATTTCTAGCGCCATGACACAAAATACTCCAATCACAAATATAACGATGTGAGATTACTTTAGAAAGAATAAGGTTATTGGAAAAGTTTCATTACTTCTCCCTGAGCCATCTTTACTTCCTTTATGCTTAGCAGAGCGTCACAGTTGTCGCAAACCCCTTTTTGTTTACCCCACGTCCAGTCAAATACACTTTCACACTTCGAGCAAACAACTTTGATTTTCAAAATACCGCCTCCAAAAATATATCATTCGCGTATCGGTTCAACCATGACATCGTCATCTTCAAAACAGATAGTTTTCTCGTGTCTTGCAGATGGATCATATCCCAATTTCGTCTGGATATTGCCTAATTTCATTCACTTTCTTTCGTCTGCCCCATTATCCTGAGACTAAAACGGATTATTCCAACCGGTCCAAATATCCGGCAGAATTTATGTTTTTGTGATTGTGAATCAAATCACGATAATATTCCAATATGTCGATATAGTATTATGTCTTTTAATCTTTATAATATTTTATGTATTTCAATACATAAGTCCAGATATAATTCCGGATACCAACAGAATATCCATGAAACAAAACGAGAAAAGAAATCAATTAATGTCCTGTTTTATTCCGCTGATTCCGTCAATCATAAAGCCTTTTCCTATGATGTATGGATAATATACCAATTCAATATCGTCGAAATCATTGAACAGGAGTTTCACTTTATGCAATATCTGCTCTCTTGTAAGGGTCGGCTTCAGGACATCGCCGTCTATCTGGACAAGAAGGGGCTCGACATCAAATGTCTTGATGTCTGCTTTTTTTGTTCTTGAGTACATAACTGCACCTGTTTCGATGGTCTCCTGGATAAATCCGCCACCTATCAGCGTGCTGAGAGAAGATATCAGATCAGTATAGTTCATGCTGGATTTCAATATAAGTTCATCTTTGCTCATCATTTTTGAGAGACATGTGAGGACTCTCAGATTGTTATCAGTAAGGTCCATGTTGGATTCTTTTGTCTTTTCGCCTTCACGGTACAATATTTTTCCTTTCATGCCGTCAATGAGGTAATGGTTTCTTGATTTGGAGACACGGAAGCAAGGATAGTATATCTTTTTGACTTTGCCTAATGTCAGTTCTATCTCTTCTTTTCGTATGCCTGCAAAGGACATGATGCCGTCGGTGATTTCCGGCTGGTCGGTCATCCTTACAGTTACGCCGCCGTGGCGGGTCCTTCGTACCCTGACGTCTACAAACAGGGGCATCTCTCTTCCAAGAATCAGGGCTGTGCCGGGATTCAGGTTCTTGATCTCGTTTTCAAGGCCCGAAGTTATCCCTTCTGCATAACAGACAGCTTTCAGGTCGTTCGGGTTTGTTATCCTCAATATTATCTGTGTGTTGCATTGCGACAGGACGTTTTTGTCGACACGAGCCGGTCTTTGTGAGATCACACATAATCCGAGGCCGAATTTTCGACCTTCACTTGCTATGCTCCTTATTATTTTTGATGAGGCCCTTACTTCCTTTTCCGGGCAGAAGTTGTGGGCTTCCTCTATTATGAGGAATAGGGGAGGGATGCGACCTACTTTCCTCTGTTCAAATATGTCTTCCAAGAGCTTGAATGAGACTATGTTCTGGATCTCGGGAGGTATGCCCCGTAAGTTTATGAGCGCAGCACGACCTGGTTTTACCAGATCCAGCAGTTTTGTCGGGTTTTTGGAGAAGAGGTTTACCTCTTTTATCATCTCCAGCATGTTTACGACGTTCCATTTTGAGGCACTTTCGCTGTTGCTTACGTAGGTTATCACATCATCGAGAGAATAATCGCCTTTTGCTTTTGCGTCACGAATCGCGCTGTAAAGAATTCCCATCTGGGATGATGTGGCTTTTGTCGGAAATATCTGGGCGAGTTCATGCGCTGTAAGGTTTTTGTCTGAGAAGCTCAATTGCTTGGAGCCAGGGTTAAGACGGGGATCGGGGCTGTATTCGACCACATTATATGCCTTCGGTTCAATACCGTATTTGGACATCAGCTTGAGTTCTTTCTCATTGTCATTTTTGAACCGCAAGGTACGATATTCACCATGAGGATCAAGGACAACAACAGGAATGTTCTGCTCCAGCAGCTCTTCTAAAATCACGGCAACGGTATATGATTTTCCCGAGCCTGTTGCGGCAAGGACACCGACGTGCTTTGAGATCAATTCTTCGGGATCAAGGTATACTGATACGTCTTTGTTCGCATCCAGCTTCCCTATGTAAAGTCCTTTTGATGAGAGGTTTAATGTGTCGTATATGACCTCTTTGTCTGCCGAGTATACGAGAGTGGAGGGCTTTATCGGTGTCTTTGGTGTCAAAAGAGATCCTTTTTCCCTGTAGCCCAGTATGAGGCATACGGCGATATTCCGGCCGTCGGGATGGCTTTCGACACTGTCTATCTGTGCCAGTATCCACTGATCATCTTTGTTTTTCACTGTGACAAAATCAAGCTTATTCACGTCTTTGTAAGCACGAAATCTAAATGTTTTCGTTCCAGTCTTGCCCACTACCTCTCCAATCAACATTTTATTCCCAGAATATATTGAACCCGATACTTTTTAATTGTATGTGGAATCCCACATATGCACTTGTCACTTGTGTGATGCGCTTTTTATATGTGCTCAGGATTGTCAATCGATCATGATCAATGAATATCATTACGCTAAAAAGCTAGCCGATTGACTCTATGGCAGATACATCATATCCAAGCATTATTAGTTATGTTGATTTTTAAAAAACTTCCCAAAGCAAAGATTTATAAATATATGTTACTATTTTTAAGTAACAAATTGTGTGGTGATTGTATGTTCTGCAATAATGACAATAATAATTTAAGACGCCCATTGATGTTCCAGGTTGATTCCATCAATGAGGATAAACGGATAATCGAGCGCAATAAGATGCTTGTGGATAAGCCAATCGGCGGATCATTCAAGGTATCCAATGGCAAATACCTGTGCGAAATCGACATGTGTGAATATGGAGTGCGCGTCAAGTGCACGGATAAAAGCGGGCGCGTCGAGACCATTGCCACAAAGACGATGTCCGGTTAATTTACTGTTTACTGTGCAAAAGGAACTGATGCCTGCTGTACTATGCCGTCTTCTAATGTCACTTCTTTTATGATTATACCCTGGTCTATCATGAGAGTCGCTGTCATTGTCTTGTTTTGGGCGTAAATCGGTATCGAATCGAGCGTTATCTCGCAAAGGCAATGACCGTTATCAGCCACACCTGCGAATTTACTGCCCGGTTGCTGCGGATTGTTTGTGCAGAATGTTTCGCAGGCAGCTACATCTGAAGTGAATGCGGGAGCATTTGATGCGGGCGCAGTTGACGGTGCTTTCAGGGTGTTGTCCTGTGAGCCAACTCCGCCGGAGAGAGAATACAAAAGCACTACAAGGATTATTGCGCTTAGAAGAATGTTTAGCGTTTCCATGTTGAATATCTCTCTACGAACTACTGGCGCGTTATCCGACTCATGTGCAGATGATGGTGTTTTTGCGGCCCTGACCGCCCTTGTGCCTCTTGATGTTTTTTTTGCCATGATATCACCTAAAATAAAATATTGAAGATATTATATTAGTGTTATTCTTGTCTGCATATTTATAAATGTTGTTTTATTTTTGCTCAATCTTGCACATTGACGGGCAAGATATATATGTTAATCAGACCTATTGTATTTGTATGGTTTATAGAAAAGGGATATCTATCTCGATATGGATATGGGTTATTGTCGGAATAGTGATTGCTGCATTTGTTTTTGCCAGCGCCCAGCAAAACATCCAGATGCTAATCATACAGCTGAATAACCAGCAGGTTGTGGAACATTATAATACGCTTTATAATGCGGTCAATTCTATCTGCTCGATGACAAAAGGCACAAAAGAGACAAAAGAGATATCTATGAACAGTAATGTCTATGCGATATACGTCTCTGAAAAAGAGGGACCGCCGATAGATTCTGCGCCGCATTATATTGAAAATCTCAATCTGAGCAGCGGATATCATATGTGCTACCAGTTCCAGGTAGAGCATGATTACGACAAATACAATTGCAGAAAGACGGCATGCAATGTCACAATGACGTATATGGGCATGCCTCCGAAAGGATCAAAACTTGAGAGGATTGCAAGGCTTTCGGGGGATTCGTTCAATTATAAGCTGAATATTGTAAAAGAAGCAAAAGATAATGTGAGGGTCACAGCCAGTCCTGTGCTAAAATAATATATATACCCACGTCAATACTATTATTCAAGTGATTTTATGCCATATTGCCCTAATTGCGGAGCGTTGTTAAAACCCGGAGAGAGATATTGTTTTACCTGCGGAACCAAAGTCGTTCCGGCTGTGGAGAGCCAAGGCGCTAATCAGCCATTCATAGAGCCTATTGATGAACAGACTACGCCGGATAGAGAAGACATACCACCGTTTAAAGGAGAGGATTACGGTCCGGAAGAGTATGAAAATGATGAGGCGATGGGAGAAACGACTGAAACAGAATACCCCAATACACAACGAGTCCCACCCAGGAACAATATGAATATGAACAGGCAGCAATTTCCGCCACAAGAAGGAATGCCGCCAAGACAACCACATCAGCAAGCTCCTGCTCTGCAACCACAGATACAACCGCAGGTTCCTGTCAAACAGAAGACAGGCATATTGTCAATTATTGCCAGGATTCTTGAGATCATCTTTTATCTGGGGCTGATTGTGGCTGTCGGTGTCGGAATCTACCTACTTTATCAATTCGCGGGAACAGTAAGCTTTAATCCAATGACACCATAATAATTATATCGGCCAATAGATTGTTTAGAATGATCACAATGAAAGCAGAAGTGTCAACGTGGATGTGGATTCTCGGCCTAACCATAATGGGGATGCTGATATTTGCGATAGGCATGAGTCTCGGCGGGAATCAGATGAAAAATACAAACAGGCAGATGGCAGTCCAGGAATACTCTGAGTTTCTGTCAAAGACAAAGATGGTGTGCAAAGGAGGGATCCATAATTCGGATGCACTCACATCAAAATTCCCGGATAACATAAAGGCCATATATAGCTCTGATATCAAAGGGCCACCTCCGGATAAGGTCTCGAGCATGATTGCGGACGGCAAGAGATCTTTCGGGAAATTTCTGTGTATCCAGTTCTATAATGAGGGGCCTCAGTGCGAGAAACTAGAGTGCAACATCAACATGACATATATGGGTACGCCAAGCCTGAGGGAGGATCTTTTTTCGCGTGTGAACCAGATTCTTGAAAAGAAGATACCCAACACCTATCAGATGATCATTGAAAAGACTGCGAAAGATGCTGTTTCCATAAATTCTGTCAAAGTCATTTCATTAGAGGAATAAACAATATATAGTACTATCGTCTATATTTTTACTAGAGGTTCAAAGAGGCTATTATGAACCGTAAAGCAGCCATCGTAATTTCTGAAACAATGCTCTTAGCCTTTGGCATAGTCATATCCTTCATAATCCTCTCATCCATGGGCTCGATGATATTTAAGGGCCAGTCTGAAGAATCCACTAAATCTCTAATAGGGTCGATTGCTAAAAGCATGGCGGGGGATATTGATAATGCCGCAGCGGAAGCTGGTAGCGTCGCATTTGTTTTTGAGATCCCAAAAGGCCTGAAAATCAACGTGTCTGTAGATTATAAAGAGATAAATGTCAAAGGCGATGACATAACTATCAGGGCGCCGTTCCAGGCACTGACGCATACACGATCATATACACTTGATAAGCCAAGATATATATGCATCGTAAAGAACCAGGACGACATGCGCATTTCATTGAGCAAGGACAAGTGCATCTGCAACACGAACGACGACAGGTGCGATCCTGCATGCATCCTTGAAGATTACTGCGACCCGCAATGCAACAAACACAAGGTTTTCGATAATGTATGCGACAGGCGCTGTTCAAGAGCCGGCGACGGCGTCTGTGACGCAGACTGTTTCACAAACGACAAGGACAAGATAAACGAGCTAAAAGACTGCACAAAGAATTTTGATGAAGACGGCAATGGCTACAAACGAACAAAAGAAACTGAAAATGACAGGATATGCGATGGCGACACGCACATGATTGAGGATCGCATATGTGACAGGGACTGCCTGAACAACGGCACATCGATATGGGGCACTTGCGACCCGGACTGCAATAAATACGATCAGAATCCAATAGGATTTTCACAAGACGACTACTGCGACCTTGACTGCGGATATACAGAAGCATCCGGCATAAAAACGCTTTCATATGACGGTGTATGCGACATGGATTGTGCGAGTGCAGCAGGCATCTGCGATCCCGACTGCGGTCCAGCAGATGATATTGATTGTATCTAATAGAATTGGATATATTTTGAGTGAATTTCTTTGATGACAAACATCTTTTGATTTTATAAATTTATATACTACCTTTGTGCATGTTATATATCATATATGAAAACCAGGAAAGGCCAGTATTATATTGTAAAGCCGATTGCTCTTGTTATGACACTCATAGTCATATTTATGCTTATTTATTCACTACAAAATTACAAGTATGACGCATATAACGATGCTCTGACAATAGATACAATTATTGACACAAAGGATACGTTATCCATTCTTGCAAATTCAATAGATTGCCTCGCATATGAATCTAAAGATCCTAAAGATAAGGGTATTTATGGCTCCATCGTCTCAACGGAAAAACTGGATGAGTTTAATAGAACATACCAGAAGGTGGAGCCGGAATGTGCAAGAAACTATATGAGCGGATGGCATGCGGAAGTTATAGACCTCACAAGCGGAGAGGCATGGACTTTTGGAACCACAGAGTATAGTAAAAAGATGGCAAATGAAGTTCTTGACCAAAGAAGGGTGTCAACTATCCCTATAGCAATCAGGCATTCTGATAAAGAGATAAATCCAGGCAATATAAAGATTACAACATTTGCAGGGGATCTTGAGCGGGTAGCAGGGTTTATCGATTATACATGCATGACCGGAAGAAGAGGATATGCCACTTATTCTGATTCAAAAACATTCCATATAAATCATCCTATTTTATTGGAAAATAACACTCTGTGCCTGGTACTTGGCAAAGAAAAAATGTGCAGGGAATTATATTGCGAGGTTTTTTTTGATGGCATCCAGATGGATGGCGAATATAAAATATCGGCAAAGTATATGTTGAATTCAGATAATGTTGTTATAAAATCATGATACTGGGGGATTCATTGACGAATAGAAAGGTCAAAAACGAATAGGCATTATGTAAATTATATATACCCTTAAACACTAGAATTAATTGGTACCTATGAATAAAAAGAAGGCGGCGATATTGGCCTATCCTGAAGTGATAATGATTATATTTGCACTGGCACTTGGAATCCTGCTTTTCTCGATCGCAAATAAGTTCGGCTCTGGTGTGAAGAATTCGTTTGTTGAAGATAATCTTGAGGGAGAACCAAAGTTTGTTGCCGAATATCTTGTAACTCTTTCACAAGATTGCTGGAAACTGAACAAAAAAGGGGCTGCCCCTAATAGTGATGTGTGTTTCACTATAAAGATCAATGCTACGGATAATGTTACTGAGACTCTGTTTAATGAGTTTCTTGATTGCGAGTATCTGCCGAATAATCATCTTAATCTAGACAACATCGCGGATAATAAGTGCGGCAAAGAAGACAAAGTGTATTGGGAATTAATTGAAAAAGATACCGAAGTCAAAATCGCATATTCTGCGTCAAGAAGAAGAATCGAGATAATTGAGACTGATGCCCTGTGCCTCGGTCAATGCTGTATCGCAAAATGCGATGACAGATGCCGTGATTTCGAGAAGAACTGCGAGGAGATGCACAGCAAATGCAGCGGACCGGTATGTGATGGGATGTATACGGAGTGTATGGGTACTGTGGTTGTTGTTTGTGATAAATGTATAGAAAATTGTTAATTAAAATAGATGTCGATGCGGGGTTATTATAAATGGGTAAAAAAGGTTTGGCTTTTGATACTATAGCCATAATGACGCTAGGGATTGTGGCTTTGGTCATAATGCTTTCGTTTATGGGCGTAATCAGAGGATCCGCTAAAAACATTTTCTGTTCTGCCTACTCAAATCTCGCTGAACCGCCGGCGTTCTGCGATGCGGTTACATGCACATCTGAGCGATATAAAATCCAAACTTCGGATACGGAATCATTTATACGTGATATTGCAGCGCATTCTATAACCTGCTTCAGAGAGAAGGCAGGATGCCTGCAGGAAGATAATGTCCGACTTTGCTATGCGTTGTTTGCTGAAAAAAAGCCAAATGATGCAATCTACGAATACAATGTCACCAAGCTTCTTGAGGATGAGAAAGGGTGCGATGTGCTGCAGAACAACATAATCATAAATGAGAGCGGGGATGAAGAGATATATGACGGCAACTGCGGAATCAATGACCAGATTGTGTGGGATGTGACCAATATATTTATTAGGGACCAAACACTAATATTAATAGAATATAATGAATCCAGCGACAAAGTTGTGGTGAAAGCATGAGGGATGAACGGAAAGGGCAAATGGCTATCGAATATATCGTAAAGCTGATTATCGTGCTTGTTGTCATAAGCGTGGTCATAGGGATGATACTCACTTTCAAGGGAGATACTTTAAAAAAATGGAAACTGGTTTCTGATCCCGGACGTGAGGAACCGGAGCCTAATGCAGCATTCGTGGATATAGGCACAAACAGGCCTCCTGGGGAATTCGCGGCGGAAATGGCAAGATATATTGAATTGTGCTGGGCTGAGACAAGAGACATGACAGAAAGCAAGGTCTGTTTTGTCATCAAAGGCACGCATACGGGTACGGTTTTACCTGCAGATATAACTGCTGCAATCACGACACCAGGAGTAAATGTTGACTTGTCTGGCGCGAATTTGAATACAGAGGACCTCTTTTCTATCAATCATATAATCATCGGAGACAAGATAGAAGTTAAAAGCTAATCCATAAGTCACCAATATAAATTTAGAGATATATAACTGATTCATGGATTTTGAGCAGTTGAAAGGAAAGGGCAGAATTGTTCTTGCCGGCGGAACGTTTGATATCATACATCCAGGGCATATCTATTTTCTTAAAAAGGCAAAGGAGTTAGGGGACTATCTTGTTGTTGTTGTTGCCCGGGACTCGACTGTAAAAAGACTGAAAAGAACACCAATCATTCCTGAAAATCAGCGGCTTGATGTGATTCGGTCTCTAAAGCCGGTGGATTTTGCGGTTCTTGGCAGAGAGAATGAGGATTTCATTGAGATTGTCAAGGAGATAAGGCCTGATGTCATAGTTCTTGGGCCTAATCAAATACATGATGTTTCTGAGTTTCGGGCAAAGATAGAAAAAGCCGGTCTTAATACAGAGATTAAACGATTGGATGAACTCAAGAAAAATCCGCTTTATAGTACGAAACAAATCATAAAGAAGATCAGAGAATCCCAGACGGACTGCTAATGCTTTCTTCTTTTGAGATGAATAGAAATTATATATACTACTTAAACAATATTTATTTTAGGCCTGGGTGTAACTATGAAATCGAAAATGTCCTATTTTTTGTTGGTTGTGTTCTTTGCAGGGCTAATGTATCTAAATAACGTACATAGTGTCATATATGATGTCTGCGAAGCTATGTCTGATGAAGATGCATCATACGATGATTTTCAGGCATTGATTGAAGCAATTTATAATGACCAATGCAATGAGGCAATAAATGTCAAGACTACGTTTTCTATGTCGAAAGAGGAGTTTGGCCTCTTGGCAAGGAACTATGATATTGTCGATAAGGATGGTAATGCGCTGGTGTTTTTCAGGAGCGGAACGCCGTCTCCTATCGGAGCTGGCGCAATACTTGTTTATGGACATGATGGTGATTTTCCTGTGAAGAAGGGAGACAAGCTGCATATATGGACTTCCGGCATGCCGAAGGATATCATGATCGAGGTCGCTATCGAAGCTTGCGACCCGTATGATGATGTGTGCGATGCAGCGTGCGCTTATGAGGACGATCATGTCTGCGATCCGAAGTGTTACACGAATGCGAGGGATAATGTCATGTGTGATATCGATTGTGTTGACATAAATGGCAATAGGGTTATTGATTCCGGAGATATTGACGGGATATGCGACCCGGACTGCTATAATAATGATGATGATCCTAAGAGGGCTTATGATCCTGATTGTGTCAAAACAGCCGAGGATGGTATTTGTGATCCGGATTCAAGTGGAATTATAGATGGAGTGTGTGATTCAGATTGTGCACTTCCAATTAACAATAATATTACCTGCGACTTTGATTGTAATGGAACGACTTATGCGGGAAATCCCGGCCGTCTGAAAGACGAGGACTGCTTTGTGTGCGATGGACAATGCAATGGGTTCTGTTCTCCGGATTGTAGTTTCCTTGACAATGATCCTGACTGCCCTGGAGGTTTTATTGATTTTGATACGCTTGCCGAGTGCTGCGGGAATGATGAATGCGGTATCGGGGAGAATTGCGAAGTGTGTAATGCTGATTGCCCTGCGAATATGTCGATATCCGGAATTGTCGGAACACCCTGCGAATGCACACTAGAGTGCAATGGGGCGGCAGGGCTTGTGTGCAACGGGCCTATCGGTAATGAGCACTGCTGTCCTAATGGACAAAAGTGGAATGGCACACAGTGTGTCATAATAAATTATTTTAATATCGTTTTTGTACCCATAGGATGGGGGACGAGTTCAAGTGATTATTATAATTACAAAGCGATTGCAGATACTGCTTTAAATGATTTTATGGCGAAATCTCCTTTCAGCGAGTGTCCATACCCGGAGGAGAACGTAAAAGTCCATTATATTGATGTTTCAGATTGTCAAGAGACATGTACGGATCATTGCACAGACTGCATAATTAAAGCGAGGGCATGCGTATTAAATAATGCTGCTCTGGCAGGAATATATAATCGATTTGTCGCTATCACAAAGGGGATTAGCGGCCCTGTAGGGGGTTGCGCATCAGGCATACCCGGTGATGGAGTGTCTGTGAGTGACACGTGGCCTGAGGCAACCACGCATGAACTAGGGCATACGCTGGGGTTAGGGCATGTGGACTGTGATGTGCCATGCCATGCATGCATGGTTACGCCAAATAACCCGAATTGTCTTGACTGCTCGTATACGCCTGCGGATGATAAGAAATATTTCATCATGGATTATTGCAGTCCTATGGATCATTTCGGACCTAACGGATATAATCATTTGAAAAGTAGCGCATTAAGCACATGGCTAACGGGGTGTTGAATATGAAATATATAGTGCTCTTTTTTATTATTTTAATCTCTTCTGTGGCTGTTGCTCAAGCTAATGAAGTGTTTGTCTTATATCTAAATGTCCATAATGATGATGCGGTGGATCTTAAAGACTTTAAAATCATCAGCGGCAGCCAGAATGTATATGCTGATCAGGCTGGCAATTACCCGATAAAAATCATATCTTTTGATGATGAGGTGCTGTTTGAATCCAAGTTACAGATAGGATTTGTAACTTACAGGGAAACGAGGGATGAAGACGGCAATATGAAAGGAGAAGAGGTCGTGCTTGAAAGTGCAGAACAATTTATAAGATTACCGTATTTTAAAAATGCGAAAACAATCGAATTGTATCATGAGGATAAGCTGATTTATACTCTGGATGTTTCTGAACATCTCTGCAAAAAGAACTCCGTGTGCGAGGGTTATGAGAATGAGCTTAATTGCCCGGGTGATTGCGCAAACAAGGATGCGAATAAATGCGACGGCAAGAGCGATGCTGTGTGTGATGCGGACTGTGCGCCAGGCGAGGATCCGGACTGCATCAAATGCGGAAATGATATATGCGATAAAGACGAGAGCTGTAGCAGTTGCCCGAAAGACTGCGGAGAATGTGATGCAGGGCCAACCTGTGGTGACGGCAAGTGCGATACGGGTGAGAGTTACAAAACATGCAAGGCAGACTGCCCAAAAGGGTCAGATGACGGCTACTGCGATGGCGTGAAAGACGGAATATGCGACACTGATTGCGCTTCCGGAAAAGATGCGGATTGCATCTCAGGTAAGAGCTATCTGGTTTATTATCTTGTCGGCTTCCTGCTGATTGCAATTCTTTTATTCATCGGATACAGGAAGGGAGAAAAGAGAGATAAATGGGATGAACTGGAAAAGAAATATTCTTAGATTTTGTTTTATGGCAGCTTCTCAGCAGCGAATTATTGGCTGAAACTCTCAAACTTTATATTGCAGGAGAGATATAAATTGAATATGCTTTGCTCTAATGGAAGAATACGAAAGGGAGTATCAGTCACGGTTGAGTCAATTCTCATGATTGGCGGCATATTAGCTGCGATGCTGTTTTTTGTGTCGTTCTACAATCTTACAATGTATCAGGCGGATAATGTTTTCAGTTCTTCTGAAGACGGATTCGCAAATGACCTCAAAATGAAAATAAGCAGGGTATATATATCCAGACAAGATATTGTTGAATATTCTTTTAATCCGCCGATTGAGACGTACAAACTGGTGATCAAGGACAGAAAATTGTCCCTGAATTACCCGTCAAGAGAAGCTGTGCATGATCTTGTGAGGGAAAATATATCTGATGCGAATATAGAAAATGCCAAGATTATATGCATACGTAAAAGGGATGGGATTATTGATCTAACTGATGGCAAATGCCCGGATGTATGCGATCCGAATGATGATGTATGCGATGAGGGATGCAGGATATTTGATGTATGTGATAGGGAATGTAATGATTGTGAGGCAGATGGCGATCAAAAAGCAGAATAGAAAGGCGCAGATAAGCATATTCACGAAACCGGTAATGCTGATCGTTCTGATCAGCATATTCGCAATGTTTGTGATGAAAACAATGCAGGTAAATATATACATATCCAATGAAGCCGATGAGTATTATTTCAAGATAAAGTCTGCTTCGATGTTTGATAGCATCATCAGATGCATTGCGGACAATTCAACCAGTTATCCGTATCTTGTGAGTGCAGGTAAGCTTGATGAGCTTAACAAGGATTTCGTCAATCGTGAGGCGCCGTGTATGAATGATGAAAAGTTAGGGTGGAGCGCAGTGGTTGAAGATGTACTGTCAGGCGGCAAATCATGGCAATTCGGTGAGAGCGAAGGGTCAATTTATAAAGCACTGAAGCATGAACAGGTCATGACTATGCCTGTTGCGATAAAATATGATGATGGAGCCGTAAATCCAGGAGTTATTAATTTCAAGGTCATGCAAGGGGATCTTGAATCTATTGTCGGGCGGATTGAGAATGTCTATAAGATCGGTTCTGAAACAAAAAAAGATGTGACTGCAAAAATCACAATAAGGCTTGATTATCCGGTCATGATGAATGATGTGGATGGGAAAAAAATGATATGCCTTGCGACTGATGAAAAGGAGGTCTGCAAGACGCTGAGTTTCAGTAATATCGAATTCAATAAACTTGAGCCGGGGATGCACTATACCATCATTAAATATGATCCGCGGGAGAAAAGGTTGAGTGTACGTGATTGAGATGGAATAGAGGGTATGTTGATGTATCGAATTTTAGAAAAACGCCACAGGAAGGGACAGGAATCCATGCTTAATATCATGGCGATAGTAATTATTGTGTCTGTGATTTTTCTTTATTTCTTTTATGTCACGCAGAGCCAGAAAGTCGAGTCTTCAAAGATATTTGCAGACCAGCAAAAATACAGGTATGCAGAGATTGTGCTGATGAATATGTATTATATAAAACCGGCTGGATCTGATGATACTATCACAGAAGTTATCGGGAAATCGCAGCAGTTCGGTGATAAAGGACGTAATTATGAATATATGGCGGTGAGTGCCAAGGTCAATCCAAAGAATGTTGTCAAACAATATCTTGATCGGACGATTGCGGATTATAATTATTATTTTTTTGTTGAAAAAGAGGATATCAGGTCGTTTGAAGTAAACGGGCCTCCTCCGGAAAATATCGGGATAATGGCGCATGCAATTGTCATCCCTATGCCTGATTCGAAGGAAAACGTGGTTGTGTATCTATATGTATGGTGAAAGGTGTTTTTAAAATGAAAGGCATCAGTATGGCGATATTGGGTTTCATAACAATCGGGCTTGCAATGGGGGGTCTTATATGGGTCCAGTATAATGCGAATCTCGGTATCAATCAGAAGATAACATCAACTGAAAGCCTTGTCTTTCTGAGACTGAATGAGGAAACGGAAAAAATCCAGTCTTATGTCGAGTCTTCTTTCGGGATGGCTGTGAGTCATGCTGTGGATATCGCCGCGAGGAGCGGGGGGTCGAATAGCAATGATACGCGATACTGGCAGTGTGTGATTCCACAGGTACCGGATGTTGATGAGATGCAGGCGATAGTCAATGACGAGACGATGGATGGTCTTAATTCGTATATAGCTATGATTGAGGAAAGGAACGGGCCTCTTTTGATTGATGTCGAGCCTGCATCCTGCATAAATACGGATTATTCGCCGGATAAGGATATGATTGCTGCCAGAGGTGACGGGATTGAGATCAAAATCAGTGACCGAAGCGCGTATGCCAGTACGGATGAATGGATTGTTGAGAAGAATACCGGACCGAATAATTTCTGGCGCGACTATGAGGTATTGAAAAGATGGGTTGAAAATGACGAGATAAAGAAGATGATTGCCAAGAGACTGAATGACGGTGATGTAATACCGCAGGGATTGAATCATGAGTCGTGTTCTTGTGACAAACCCGTATGTCCTCGCGCTGATGAGGTGCTCGGCATGACTTATCCGTGCTGGGAGGGAGGAATCAAGAAAGCTGTGGCTGAGGGTGTGGATGAAGCAAGGAAGATGCTTGAGAACAATGATGAGTATTTCGGCGGGAAGAATGTGTATTGCCAGACTGTGATCCGGTGCATTTCCACCAAGAAGCCGGTTGTTGTCGGTCAAAAGACGAGGAATTACGGGTCTGATCTGTGTTGCTCTGAATCGTGCGCAAGCTGCAAGAGGGATGAGTGCGCAATCAATTCGACGAGGAAGATATGTGACGGCACGTCCAGTGAATCGGTATGTGAAATGCCTGATTGCGAGGAAGATAAGGCCGATAAAGAATATTGCACTGTCTCTTTGGAAAAAAAGGAGCAATATTTCGGTGATATAGGTATGGATTACGGGGAAGCTGTAGGAAATGATGTGTGCAAGACCTGCTGCGCTGTGAGTTTCGGGCTATTGTATGAGACGGATGTTGAGCTCACTTTGACATGCCAGGATCTGTCAAGCATCATGACGACAAAGGACGGCATCGAGCCGCTTAAATGGGAGATCAATATGTTTGTCAGGGCGACCAGTACAGACGGGGCGAATTACAGGGCGAGTGAAAAGATGAATTGCGGGTGATTTTCGCGGGTTGGAAATGATTTTCGATAAAAGATATATATTAAAGAGGACATAAAGGGTATATGCCTGCAATGAATGTGATGCTCAATAATGTCGTCAATCGCGTTAACGATAACAGTAAAAGGATCCGGGAGATCGAGGAGAATATCAGGAATCTTAAAGAGCAGATGAATACGCTGCAGACCGAGTCTATCAAGCAGAAAAAGACCATGATTGATGATGAAACGACCACTAAAAATATGACTAAGCAGATACTTGACCGGCTTGCGAATATGGAGGTCGATATCCAGAAGATCAATCGTGAGATCAAGGAGATGATATCACGAAGGGAGCTTAAGGAGATTGAGAATTATCTTGAGCTTATAAATCCGATCACAAGTAAGTTCGTGACTAAGAAAGAGGTTGAAGAGCTAATACAGGAGAGATTATGAAGTTCAAGCTGTTTGGAAGATTTGCGAAGAAAGGCAGTCCTGCGCCATCGGATAAAAAAGAGAGAAAGGATGCGCACAGGGTCATCAATGAACTTACTGCGAAGGGTCTTCCTGAGTCGGAAATCATCCGCACTCTCAAGGATGAAGGCTATAGTTTCAAGGAGATAGATGATGCCCTGAATCAATCGGTGCGAAATGAAGTCGTGGGAGGACCGCAAATGGATGCGGGATATGGCGGACCGGGGCAGCAATTTGCGCAGGCGCAGGATATGGGGAATGCGCAGGGGTATCAAGAGCAATACCTGGACCAGGATTTGCGGAATATGGATAGCCAGGATCTGGATCTCTCCAGAAGACCTACGCAGCTGACTGATTCTACTAATATCGCTCCAGAGAGAGGCGGTATGGATAATGTCAGTATGCCTGAGGATGCCGGGGGACAACAGCAGCAGATGGAGGCGGATGCACGTGAAAATGTTTATGAGGTTGTGGAGTCGGTTGTCAATGAGCGTGTGAATTCGCTTAAGGTCGAGATCAAGGAGATTAATGCGCAGATAAAAAGCATCCAGCAGATCATAAGCGAGTTCAAGTCAGAGGTACATGGGCAGCAGGATGAGAGGCGGAAAGAGGCCGGCCTGATACATGAGAAGATCAAGGAGAATACTACAAAAATCATTGACATGGAACCGAGAGTCGCGGGGCTTGAGAGGGCTTTCAAGGATATCGTGCCTAATCTGGTTGATAGCGTGCGTGAGATCAAGGAGATTGCAACGGATAAGTTCGGGGCAGGGGATATTGAGGAAGAGGATAGAAGGGATGGAAGAGCGCATAAAGATAATCTGTTCTCGGAGAGCCATGAGAATAAGAAAGAGGTACATGACTCACGTAATATGTTTGATGAGCCTGTGATTGATGAGGGGCATCATGCAAAGAGTGCGACGGTTAAGAAGGCTAGCGCTCATGATGATGTGGATCCGTTTGATGATTCGGATGATGATGAGAAAGTATAGTCAATGGCTGTTTTTTTGATTGTTTCAAGCCCAGGCATCAGTTCTAGCGGGCAATACACATAATTGATAAGAGAAGGTTGTTATTTTTTTGCTGAATTTCTGAATAGGGTTTATTTCTTGTCGTCGCCTTTTCCTATGAACATCACGGCAAAGAGCATTATCAGGAGCATGCCCATGGTGGCCATGAGGTCGCCACCTATGTTGAAGAATGAGAGGCCGCCGACGCTGATGAATGCTATGAGGGCAAGGAAGCCGAGCAGTATCGCAAGAAATGTCTTGTTCTCTTTGCCGAAGAGCTCTTCGGGCTTTATGCCGGCCATGCCGAGGAATAAGATTCCCACTAATAGTCCGGCGATTATTATGGATGCGATGCCGAATAGTGTGGTGAAGAATGTGCCGAGTGTCATGCCGATCGGCGTGTAGTTGATTATGAAGAATGATACGATGGCGGCGATCACTGCATTGACTGATACCTCTTCGCCGAATACCTGGGATTTCTTCAACAGGGCAAACATTATCGCAAGGAATAGGAGCCATGGGAGGAGAAATTCGAAGAAGCCGAGACGGTTCATGTTGCCGAGCATGATCTCTATGGGCGATAGCCCTGATGATGATGCGGATGATGCTACTTCTGCTGCCGGCATGATGATGACCTCTTTTTGTTATATGTTATTGAATGCGGTTATTTATATATTTTTGATTGTTTTTGAATTGGGAATGTTGTTTATTATGATTAACGATTTTTAGTTATATTGTTTATTATGATTAACAATAATTATTTAAATCATTGATTACCATATAAGACTTATGGAAATCAAATCGGCGTTGGCCTATTGGAACGATTGGTGGTTAGATAAGATTGACGATACAGGTATCATGAGGGAGAAATATATTGCCCGCATCAATGAATTCATGAACACTCGAGAGATCATCATCATTGAAGGTGTCAGACGATCAGGTAAAACAACCATCATGTATCAGGCCATAAGAGAGTTACTTGCAAAAACCAGCAAAATGAATGTGTGCTATATCAATCTTGATGATTCGCGGTTCGGAGAGAATCTTGAAAAAATATATGAGGCATATCTGGAATTGGCTAATCCGGAGGGCAATATTTATTTTTTTATTGATGAAATCCAGAATATAGCGCAATGGGAGAAATGGATCAAGTCAAAATATGACAAGGACAGGAAGATCAAGTTCATCATCTCGGGGTCCACATCTTCGCTTTTGAGCAATGAGTACGGGCATCTTCTTTCAGGCAGATATTTCAGGATAAAAGTCACGCCATTAAGTTTTGCAGAAACATTATCGTTCAAGAATATCGGGTTTATGGATAAATTAGAGATCATCAAAAATAAAACAAGTATACGGCGAGCGCTAACAGAGTATCTTGAATTCGGAGGGTTCCCGGAAGTGGTGCTTGAGGACAGGGAGACGGTCAAAAAAGAGCGATTGAAGACTTATTTTGAGAGCATATTGCTGAAGGATGTTATCTTAAAGAATAATATCAGGAATGCGGAGAAAATTGAGGAGATAGCGTATTATCTTTTGTCAAATGTGGCGTCGGAGTATAATTATACTCGGCTTGCAAAGACGCTGAATGTGTCTGTGATGACTGTTGAGAATTATTTTTCGTTCATCAAGGAGTCGTTTCTGATTGATTCGACATACATGTTCTCATATAAGATCAAAGATCAGTTGCAGTATCCCAGGAAAATATATTGTGTGGATAACGGCATTAGGAACGCGGTCTCTTTCAGGTTCATGGAGAATCTTGGGCAGTTATTTGAGAATACGGTTTTTGCTGAGCTCAAGAGGAGAGGAAAGGAGGCATATTATTGGCGGGACAGCGGAAACAGGGAAATCGATTTTGTTCTGAAGGAAGGATTGAAAATAACTCGGGCGATACAGGTATCTTATAATGTTTCTGATGAGATGACAAGGAAGCGGGAGATAAGAGGGTTGATTTCAGGGATGGATGAGCTCGCGCTTGATGAAGGGACAGTTATCACTGACGATTATGAAGGTGAAGAGGAGCATTCCGGCAAAAAAATCGTTTTTGTGCCGCTGTGGAAATGGCTGCTTGAGTGATTGCTGATGGCTGAAAAATGGGCGGAACTCGAGGTCACGAGGGCATGTAATCTTCGATGCAGGATGTGCCTGTTTTCGTGTAATGATGCACTTGTAGATGAATTGACTACTGATGAGATCATAAGCCTTATTGATGAATTTGCTGATATGAAGATAGAGTGGCTGAAACTGACTGGAGGGGAGGCGCTTCTTCGCAAGGATATCTTTGAGATCATCAATCATGCGAAAGAGAAAGGACTGAAAGTCAGGCTGAATTCTAACTGCATGCTGATTGATGAGGATGTCGCGAGAAAGGTTGATGTGGATCTTGTGCAGGTGAGTGTGGACGGGCTCTCTCTGACCAATGACCGGCTGCGTGGTCGCGGGACTTTCAAGAAGACGATTGCGGCGATAGAGCTTTTGTGTGAAAAGGGCATCAAAGTGCAGTCGAATACGGTCATCACTCAAGCGAATAAGGGGGAATTGTGTGAGTTAAGCGACATGCTCTGGAATAAAGGGGTCTGCGACATGGGTTATTCGAGGCTTATCAATACCGGCAGATGCGGGAGTGTTTATGATGGGCTGTCGGTCTCGACTGCCGAGTTGTTCCTCATCAAGATGAAACTGATGGCGAATGCAAGACTCAAGCACCATCATATCTCTTTTGACGGCGGTGTCGCTTATTATATGAATGTATGCAGGCTATCTGATTATCCGTTCATCACGGCATCGGGTGATGTCACGCCATGCTGCAAAATCAGGGATACGACGAGAATAGGGAATGTGAGGGATAGCTCTTACGCCGATATCTTGGCGGATTATAGAAATAAGGGTTTTAGAGCACCCATAAGATGTTTCGGTAATTGCAATGAATGCCTCAACAATCTAAGAATTGATTGAATTGAAATTGTATCTGAAAATGAACTGAAAAAAGAATTATAAAAAAAGAAAAAATAACTGAGGGATTGAACCCTCGTTTATGTCGAGAAAGTTACTTTTTTTCACCTTTTCCGTCTCCACCTGTTGGCGGCTCGTTGCCGAGATAGATAATTGCTGCGATGACTACCACTGCCATGAATAGGAGCGTCAAGGTGGAGTCACTGATGTTCAAATTTAATGCCCCTGAAGAACTGAATACTATTGCTGCAACCACCAATACCAGGATTCCAAGCAACGTCTTACTGCTCCCAGTCATCTCTGTCAATGATACTCCGGCCAAGCCAAGCAATATTATCACGACGAGCAGTCCTGCGACGACTAAACCGGCATTACCGAATAGATTCGCAAGAATCGCTCCCAGTGGAATATAGATTACTGCGAATATTGCAAGAATTGCAGAAATTATTATCGTAATCTGCTTTTTCTTCGTCGTGTCCTTATCCATGAAAGGCGCTTTCTCCAATACTACAAAAAATATCAACAGAAACAGAATCCAAGGCAGAACTATGTCGAAAAAGCCCTGCGATGCCAGATTTGAAAAAACACTATAAATATTTACCATTTACAATCTACCCCCATAATGATTACTTAATTAACTTAGTCATATTTTTGTGTTTACTTATATATAAAGGTTACATATTCCAGGGTCTGCCTATTTTTTACGTGATGATCGCTCAGTCTCGCAACCTTTGTTTCCAATGCATTCGTGGTTTAATGCGTGCGTTTTAACGCATAAAATATCAATTTAGGTGCTTCAAAAAAGACACACTATCACGGAAATTTTT
>JBDRKP010000074.1:0-8095 GCA_043813875.1 archaeon | reverse complement strand
CAATCTATTGGAGTCCGGCGTGTCTTTTTAGTTTTGGATTTCCTAGTTGTTGTTTTATCTCTAGATGCTATCATCAAGTATCACCCTAGATGATTATAGTCATAAGGAGTACTTATTGTTCGAGGTTGTACAACAGCACCCTTCCATTTGCGAATCATATTCTCATTAATTTGATTGATGCATCATAAAAAAAACACGATGATTGTAGTAATGATTCCTCCGCACAATGTTGCAGTGAAATTCACGGATCCGTTTGTCATCATCTTCCGGTTTTCAAATAATAGTCCAAGAAGGCTATCAACAACCGAACCGAATACACCTCCCGCAACAACAGCAAAGAATAATATGTATGAAGAGACATCGTTTTTTACAAAACTGCTATAGAATATTATCGCAAGAATTCCGATAATAGTGCCCCCGATTATTGTTGCGAAAGTGCCTGTTTTTGTGACGCCTCCATTCGTTCCGGGCTCTATCTTCTTATGTGGATTCAATATTGACACTGGTTTCTCCTTCGAAAGCTTGCCGATTTCCGATCCCAGTGTATCGGACAATGCTGCCGAGATGCTGCCGAGATAAAAATAAGGGTATCCGAAAACCGCGCTCATAAACGGCACAAGCCCGTTTGATAACACATTGTCTGCCCCGCGGAATTCGTACTTTTTTTCCTTATTTTCGCGTCCGCAGCGCGTGGCGTAAAGGGACGTCACAAGAAAAGTCAAAAGGATAAGGAACCATTCAAATCCCTCCAGCCGCCATATCACCAGCCCGTATATTGCTGAAAGGATTATAGACGTAATATCAAATGATTTTGTATTTAGGAGGGCTATGGAAATTAACGCAATTATGAAGAATTCAATCATTTATCCTCGCCCCGTTATGCATTGATGAGCACGTTTTTTAGTTTTGCCGAGACCATATATTTGTATGCGCGCCCCCGCTTTTCACGTATCACCATATTGCTTGTTTCCAGTCTCCTCAAGATGTTGTTTACTGCCCTCAGTGCATGCATTTTTGACTTGTATTCCGATATATTCAACCTCCCTAGCAATTCCGTGGGGGTTATTCCATCTGTTTTTGAAAGTATCTCGACAATTTCTGCCTGTTTTTCCGTGAGTGTCGACAATGTCTCTTTTACATCTATGATCGTATCAATCTCATTTTTATCTTTAAAATATGTTGAATCTACTATTTGTGAGTTTCGCTCAATCGCTTGATGAATCAGGTGATTGCACTGCTTTATTACTTCTCGTGGAAATCCTCCTGTTTTTTTGTATATCTCATTTATCGTATCATAAGTGAACGGATCAAGATTATGTCCTCCTGCGCTCTCAATCCTTTTTCTTATTAGTTCGATGGTTTCATCTTTATTCAATGTTCTAAGCTCAATTTCTAATGTGATCCTCTGTTTCAATGTCTCCAGTTTAGCAAGGTGGGTCTCCTTAAAAACGGGAAGTCCTGCAAGTATTAGTGTGGCTCCATCTATTTGGTCTGTTATTGTCCTTAGCCATTCAAGTACTCCGATATCTGTCTCGTGGGCTTCATCAACTAGAAAGAGGATTGATTTGCCTTTATGTTTTCGGTTTGTTTTTTCCGCGAGGTTATAGATGGTTATGTTTTCATTTTTCAATATCTTTTCTAATATCGTTGGCTTAAGGATGGTGGTCTTGAATATGCTTACGAGTTCATCATGGTGCTTTGGCGGTTTTGGCAGGTATACCGGAGAATATTTTTCAGAAATATGTTTCAACAATGTTGTTTTTCCGGCACCAGTTGGTCCAAGAATCAATATGTATTTCTGGGATTCCTTGATGTTTTTTAACAGTCTGTCAATTTCATTTTTGTGGCCTACCATCAGGCTCGGCTGTATGTCAAGTATGAACGGATTCTTCGTCCATCCAATTTTCGTGTACCATACGTTAAGTTCATGTGAATTCATGGGATCACTTTTGATAATTGGAACTCCCTGCTTGTGCCCGCGGATGATCTTGAAATGCTTGAATCTATGCCCTGCTCTGTCCTTGCTCTTTGTTCACGCCGGATTTTTCTGACGTGAAACCTTATAAGTTTTATGATGCCTTTATAGTTGATGTCGTTACTAGATGGGCAAATAGGACATATGAACCGATAGACATTAATTATATGGAAACGCCATTAGTCTAAAAAGTTATGGCATTTACTATTATATGTAATTCATGTGAAATAATAAATACTTATTGCCGTGAGTTGATTGAAATATGCGCTGTTTTATTGCTGTCGATCTTCCAAAAGACATAAAAACTCATATTCATGCCATGCAGAATGAATTCAAGATATTCGAAAATCTGGATATCGTTAATACAAAACAGCTTCACTCCACACTTATATTTCTTGGTGATATGGATAACTCCAAGATAGAAAAGACAAAAGACATATTAGCCAAAGTAGTTGGATTTCATGGTCCCACAAAATGTCGCCTCGGAGATTTGGGCGTATTCCCCAATAGTGATTATATTAGGGTTTTATGGGTTGCGATTATTGATGATGGGGCCTTATCTAAACTCCAAAACGATCTTCAGTTCAATCTTCGAAAGCACGGTATATATGAATCCGATAAACCGTTCATGGCCCATATGACTATTGCAAGAGTAAGGAATTCGAAAAATAAGCATGCTATCCTATCTATTCTAGAAAAAAACAAGGATTTTAAGACCGGCTATTTTGAGATTGACGAGATAAAACTAAAAGAAAGTATACTTTCACCTGGAGGTCCGGTATATCATGACATTGCTGTTTACAAACTTCGTGAATCTGCGTGAACTTAAAAAAATTGCTATAGATGAACGAGTCATCAAAAAGATATGTCTTATGCTGTCCTTTATGGGCTTGCTTATAATATACATCATGGAAGCGACAAGTTCTGTGCCCTACACTCCAATAAGTGAGATAACAAAAGACAACGTCGGCGAATATGTTAAAGTTTGCGGGCTTGTAGATAAAAAACACGTCAGCACAAAAGGCACTCTGTTTTTTGATCTGAAAGATGGCTTGTCGGTTAAAGTCGTGATTTTCAATAATCAGGCCGAGTTGATTTCAAAAGAATACATCGAAAACAGCATCCATTTGTGCTTGGAAGGTACTGTAAAATTATATGAAGGCGATTTAGAGATAATTGCAGAACATTTGATTCTGGATTCACGTGAACAATGATTCTTCCTTCACGTGTCTTGTCTTTACAGCAACCCCGTCTTTAAAATATGACATTTCTTTTCGGTTCATGAGAGCTGTTCCCGTAGCTATCAGGTTGTCGCTGTCATCTGTCACAAACACTTCATCGCCGGGCCTTATCTTCTCATCCGCATCTGCCACGAATTTTGAAAAGACACTGCACCCTTCCTTCACAAACGGGATTGCATCCGTTGTTATTTTGACGCAGTATGCCTGTTTTCCTATGTGCTTCCTGAGTTCAGAAGCGCCTGCGGCCGTTGGGATGAACAGGCCGTCATGGGCTCTCAGTGTGCCGAGCAATGTATTGCCTTTGGTTATGCTTCTGATGCGCCCTGTATTTTTAGAATGGACTATTTGTGTGTCTTTTGAAATCATAATCTCCGCGCCCTTGCCGTATTGATACTTGAGCGTCGTTTTTACGATGGTTTCCGGGTCTGGTTTTATTTCTGTATCCTTGCCTTCTACAAGCAATGATTGCCCGATTGGATAGACATTTTTCAGTCCACACGGTATTTTAATTTTTTGCCACTCGAATGTTTCATCTTCGTTTAGCTCTTTTACACGTTCCTTCACGCGATATACTTCCGGCCGATACCTGCTCTCGATACCAGTCTCAAAATATGCTTTCTTTCTGCTGATCGGCTCGACAGTCTCAAGATACTTGTTATATTTCCTGATGTGGCGATATGCCTCGATCATATGCGGATGCGCCCTGATCCTCTGCTCGACAAGCTCCCACAAGGTGCCTTCGTGTATTGCATGCTTGATTGTTTTTATTTCTTTGAATGTCTGGTAGAGATTATGCTCTGCAAGCAGCTTTTCATCAAGTTCCGTCGATTTGTATTTTGAACATACCGGGCACTCGCAAGGCAGTTCGTGAAGTTCACTCACCTGTTCTGTGCCTCGCTCAGTCATATATCTGTTATCTTTGGCATACAATGCATATGCTGCACTGTCAAACAAATCAATGCCGACCGCAACAAGCAATGAGAATATCATCGGGTGCCCGCAGCCGAACGCGTGAATCGGTTTTTCCGGCGTGAGATTCATTTTGGCGGTCAATATGACGTCCATGAGCTCCCGGAATCTGTATTGGTTCATCAATGGTACTATGCCTCCGACAGCATAGATATCTGGCGCAATTTTTGATACCTCCATAGCCGCTCTCTTGCGTAGGTCAGGAAACGATCCTCCCTGAACAGGCCCGACAAGCTGCTCATTTTTTACAATTTCACGCGCACCCTTGATGCGTGAAATCGTCTCGAAAAGATTCTTTTCTGCAGTCTCGCGTGAATCCTGCGGCACAGTGAAAAGATCAAGCGGCGTTATGATGTCTGACCCTATTTTCTTCTGGAAATCGATTGTCTCTTGTGGTGTTATCGTCACATTCCCTTTGGAGAACATCTGGTATGTACCGCTGTCAGTATAGATCGGTCCCTTCCATTTAAAGTACTTGTGTAGCCCTTTTTCTTGAATCTCTTCCGCAGACCTTGATTTTTTTGCGATATATGCATTGGTTATTACAAGCTCTGCCCCGAACTTCTTCTCGAGGTCTATAGGAGGTATGATCTGCTGATTAGGGTTGATTACAATCGCTATTTGAGGCGTATTGACCGTATGTTTCTTCTTGCCGAAACTCCACTTACCAATTCTTCCGCCTGCATCCCTTGTTCTGATTTCAAACATGATATCACAATCACTAGCTAACTTTAAATATGGTTGCTCTCAAGATTATTTTTACCGACCGGCGAGCAACCTATGTGTGAAAAGCATAATTCGGGTTGACTTCTGCTTATCACTATATATTTTTAGGCCAGAGATTCAATATTTCCCAACACTTTAATTTATATATCTATAGTTGACATCGTTAATAAATGGACAAACTATGCCAAAAACCAAGAGATGTCAATCTATCCTTATGAATCTTCGATTCATAGGATCCTAAAAATCATAGATTTTTAAGGATATGGAAACGCCATTAGTCTAAAAAGTTATGGCGTTTACTATATTTTCGGTTAATGAACTCGTGTGAACAAATGTGTGCAAATAAGACTGAACTTGTGATTGTCGTCGAATCAGGCCGCTGTTCCTGGGGACGCTGCATCTTCTGTAGCTTCAGCAAGAAACCGGATGTCCCGAAACCGGATTTTGACCGCTTGAAAAAAGATCTTGATACAAAACTCAACCGCCAGTACGACACCGTGAAATACTTAAACTCGGGAAGCTTCCTCGACGAATTGCAGATCCCGGTGAAGTTTCAGGAATATCTCATAAAAAAATGCATTGCGCTGGGCGTAAAAGATCTCGTGATCGAATGCCTGCCGACCCACATCACCAAAAAAAACCTGGAAGTAATAAAAGACGCCAGCAATGGCAAAAAACTCAAGATTCATTTTGCGCTGGGTCTTGAAGTTGCAGACGATGAAGTGCTCGCGAAAATATGCAAGGGATTCAAGCTATCCGATTATTTGGCCGCAGTTGCCTTCATCAAAAAAGAAGGTTTTTTTGTAAGAACATACCTCATGGCGAATCTGCCATACATTGGCGATATATCCCAATCACTCGCCGATTCGGTCCGATTTGCAGAGCAGCATGGCGATTCCGTCGTGATTATCAACACCTTCGCATATGGCTACGCGCCCCTCTTCAGCTTATGGCTGAACGGCGAATGGCGCCCAATCGACAGGCGCGGATTCGAATCACTGGTAAATAAACACCGCAAGAACAAAAAAGTCGAGATTTACTTCGAAGACTACATAACCTATCCTCGCTTCAAAAGCCAGCCACCGCTTGTAGGCGCCACCATTGACAACCTAAAAAATCCCGTCTATGATGTATGGCAGGACTATCTTGCGCGCTTTTACACAAAGCCGGAAATCAAGAAATACGCTCTTTTTCTGCCCTGCTCTTACCGCAAACCATACTCAAGATCACAGACCCATCACGAGTTGCTGAAACGGCTGACCGCGTTGCCGTTTTACTCAAACCTCCACCAGCTCATGATATCGAATCCCGGCGTAATCCCGCGCGAATTTGAAACCAAGTATCCGTTCGCCCACTATGACTGGCCTGAATGGGAAGAGACCCTCGAGATAAAAAAGACGTATATAAAAGTAACAGAGAAGCGCATTGAGACATATCTTTCCCATCACAAGTACGAGCAGGTATTCGCTTATTTTAAGCCGGAATCCGAAAGCTTTATTGCCCTGAAAAACGCATGCAAGAAACTAAAGATTCCGCTGATTTACTGTGTCGATGAATTGCTCTGCTCAGACATTAAAAAAGACAAAAAAAACATCCTGAAAGCCCGCAGGATGCTTGATAATCTGGTGAGATGCTTGAGAATAAACGTGGCTGTTATGCCTGTGCCGACAATTACAACCCCTGGATAGTTTAAGATAATTATATATTATTTTGTTTCTAATCCTGTGAATACAATAATTTGGAATTCCATATTTTTATCCAGAGAAGCGCGCACAAAATCCTATAATTCTGATAACTCCTGATGACTATGAATGTAATGAACAGCAAAAAACGCCTGCAACTCTTAAGAAAGGTTCTTTTCGAAAAAGAGCTGGACGCGATACTGATTTCCTCTATAACTACTCCCGAGTCCAGCACGATTCCAAACGTGTATTATTTTACTGGTTTCTATGACGTCTGGCCTACATCCATTCTACTGACAAAAGCCGCCGAAACGCTCTTTACATTCGAAAAGGACAAAGCTGAAACCGCGACCGACATACGGAACATAGTCGATCTGAAGGCTAAAAAAATCTCAGATTACCTAAAAGAGATGAATGGTCATGGGATGACAATTGGGATTGACGGAAATGTAGATTATAATTATTATTCCGCGCTTTTAAAGAAACTGCCGAAATGCCGTCTGGTCGACATAAGCAAAGAGATTTCTCAGATAAGGGCGATAAAGGATGATGCCGAGATCACGGAAATAAAAAACGCATGCCTGCTGGCAGATCGGGTTCTCAATGACCTTGTCTCTGAAGGTTTGGAGGATAAATCAGAAAAACAGATTTCCGAAAGAATCAAACAGCTCATAGTAGGCTGCGGGAAAGAATGGAGTTTCCCAATACTGGTCGCAGGCGATGAAGGCTCATCATACATCCATGGCACTCCGACCACAAGAAAATTCAAGGACCTCGTATTGATAGACATGGGCATAAAAAGCAGTTTCTATAACTCTGACATATCCAGAACCTTTATTTTCAGTAATGATCCGGAAATGAAAAAAGCATATTCAGATCTTGTGGATGTTCACAAACTGCTCGAAAACGAAATCGTTCCGGGCATGAGCTCAGATGATGTTGATGCTCTTGCAAAATCATTTTTAGAGAAAAACGGTCATAAACATACAAATTACTCGAACTTTCACGGCCTGGGTCATGGTGTGGGGCTCGAAGTGCATGAATATCCTACACTTTCATCCAAGACCTCATTTGTGCTGAAAAAGAACATGGTATTCACACTTGAGCCTGCAATCTACGTTAAAGGGAAATTTGGCATAAGACTTGAAGATACTGTTGTTTTAGGAAGTAAAGGTATCGATCGGCTAAATAAGTATGAGTTTGATGTCCTGTCATGATATGAATAGAAGTCCCGGTGGGGAGGAAGTTTGTTTTCGGGAGCAATCCCGAAACAAGAAGTATTTGACTTCCACCCATCCGAGCCCAAGTTTTCCAGAATGTCATAAATATGTATGCGGGTATTTATATAGTTATCGGTCATATGGGTCTGCCAAAAATTTCCGTGATAATGGGTATTTTTTGTAAAATTCCTCCCAGAACCAGAGCAGAAATTTTGTGTCAAATCGTTTTACGACAAAATTTCAGGTAAAATTTCTCACTCAAACCCAAATTATATCAGAAAA
>JBDRKP010000073.1:0-21295 GCA_043813875.1 archaeon | reverse complement strand
CCGAGGTTTACTGCCTCGCCTTGAATGTTTGAGAACATAAGTTTGCTAAGACCTTCTATAAGGTCCGTTATGTAGCAGAGGCTCCGTGTCTGTGAGCCGTCGCCGTTTACTGTCATAGGATCGTTTCTTAGTGACTGCGTGATGAAGTTCGGCACGACTCTGCCGTCGCCTGGCCTCATTCTCGGTCCGTATGTGTTGAATATTCTTGCGATGACGACGTCTGTCCCATGTTTCCTGTGATATGCCATCGTGAGGGCCTCTGCAAAACGTTTTGCTTCGTCGTAGCAGCTCCTTGGGCCGACAGAGTTTACATTTCCGTAGTATGTCTCTTTCTGCGGGTGTTCCAATGGGTCGCCGTATATTTCTGATGTGGATGCCAATAGGAATCTTGCGTTGTTTTTTTGCGCCAGGTCCAATATGTTTTTTGTGCCTATTGATCCCGTGAGCAGTGTTTCTGTCGGGATTTTCATGTAGTCTATGGGGGATGCAGGGGATGCCATGTGAAATATGTAGTCTATTTTTTCTTTTAGGCTGATGGGGTCCACGATGTCGTGTCTGATTAATCTTAACTTTGGATTGTCTTTCAGGTGTGCAATGTTTTTGGAATCTCCAGTTATCATATTGTCGATGCAGATTATTTCGTGATTGTCGTTTATCAGATGGTCTATGAGATGGGAGCCTATAAAACCGGAACCGCCTGTTACTATGATTTTTGCCATGTGTGTCACTTTATTCGCTGTTTTCGCTGTTGAGCCTTTCTGCACTCCTGTCCCATTCTTCTGCCAGTTCGTGTATTTCTTTTTCTGTCTTGTTCCTGAAGAATTCCCACTGGGCAAGAAGGTAGGTTTTCGGGGCGCCTACGTCTAACCAAGTCCCTTCGAATTTGATGCCTATTGCTTTTTCGCCGTTTTTCAGGCCGAGCTCTATGGCGTCTGTAAGCTGGATTTCGTTGTTTCTTCCTTTAGGAGTTTTTTCAAGGTAACTGAATATTCTCTGGTTCAGGCAATATACGCCGATTATTGCGTAGTATTTGCCGTCGATCTCAAAGCGCTTCTGCTCTTCAGTGGTCTCTGGTTTTTCGAATACTTCCTGGATTTCGCCTTTGCCGTTGTTGAAGTCTTTTAGTCTTACTACTCCCCAACGTGCGGGGTCTTCTACTTCCTTGAGAAGGAATGTTGCCAGCGGCGCTTCTTTTTTGTGGGTGTCTTTCAGTTCTATCAGTATGCTTTTTGGCTCGATCACAGTGTCGCCAAGCAGGACCATGAGGTCCAAGTTGTCATTTCTTATCTTGTTTTTTGAGCATAATATCGCGTGGCCGAGTCCTGACGGTGTTGTCTGGTATGCGAAGTCTACATCAAGGCCATAATGGCTGCCGTCTTTTACAAAGTCTATGAGGGGGCCTTTTTTGTGGCCTGTTATTATGCAAGCTCTTTTTATGCCGCAGAGTTTCAGTGATTCAAGAGCGTGTTCGATAAGGCATTTTGAGCCGCAGTGCAGGAGCTCTTTTGGTATCGCTTCTGTGATGGGCTTTAGTCTTGTGCCTTTTCCTGCTGCAGGGATTATTCCTATCATGTTATCACGTCTATTTCTCTATTCGTCCTCTATTTGGCTTCTTGTTTAAATATCTTACTTGTGTAGGATAAGGTAGGATAATTATTTATAGTTTAGATGCAATTATGTTATTATTGTAATTATTGTATTTCCATGGTGTTTTTATGAAAGAGAAAATATCTGTCACTATTGAGTCAAGTGTGCTTCGCGCTGTTGAATCCATTGTTGATGGCATCCGGATCAAGAACAGGTCTGATGCTATCGAGTGCCTTTTGAAGAAATCGGTCGGTGAGAGGAGGGTTGCTGCTATTCTTTGCGGCGGGGATGAGGATAAGCAAGTGCTTTCGGATGGATCTTACCGGTTTGTTGCAAAAATCGGCGATGCTACGGTTATCGAGGATACTGTACGGCAGCTAAAGAATTTTGGTTTTTCCAAGATTTTTGTTGCCGGCAGGAATAATGTCCTTATGCGTATCTTTTCGGTGTTGAAAAACGGTGAGTCTTTTGGGGTTTCTGTTGATTATGTCGAGGAGATTGAGTCGCGCGGGACTGCAGATACGCTCCGGCTTCTTTCAGCAAAGATTGATGGTGATTTTTTGGTTGTCTACGGCGATCTTGTTTTCAGGTATGACCTGAACCGGCTGTATAAGGAGCATATTGTCAACGGAGGTGTTGTGACGCTTGCTTTGTCTTCTGCTGCGCATCCGTCTGAGAAGGGCACTGTGCAACTTGATGGCAACCGGGTGCTTGAGTTCAGCCAGAAGGTGAAGTCTGCGAGCAGTTTTATTGCGTTTACGCCGATATTTGTCGCCAGTCCTGATATTTTTTCTGTGGATGGCGAGACGCTTGAGGATGATGTTTTTTCACGGCTTGTCGCAGCAGGTCAGCTTTATGGGCTTGTCTTGTCCGGGAAAGATGTACATGTCCATAAGAAGGGTGATCTGAAGAAGGCTTATGAGTTGATTCATTCTTAATTTTTTATTGTGTGATCTGTTTATGTATGTCCTTGGATTGTCTGTCTTTGTCGCGGGCTCGTCTGCGTGCCTTCTGAAAGATGGTGAGATACTTTGCCTTGCTGCTGAAGAGCGTTTTACCAGGAGAAAGAATGAATCTGGGTTTCCGTATAATTCTATCTCTTTTTGTCTTGATTATGCAGGCATTTCAATAAATGATGTTGGGTGTGTGGGGTTTTATGTGCGCGATTATGTTGATAATTCTTTTTTGGGTGCTCGCGGCTGGATTGATTTGAATTGTGATGATTCCGGGTGTTGTTTTTCGATGTCTGATTCTTCTGTTGCTGGTATATTGCGTGATGAGTTGAGATACAGGGGAGCTGTCGAGCGCGTGGGGTATTGTCCTGCTCATGCGTACGGGTCTTTTTTGTCTTCCGGGTTTGATGATGCTGTTTTTGTTCTGGTGGATGATGCTGTTGATAGATATTGCACTGTTTTGGGTCGCGGTAGCGATGGCAATGTTGCTTTTTTGAAGGGCCTTTCTTCGCCTGATTCGCTCGCTCTTTTGTACCGGGCTGTTAGTGTGTATCTTGGGTTTCCTGATAAGGGAGATGAATATAAGGTCATGGGGCTTTCGTCTTATGGAAAGACTGTTTATTCGGATAAGTTCGATAAGGTTGTCTGTGTTTCATGTGATGGGAGTTATGTGGTTGATATGTCTTTTTTTGCGCGGAAGGGGATGGAATATGTTGTCTCTTCAAAGTTTGTAGAATTGTTCGGTCCTAAAAGGATGCCAGGTAAGCCAGTCTCTCGGAGACACAAGGATATTGCGGCGTCTTTACAAATGTGTGTTGAGGATGCGCTTTATGCATTGATCTGTCATGCGCATGATGTCGTCGCGTCTCATAATTTGTGCATATCCGGTGAGTTTGCCCTCAATTGTCTTGCTAATGGGCGGGTTTTGAAGAGATCTCCTTTTAAAAATGTGTTTGTGCTGCCTGATCCGGGTGGCGGTGGGCTTTCTATTGGTGCTGCTTTTTATGTGCATCGCGCGGTACTTGGGCAGAAAAATGTTGTCCCTTTTTTGAGCCCTTTTCTTGGACCTTCTTATTCCTGTGATTATGTCAAATCTTTTCTTGCTCGGGGTGGGATTAAGTATCAGGAGTTTGGGAGTGAGGTGGAGCTTGTTGGCGTTGTTGCGCGCCTGATTTTTGATGGCGGGGTGGTCGGATGGTTTGAAGGGCGGATGGAGTGGGGACCGAGGGCGCTTGGAGGGCGCAGTATCCTGGCTAATCCCTGCACTTCTTCAATGAAAGAGATTCTTAATGCGGATGTCAAGCACCGGGAGGTTTTCAGGCCGTTTGCACCTGTTGTATGTGAGGATGATGCTTGTTCTTTTTTTGTCATCGATGATGCGGTCACGTCGCTTACGGAGTTTATGCTTGCGGTCTGCCCTGTGCGTGATGATAAAAAGGCTATGATTCCTGCTGTTGTGCATGTCGATGGCAGCGCGAGGGTGCAGGTCATAAGGCGTGAATTGAATCCTCTTTATTATGACCTTGTGAAGGAATTCGGTAAGTTGAGCGGTGTTCCTGTTTTGATCAATACGTCTTTTAATGATTCGGGCGAGCCTGTTGTCTGTACGCCTGAGGATGCGTATCGCTGTATGGTTAAGACTGATATTGATTATCTTGTCATAGGGCGGTTTTTGATTAAGAAAGAGGATGTTTTGAAATGAATGAATGCGAGTGAATATCGTTTTTACCAGCAGATGCCTTCGTAGTTTCGGTCTGTTGCTGTCTTTTTATTCAATGTCTTTCTGCCGTCAATTATGAATTTGCCATTGTATAATGATTCGTCTTTGAATTCGTCCCATTCCGTGACCAGCATTATGGTGTCTGATGCGGATATTGCCTGTTCTTTTGTTCCGGCGTAATTTATCTTGTCATGGAATATGGCTTCTATGTTTTTTTGCGCCTCAGGATCGTAGACGGTGATGATTGCACCTTGTTTTAGTAAGTCTTCAATTATCGTTATTGCGGGGGCTTCCCGTATGTCGTCTGTGCCTGGCTTGAATGCGAGGCCGAGTAGGGTAATCTTTTTTCCATCCAGGTCGCTTATGTGTTTTTTTGCCAATTCTATCATCTTTCCTGGCTGGTTTTTGTTGACGGTTATTACGCTGTTCAAGAGTCCGGGGTCGTAGCCTAGTTCAATTGACTTCGCTATCAGCGCTTTTACGTCTTTCGGGAAGCATGAGCCTCCGAAGCCGCAGCCGGCGTTCAGGAAGTAGGGGGATATGCGGAAGTCTGCTCCGACTCCTTTCATGACGTCGTAGACGTCGATGTTTAGTTTTTTGCAGATGTTTCCAATCTCGTTCGTGAATGATATCTTTGTCGCAAGGAAGGCGTTTGATGTGTATTTTATCATCTCTGCGGTCTTTATGTCTGTCATTATGATGTTTCCTGTGAGTGGGCTGTTTAGTTCGTGAAGGATGTCGCCTGATTTTTTGTCGTGGGCGCCTATAACCACCCTGTCCGGCTTCAGGTAGTCCTGCATCGCCTTTCCTTCTCTTAAGAATTCGGGTGACATGGCGAGCCCGAAGTCGATTCCTCTTTTTTTGCCGGAGATCTGTTCGATGGTTCTTCCTACTGTGTCTTCTGTCGTTCCCGGGACCACTGTTGATTTGACGACGATGAGGTGATATTTCTCTTTTTCTTTCAGAATTTTTCCTATGTCTTCTGAGACTGCTTTTATGTATTTCAGGTCGATGGAGCCGTCTGCTTTGGATGGCGTGCCGACTGCGATGTATGTTATGTCTGTTTCCATGATGGCTGATCTCGTGTCTGTTGTGGCTTTTATGTTGCCATTTTTCAAGGCATTTTTCAGTATGTCTTCAAGGCCTTCTTCGTATATCGGGGAGATGCCTTTGTTGATCTTGTCAATCTTTTTTTGGTCTATGTCTACGCAGGTCACGATGTTTCCGATATGCGCAAAGCCTGCTGCGTTCACAAGGCCTGCGTATCCTGAGCCGATTACGCTTATCTTCATTGGAGTCATCTTTCTGGGTTGTTTTTAAAGAGTTATATATCTTACTGTGGTAGGATGAGGTAGGACAACAACCTTCAGAAAGGTTGATCATCAGAGCGACCGTAAAGCTTCGCTTTAGGTCACTTATCTGTTTTTGGAATGTTTGTTTTTGATATTTTATGGGGTGTTCTTCCCATTTTAGGGTTTTTTTGTGTTTTTGTGATTATTTTTTTGTCTGCTGGGTGGTTTAAGGTATATGGGGTGTTTTTCCCATTTATTTTTTTGATGTGCAAATGTCATTTTTTTGTGTTATGTGAATTCTTTTTGGTTTCTCTATGTATGCGGGTTTTTTGGGTTGTTTCTTGTATGGAATGTAGATTTGATGAAGAATATACGCATAAATATTGGATTTTGGGTTAATGGAGCTGTTTTTGGGCTTGTTTTTTGAGAAATATTGACTGATTTTTTGTGCGGGTGATTTTCTAACTCTCACAATCTCACAAAAAGTCGAACTGCTTTTTTGTGTCCAGCTTGAAGCCTACTGCGTCATGCGCCCATTCGAAGGGGTCGTCCTGCCTTTGTTTTATTATCTTCACTATCTTTTCGCCTACGTTCCTGCCGTAGAGTTTCCTGCCTTTATGCATCTCTTTTTGCAGGGCTGTGTCTTTTTCTATGTGCCTGATGAAGCTGAGTATGTAGTCTCCTGAGATGGGCGGGATAAGTATGTTTGTTTTTGCGTCCATCACAGTTTCGGGCCTGTCTGTGTTGTAGCGCGCTGTGAGGCATAGCGGTGCGGTTATCTCGTTGAGCTCTTCCTGCATCGAGCCTGAGTCTGTGAATTCGGCGAAGCATCTTCCTGATTCCAGGAATTCTATGACATGGCCGTAGACTGGCCAGAGGTCTGTGCGAAGGAAGTTTTTGTGGGTTTCAAGTTCTTTTAGCTTGTGTTCTAAGTTGTAGTTTTTTAGGGCTAAGCTTGTTGCGTTCATGTTGATCAGGTTTACGTTGTAGCCGTCTTTTACCAGCTTTATTATGCCGTCTATAATCGATCTGAAGCGATCCGGGGTGAGGTTGGCGCGCCTGTGGATGTCTATGCGGATCCAGTTGTCTGCCTTTTCCAAGGCCGGGTAGATGTCGAATATGCTCTGTTCTTTTTTTTCTTTCTTTTTGTGCGATATCGCGTCTACTACGCTGTTGCCTACCTCGTGGATGTTTTTTTTGCTGTAGCCTTCTCTTAATAGGTGCTCTGTGTTCAGTCTTGTGGGACTGAAGAGGTAGTGGCTTGCGGCTGCGCTTATGAATGTGTCGTATTGTTCGGGGAATGGCTCGTTGCGGTTGATTGTCCAGGGCATGTTGAACTGGTCTTCTATGAACCGGCCTATGTCTTTGTGGTTTTTGAAGTCTGGGGACATGCTTCTTAGGCCGGATTCGTTCTGCGCTGTCTTCCTATTTGTTGCAAACATCCATGCAAGCGGTACGATACCTGCTGCCTGGGTGTCACCGTGGACTATCGGGATTACGGTCTTATTTGGATAGTTCTTTTTGAGGTAGCTTGCGAACCAGTTTATTTTTGTTACCAGTTCTGCTGTTTTCTGTGAGAGGTCGCCTCTGATGTTGAGGTTTATCGCGAACTTGTCTGTGATATTGAATTCTGCGAGGCCGTGCCCGAGGATGTTGTCGTAGTGCTGGCCTGTGTTCATCACGAATAATGGGAGATTGTGTTTTTCTGCTGCCGGTATCAGGGACCATTGCTTGTAGAAGTCGGGTTTTGTGGCTGTCACAAGGGCTATTATGTAGTCACCCTGATCCATTATCTCTTCCAGTTTTTTTTCGTAGAGTGTCAGTGGTTCTGTTTTGAGCTGGTCGAACGGGTTTGTTTCCATGTATGTCACTTTCAGTTGCTTTTTTTATGTTTCTTGTTTATTGTTCCAGATTATTTTTTATTCTTTTGTTTTTTTTGGATGGATGGGCTTTTTGATGCTTAACTATTTTAACTCGTTTTGCTATTAATGTATCTTGTCATGAATGAAATGTTTTCGTTGCTTCTGATATATGTATTCCAGCTGTTCCTTATAGTCGATCCTATTGCCCTTATGCCTGTGTTTCTTTCTATCACGAGAGACAATACACATAAAGAGAGGATTAGGATGGCGCGGATATCTTCTATGGTGGCTTCTTTTATCCTCCTGATATTCGCATTTTTTGGGAGTCTTATCCTTGATTATTTCCATATCAGTATCAGTGCCATACAGATCGGTGGTGGGATGCTGCTGTTTTTTATCGGCTTTGAGATGACTTACGGCAAGTATCCTGGCTCGAAGATCACGGACAAGGAGCATGATATCGCTGTACAGATGGATGATGTGTCAATCGCGCCTCTTGCGACGCCTCTTCTTGCAGGTCCCGGGGCTATAACAACGGTCCTCTTGTTTTCGGGAGGGGCTGGCTCACCGTACCATTATGCTGCCCTGACTTTTGCTATATTGATTATCGGTGTGTTGTCGTATGTATTTCTTGCTCTTTCTGACAGAATAACGAGCCTTATCGGGGAGCTTGGGACTAAAGTGCTTGTCAGGCTGATGGGGCTGATGCTTGTCTTCATATCTGTCCAGTATTTCATCAACGGTCTTAATGCGGTTCTTTTCTGAATGGCCTCGCAGGCGATTTTTGGGTTCAGATGATGCATGTATGCGCCTATGATACATATATTTGTAAACTTTTGCGCATGAATTGTTATTGGTGGTTTTATGAGTATTTTCAGGGCTTATGATATTCGTGGCGTTTACCCTAATGAGCTTGATGAGAAGCTGATGGAGAAGATCGGGAAGGCTTACGGGACGCATACGCGTTATAGTTCGGTTGCTGTCGGCTGTGATGCGAGGCTTTCTTCGCCTAAGCTGAAGGAGGCGCTTATCAAGGGGCTTGTTTCATGCGGTGTTGATGTTTTTGATGTGGGGATGGTCACTACGCCGATGCTTTATTTCTCGCGCGTGTTTTTTGAATGCGACGGGGCGTTGATGGTTACGGCGTCTCATAATCCGCCTGATTATAACGGGGTGAAGATGTGCAAGGGAGAGTTTGTGATGATGCCTGAGGAGATCCAACTGCTTAGCCGCCTGATTTCTCAAGGCGTTTTCAGGAAAGGGAAGTCTACCGGAGTTGTATCTAACCGGAATGTTATTGTCCCGTATCTGGATTTTCTTAAGGAACATGTCAGTTTCGACAGGAAACTCAAGATTGTCATCGATGGCGGGAACGGTACTGCAGGACCTGTTGCGGAGAGGGTTTTTCGCGAGGTAGGCTGCGAAGTGGTTAGTGTGTATTGCGAGCCTGACGGTAATTTTCCTAATCATATGCCTGATCCTACAGAGGTGGCAAATATTGCTGATCTTAAGAGCAAGGTGGTCATCTATAGCGCTGATGTGGGTATCGCGTATGATGGTGATGGCGATAGGGTCGTATTTGTGGATGAGCGGGGCAATGAGCTTTATCCGGATGAGGCGCTTGCGCTGCTTGCGCGTCAAGTTCTGCATCTGAAACCAGGATCTCGCGTGCTTTGTGATGTGAAGTGTTCGAAGATGCTTATCGATGATGTGAAGAGGCACGGGGGCGAGCCGATTGTTTTCAGGACAGGGCATACTTTTATCAGGAGGAAGATGCTTGAGGAGATGATACCTCTTGCGGGTGAGGCCAGCGGGCATGTGTATTATCATGAAGTCGGGTTTGATGACGGGATTTTCGCGTCTTTGAAGATGGTGGAGATGCTTGCTTTGAATACCCATAAGAAGCTGAGTGATTTGCGCGCGTCTTTGCCGAAATATGTTTCTACGCCTACTATCAAGATTGATTGTGGTGATGCTGTCAAGTTCAAGGTGGTTGAGAATCTCAGGAAAGATTTTGCCGCGGAGTATGATATCAATACTATCGATGGCGTGCGTGTGGAGTTCGGTTACGGCTGGGGGCTTGTTCGGGCGTCTAATACGGAGCCTGTGCTTACTTTGAGGCTTGAGGCGAAGACCAAGGAACAGCTGATTGACATCAAGGAGATATTTTCAGAGAAACTTTCCAAGTATAAGCTGTATTTTGTTATTTAGCGGTTTCCCGCCATTTGAATTTGAGTGTGGAGAGGTCTATTTTGTATTTGCCGCTGCCCAGCTTGATTATCAGGGGGTGCTGGTTGAAGAGGTTTACGAGGTCTATCTCGTATTTTCCCGGTTCCCTGATGTATATGGCTTCTATGTCGAGCGCTACGACGTCGTCTTTGTGGCTCTTGTTTTTTTCAGTATCCAGCTCTTTGTTGTTGTTTGAGATTATTTCTCTTACGTCTTTTTCTATCTCTTTTAGCTGGGGCTTGGTGAGCTTTTTTACTGTCTCTTCTGCTTTTTGCAGGTTGTCTTCTTTTATGTAGAAGAAGAATGTCGAGCCGCACTGGTCGCAGCCTTCCAGGAGGTATTCTGCTTCGTCCGGATGGATTTTCCCGCAGTTCGTGCATTTGTTTGGCATGGTATCTATCTCACATGTTATCTCATGTGCAGCAGCAGGTCATCTGGTTTCTTTTCGATTTTCTTGATGATGTCTGCAGGGCCGATGAGTGTCAGGCCGCGCTTTTTCCCGGTGATGAATTCAAGTATCTGGTCTCTCAATTTTTTTATCATCGTGTCGTTTTCTTCTGATTTCGAGAGGTCGAGTGAGTCGAGTTCAATGCCTGAGAACTGGGAGTTTACGTTTTTCATTGTCTCTTGTATGATCATGGCTTCCTGTTCGGGTCTTAGCTTGGCGTCGATCATGATTATGGTGTTTTTCTTGAGATCGTGGAGCATTTCTTTTATGCCGTCGTCTTTCAGTTTCTCGTAGGGGTAGAATTTTATCTTTACATCCATCGTATGACCTTCTTAAAGTATTTCGAATAGTTTTTCGTACAGGAGTTCTGTGTTGTGCTTGTATTTTGCGCTTATGCCGACGACTTGGTATTGGGGGAATGCCGAGCGGATTGTTGTTGCGTTGGATTCTTTCAGGTCGAGCTTGTTTGCGACTATGAGTACGGGTATGCCGCGGGCTTCGAGGTTGCCGAGGATTGTTATGTTTACCTGGTTGATGGGGTCTTTTGTCGCGTCGAGGACGACGAGGACGACGTCCATCCTGTCGAGCCATTTGATTGATTCGATGACGCCTTTTGTGGCTTCTTTTGCGCGTTCTTTGGCTTCGGGGCGCTTGAGGCCGCCTTTGAGGAAGTCTTCGAAGTCGATCTTTGTCGCGATGCCGGGTGTGTCTACTACGCTGAATGTGATTTTTTTGCCGTTGTTTTCAATGGTGACTTTGTCTTTCTGCATTATCTCGCGTGTCTCGTGGGGTATCTCTGAGACTGTGCTTAGCTCTTCGCCGAGCCAGTCCATGCAGATTGCGTTTGCCAATGTGCTTTTCCCGGAATTCGGCGGGCCGTAGAGACCCAGCTTTATCTCCCGGTTCTTTTTGAATATGCTGTTCAAGAAGGATTTTAGCTTGTTGTGCAGGTTTTTTAAGTGTCTTGTTACCATCGATGATTAATTATGATGGCAATTATATTAATTTTTGGTTTTTGGCTTTTTTTGGTTGGGGAAAATATTTAATGTTTCCCGGATAATCTTTTCTATGAGCCAGATTTTCAAACGCTAAAGATTCCGCTACTCTATTGAGTAGCGGTGTGCGGAATCTTTGCGTGATCAACAACCATTGGTGATATTTGCGGGGCATGCAAAGCATGCCGCCGGTCTATTGACCGGCGGTTGTTGACAAAGCATATTGGACTTTAGGAAAGATGATTTGCTGTATGTACCTGCTGATATATCTCATAGGATTGAGAATGGGCCTTGTGAAGAAAGTGAATTCTTTTTTTTGAGGGTGAAGCCTTGATGCTCTTTTTTCATAAGAAGTCCATGTCGCCGAGGGATTCTATTTTTGATCTTGTTTTTATAGGGGACACAAATAATAACTTTAAATAGTTGTGTCCTCTAATATGACTTATGGTGACTGTCGAAAAGTACTGTGTCGGGGAGAGAGAATATTACCGGCTGGTGCATACTATAAGGAGGGGTGGGCGAACAACGCATAGAACGAAGTATATCGGCAAGGTTTTGCCTCCCGAAGAGATACTTGAGCAGTTGAAGAAGGAGTTTCTTTTGGAGATTATTGGCCAGAGATATCGCTATCTCTCTTTTGATGATGTTGAAGGAATAGAGAGGAAAAAAGCAGAGTATAGGCTGGCGATGGAGAAAATGAGTTTGCTGGAAAGGAAGGAAATACTTGATGAATTTGTTGTCAGGTTCACTTATGACAGCAGTAAATTGTCCGGTGTAAATGTGACATTGAGGCAGACTTCCCTGATATTGAGAGATGGCATTATGCCAAAAAGTATCAAGAGACTTGAGACTGTGAGAGTACTTGAGAATCACAGAAAAGGAATTATGGTTATAACTGAGTACCGGGGGGTGCTTAATTTATCTTTTATGAAGAAGCTGCACAGGATTTTGATGTCAGGAGTCTGGGATGAAATTGCAGGAAGGACGAGGGATGAACTGGAAAGGGATGTAAAGGTTGCAGGGACTCCTTATGTTCCTCCAAAATGGCAGGATGTTTTAAGGGAAATGGATTCTTTCTTTAAATGGTACAAGGATGATAACCGGAAATTGCATACATTGGAGCTTGCGTCACTTGTGCACCTGAAGATAATATCGATCCAGCCGTTCAGGGACGGGAATAGCAGGCTTGCGAGGTTACTGATGAACTGGATATTGTGGAAGAGAGGTTATCCGATGGTGGATATTCCTGTGGAAGATTTAGAGAATTATTATGATGCCCTGGATAAATACCAGATTGAGAAAAAGGATGGACAGTTTGTAAATTATGTTAAAAAGAGATATTTAATGGGCTGATTTCGCGGTTATTGGCTGTGATTATAAGAAGTCCATGTCGCCCAAGGATTCTATTTTGGATTTCTGGTCTTTTAGCATGCTGAAGAATGTGTCGAGTTCGCGGTCGCTCAGGCTGTTCAATATGTTTCTGATGCCTAAGCCGATCTCAATTTTGGGCATTAGCTTTTTTTTCCATATGTCTTCGTAGCGGGTTTTTAGGAATTGTTTTGTGAGGTCTTGTTTGTCGAATGCATGGCTTATTGCTTTTGCGGCTATGTCCGCGCATATGAGGCCGTATATCACGCCTCCGCCGGAGAATGGTTTTACCTGTGCTGCTGCGTCGCCTATGAGGAGGGCGTTGTCTGCTACTGTCTTTTGGTTGCCGTAGCATATCGGGTGGGTGTGGAATTGTTTTAAGGGGAGGTTGAATCCGGCTAGGAATTTTTTGAAGTATTCTATGTGGTTGTGGTTTGTGTCTGTCGCAAGGCCGTATTCGGTTCTTGTGCCTCTTGGTATCTTCCATGCGAAGAAGCCGGGGGCGATGTGTGGGCTGTAGTATAGTTCGACTAAGGGGGAACTGTCTTTTATGGGGTAATAGGATAATATGCCGTTTACGAAGTTCAGGTCGCCTTTCAGGCCGAGTGAGCGCCGGACTGTGCTTGCTGCGCCGTCTGCGCCTATGAGGAGACGTGATGTGACTTTCTTTATGCTGCTTTCTGTGTCAAGGATGGATTCAAAGCCGTCTTTTGTGCTCCTGCAGGAGCGGAATCCTGAATCCATGATCGTGTCGACTTCGCAGTCCAGTACTTTTTTGAAGATGAACCGGTCGAACCTGACCCTGTCTATCACGAGTGCCTCGGTCTTTTTTTTGTTGACTTCAAAGGCGATGTTTCGCGTGTGGAAGGTTGCGCCTTCTATTGTGTTTTCTATAAGATCGCTGTCAAGGTCGAAGTATTCTGTAATCCTTTTGCTGAAGAGTCCTGAGCAGGCATGTTTGCCGATTATCTTTTTTTTGTCGGTGATGGCTACTTTCAGGCCGGATGATTTGAGTTTGCAGGCAAGGGATGAGCCGATGGGGCCTGCGCCGATGATCAATACGTCATAGTCGTGGTCCATAAGAAAAGATTATGGCGAAAATTAAAGTAATTATGGTCAAAGACATAAATTTTACGAAAAAGCCCGATAATTATGGGTATATTTTCTCTATATTTGTTGTATCAATAGAAAATAATAAATACAGCGAACACCTATAATTGTCTATGGCAGACACACTAACTATTGCAATAGTTTCGTTCCTATTTGGCGCGATATTTTTTGAGCTTCTAAAAACGTATCGCAAGAGGCCTAAAGGATATATCCGGATCAAGCATAATGATTCTGATGAGAGGGATCTTTCAGGTAAAAGGGTGAGAGAGCAGAGAAGGGATTCTACATCTTCTGTCCGTTCGAAGTTTGATTATCTTTTCAATTATGGCGGTTCTAAAAGAGAGCCATCTAAAGTCGATCTTGAGTCTGTGGAGAAATCTTTCCAGCCTGATCCGAAGCCGGCTGCATCGTTTGGTTCTTCTGAACTCCAGAATAAATATCTGGATCTGTCTCATATCGCTGTTGACAGAGAGCCCAGGCCGGAGACAACGCCAACACAGCAATCCCCTTATTCATCTTCGTCATATTCCTCGCCATATTCACAAAGCACGCCAAATTACCCGCCGAATAATGCGCCACAAAACCCTCAAAACATTGCCAGTTCGCCTTATATGCAAAATACCGGATATTCGCCAATGTCATCAGTCGGACAGACTCAAAGTGCGCCTCTAGAGCGACCTCCAATCAAAAAGGATGAAAAAGAGCATGAGTGGAAGCCAATGGGATTTTTTGATGACTGATTTGATGACTGATCTTGGCTAATAAATAATATACTTGACTAGCGAAATATTTATATGTGAGAATGGTTAATATATAACATCTTAATAATAGGGAATTAAGATAATAGGATATAGGGAATTAACGACTCTTTCTTGAAGAGAGTCCCAACGGGACGATAAAACAAACGAGATATGTTAGGCTAATCTAGATGGGCTAATCTAGATGATGGTTTAGGCATATGATAATAGAAGAGGGTAGGGGTGTATTTGATATGGAAATCGAACAACTTAGGGAAATGAAAAGGCAGATGGCTACAAGAGGCAACTGGAAAGAGGTCAAGAGGATAAATAAGATGATTGAGTTCCGCGTGATGTGATTTTTTAATATATGTGATGTCTGGGTAACGTTCTCTGTGTTACCTATGTCTTCACGATATCTCTTTTTCTATGTTCTGTTAATTATTTGCTTTAGCAGTTGGTATGTTAACATGCAGATGGTTCTGTGCATAAAATAAAACATTTATAAAACCTTGTGCCAAAATTGATGTCTATTATGATTGAGAAAATAATTGATTATATTGTCGGTAACCCGAGAAAAATGCTGATAATATCACTGCTACTGCTTGCTTTTGGTGTATTGTTCCTGGGTTTCAAGTATTTTCAGACGGGTGAAATTGTTGAAAGGAGCATCGATTTCAAGTCGGGCACCCAGATTGCGATAGAATTTAGCGGTGATGTTGATATAGGCTATGTCACAGGCATCGTACAGAGCAAATTCGGTACGTCAACCGGAGTGAGACTTCTTGGCGGTGTCACTAATACCCTGGTCATTGAGACTGACAGGGAAGTGACGTCGGACGAAATAGATGTGCTTGTTCTCGAACTGGGTATTGATGTCGTTGGCAAGAGTTCGCAGTCCATCGGGGCGGCACTCGGTCAGGCATTCTGGAATCAGGCGCTTACTGCAATCGTTGTCGCGTTTATCGCAATGGCTATTGTTGTGTTCATAACTTTTCGGGATTTTGTCCCTTCAGTTGCTGTAATACTTGCCGGTGTCTCGGATATAACTCTTGCTGTTGTCGGCATGAACCTGTTGGGCATCCAGCTTAGCATGGGGACGCTTGCAGGTCTTTTGATACTCATGGGCTATTCCATTGATACTGATATTCTGCTTTCTACCCGGGTCATTAAGAGGAGGGGGGAAAATACTCTTGATGATCGTATAAAGTCGTCAATGAAGACTGGAATTACCATGTCGGTCACTTCGATTGTCGCGATGGCTATATTGTTTCTTGTGTCCAGTTCGCCTGTGCTTGATGATATTGCGCTTGTCATTATCCTGGGTTTACTTGCGGATATTCCTTTTACATGGCTACAGAATGTCGGGATCCTGAAATTATATATGGAGAATAAGGAGATGACAAAGAGATGATTAATCTAAAACAGCTCCTGAAGGAACCGAGGATCATCATTGTACTGGTATTGATATTTTTTGCTTTAATCGCCATAGGGCCCAGTATAGGGCAGAACACTGATGGGACATTGGCTATCCATACGAATATACCGCAGGGCATAGATATGAAGGGTGGTGCAAGGGCATTGATTTTCCTTGAGGAATCGAGTGATGATACTCTCAGGAAAACCATCAATGTGCTTGAGAGGAGGATTGATTCTTATGGTGTGAAGGAGAAGCAGATGCGTCCGGTGCAGATTGATGGCAAGTGGTATGTGCAGCTTGAGATGGCTGGTGCTGATGAAAAGGAGCTGAGGGAGCTTATCGAGCGCCAGGGTAAGTTCGAGGCTACGATTGACAGGAATATCACTCTTAAGGATGGCGCTGCTAAGTTTAATTTCAATAAGAAGCCGTATGATGTCGAGTATCTGACCAAGGATGATGCGATAAAGATAAATGATGTCATATTGAAAGCTGGTGATGATATCGAGCTTGGCGGGATAAAACTGAAGTATGTCAATAAGACGGCAGATGATGTCGTGACTTTGAGGGCATTTGTGATAGCCGGCGAGGATGTGAAACAGGTTTTTGATGATGCTCAGCATACAAGGATAACCGGGGCTGGTGACAGCTGGCAGTTCCAGTTCTCAATCACGCTGTCGCGCGAGGCTGCAGAACGGTTTGCGACGGTAACAAGTGATCTTTCAACTGAATTTTCGAGTGGCAGCAGTTACCTATCCAGCAATATTGATCTTTATCTTGATGGTGATCTGGTTGATTCTTTGAGGATATCCTCTGATTTGCAGGGAAAGGCGCAGCCGGATATCCAGATAAGCGGGCCTGGCGATTCGAGAGATGATGCATATAAAAAGATGAACCAGTTGCAGTCTATACTTGAGTCTGGTGCGTTGCCGACTGAGATTGAGATTGTCCAGATGAACTCTATATCGCCTTCTCTTGGGGAGCGGTTCATTAATACTGCTGTACTCGCGATCCTGTTTGCGATTGTCGCTATAAGTATTGTTATTTATTTAAGGTATAAGGATCAGAGGATAGTCATTCCGATAATCCTGACGTCCTGTACTGAAGTGTTGCTGATTTTCGGGTTTGCTGCTTTCATCCACTGGACTATTGATCTTGCGGCTATTGCCGGCATAATCGCTGCTATCGGTAGCGGCGTTGATGATCAAATCATCATCACTGATGAAAGTGAGAGGCGCAAGAAGGATGAACTTAGTATGAAGCGAAAGATGCAGCGTGCGTTCTTCATCATATTTGCGTCCGCGGCTACGACTATCGCTGTCATGGTGCCGCTTCTTAGTGTCGGTGCTGGCGGTGTCAGGGGATTTGCGTTTACAACGATTGTCGGCGTGCTTATAGGGGTGCTTGTGACAAGGCCTGCTTTTGCGAAGGTTGTTGAGCATCTCAGACGATGAAATAGTGTCTTGTGGACTTTATGATTCATTTCCTGACTGGCGGCGCGGGTTTTATCGGCAGTAATCTGTGTGAGAAGCTGCTTTCATCTGGCAAGGATAAGGTCGTTGTCTATGATAATTTCTCGGCTGGCAGACGCGAGTTTCTTTCTGAATTTATTGATAATCCCCGCCTGAAGATCATTGACGGGGATCTTCTTGATGCCAAGGCGCTTCTGAAGGGAATCAAAGGTGCTGATATTGTGTGGCATCTTGCGGCTAATCCGGATGTGAGGGTTGGTGTGGGGGACACAAAGACGCATCTTGAGCAGAATGTGATGGCTACTTATAATGTTCTTGAGGCTATGAGGAAGACTGGGGTGAATCGAATCGCTTTTACTTCGACGTCTACTGTTTATGGGGAGGCTTCGGTTATACCGACAAGGGAGGATTATGGGCCTTGTGTCCCTATTTCGCTTTACGGGGCGTCTAAGCTTGCATGTGAGGCTCTTATTTCCTCTTATTGTTATACGTTTGGTATGTCTTCTGTGATATACCGGTTTGCTAACTGCGTCGGCAAACGTGGTACCCATGGGGTTATTTTTGATTTTGTGAATAAGCTTCAGAGGAATCCGCACGAGCTTGAGATTCTCGGTGACGGCAGGCAGAATAAGTCTTATTTTCTTGTGGATGACTGTGTTGATGCGATGATTCATACTGAAAAGTTGCGTGATGATAAGGTAGGGATATATAATGTCGGCTCTTGTGATATGATTACTGTCACTGAGCTTGCACATATTGTTGCAACTGAACTTGGGTTGAAGGATGTCAAGTTCAGGTATACTGGTGGTGTTGATGGCGGGCGAGGATGGAGGGGTGATGTGAAGGTCATGCAGCTTTCTATTGAGAAGTTGATTGCATCCGGTTATACGCCGAAATATGATTCTTCTGATTCTGTCCACCGGGCTGTCCGGTTTATGAAGTCTAGCCTTTTGTGAGTATGAGTATCGCTTCTGCGATGTCGCCGTCGGTTTCTTTCAAGGCGTCTATAGCTTCGTTTTTTTCGCAGTTTGTCTGGTCCATCACCATCTGGATGTCGTCGTCGGTGTATTTAGGTGCATCTTCGTTTATCTCTCTTTCGCTGAGTTCGCCGGATATCTGGAATGAGACCTGGCCCATCATGTTGACTTTCTGGATGCTTGGGTTTGTGATTATCATTTCTTTGTCAGCGCATCTTATGACTACTTCTTCAGCTTCTATGTTTTCGCTTTTGATGCCCATCTGTTTCATCATCTTTTCCATCTGTCTTGGATTCATTTTCGGTATCATTATCATCACCAGATAAATGGATGGATGAATAATATTAAATGTCTTGTCTTTATTTTTTGTCTGCAGGTGCTTTTGCATGATTTGAGATTTGGTCTTATTGCTGTTGATTTAGTAAAGTTATTAGAAATCAATTAAAACGGTATCATCGCCGGAATTAAATATGGCTTGTGCAACAGCGACTTGTTTGTATGTTAGAAGATGAATCTGTCTTTTAACTCCATTGTTTCAGGACGACGTTAACGTAATGGCCTGGTATGGGTGTTGGGGTGGGTATCAGGTGGCTGCGGACTCTTTTGCCGATCGGCGGGGTGGTGCCTAATAGGAGTGATTTTTTTGGGATGGGTTGGCTTAGCACAATGTTTTTGATTGCGTCGGGTATGTTATTTATGTTCTCTATGTCGTATCTTTGTGCGTTTGTGCGGGTTGATATTTCGTCCATGAAATATGTTAGTTCTTCTCTTCCAGCGCATGTATATGGTACTGAACCTACGCTACAGTAGGGGCCTCTGTCGCAAGCGTTCGCCTGCAATGTGAATATGTTCATATTTATTTCTGGCTTATTTGCTGTGGTTGACAGTGTTGAAATGTCGTTCATTTTTGTTGTACATTCACCGCTCATTGGAGGACCGAAGTTGGCATCGTCTTGGCATGCATCTGGTGGATTTGAGCAACAATTCTCCATAACATTAGCACGCTTGCAACCGCAATCTTCGCATCCACCTGTAGGCTCGTCAGAGAGTATGATGCCTACTTTGGCGCTTACTTTACTCCAGGATTCATAATTCTCGTTAATTATACAATTCATGCCTCTTGCCCATTCTTCATTTTTTGCACCACCAGTAACGCAGTTTGCGGTGTATGTTTTAAAGTTAGGGTTATTTCTTACAATAATATTGAATAAGTCTTTGTAATACTCGCTGGTTGTCGGAAGGAAATAAAACTTGTAGGCTATGCGTAGATTTGTTGATTTATCCACTTCATCCATTATTTCGACTATGTTCTCTTTAATCTTCTTAATTTCGTCTTCCATGCTGAGTGAGGTGTCCAAGAGAAGAATAACATATATCTCGTATCTGGGTGTGTATGGTATTTCCATTTGCCAATGTCCTTTGCCGTAAATGAGGTCAAGCTTTTGTGTGAGTTCTTCGCTGACGTTTATTGTTGTAGGGTGGTCTGTCGGTCCGACATCTACGATGTCTCTTTCAAAAAAGCCAACAAGGCCCATGAGTTCTACAAAAGTCTTCTTTGTGTTGGGTTCGGTGATGACCATTATTGTCTTGGCTCCGGAGTTGAAGCTTTCAATTTCCTGTGATTCCTGAGCGAGTTCTAACACGTCTGATTTCTGATCGACGGTCACTAATTTCAGGCCCAGAGTAGAAATGATGACTACGACCACTAAGGCTAGAAACCCGAGAATTTCAATTGTCTGACCTTTCTTCATAATGAAAAACCGCTATTATGCGTTTGGGTCGAAACAGAGATTATATTCTGTTGTCTGTTCCGCTAGGGGTCTGCATGTGTCCTTATTAAGGTTGTCGAAGCATTTTAAATGTGAGTTGCATTCTGAAGCTTCGGCAAAGTACATGTCACTTATTATATTTTGGTCTTTGTAGCCGGACAACGTGGGTGGTGGTGTTGGACCAGGGCCGGGGAGAACTACTGCTCCGACACATCCGGCAGGGAATTCACAGCCGAAAGTGACCATTTCTTTGATGACCCACTTAAGGTAGGTTTCTCCAGTGTCGTTTGTGCCGCCAGGGATTTTGTATTTTGTGTCTACACATTCTATCTTGACTGAAAATGAGTGTTTGTCTCTGCAATCTTCTGTTATTGTGCATTTAACGTAGTCGTCAAAGTGACCTTTCCATTTTTCTTCTCCCAAACGTTTTATTTCTCTGAAGGTGGCTGAAATATTGCCTTCACTAACGCAACATGATTCCTTGTTTTCTTCTGTGGCTGTGCAATTTGTTTTATCTGCGAAAATGAGATCGAAGTCCATAAGTACCGGATCCTCTAATTCTGCTTCGTTGAGCCTATAATACATCCAGAAGAATCTGTCGTTGTCAACGTAACTGTTTATGTCACCGACGTATTGGTGATTACTTCCTTCTTCTTCTGTGGAAATGGAGCCGCCTGTTGCCGTGAGATTCCATCCGTCACATTTCTCTGGGTAATTTCCTGGTGGTGCTCCAAGCGGGCACGTTTCGTTCATCTCAGGGTAAATTTCAGCACATTTGTATGGTTCTACATATACATTTAGTTCGCTAAAAATATCTGTAGAATCATCGAGGAATGCATTCAGGTTGTTAAGGGTTTCGTTGCTCATAGCATATATTACTTCATATATGTTTGGTGGAAATCTCTTACTGTTGCAGAACCATACTCTTTCTATACTTTGGGTGCCTCCGTTTTCAGCAATTGCCAATGCCGCTGCGTTTGATGCGTGTTTTAGTGTGGGTTCGGATATGCTTTTTACGGTTTCCATGTTCGCTTTCAGAATACTTTGATCGCCGGCTATTCTTTCCATGGGTTTCACGCCTGCGGTTGATTGATAGTTCATCCACGCCGCTAAAACCGCTACGCCTATGACTGCGATAATTGCTATAGAAGATATACTGTAACCTCGTCTCATAACATAACTATAGGGTATTTCCTGTATATAAAACTATCGATTTATTGGGTCTGCCAAAAATTTCCGTGATAATGGGTATTTTTTGTAAAATTCCTCCCAGAACCAGAGCAGAAATTTTGTGTCAAATCGTTTTACGACAAAATTTCAGGTAAAATTTCTCACTCAAACCCAAATTATATCAGAAAA
>JBDRKP010000072.1:0-15168 GCA_043813875.1 archaeon | reverse complement strand
TGTTCGATGGCACCCAATCAACCGACAACACAACACAGAATGCCACAATCGAGATAAAATACATATTATCGCTCACAGTCACGCCAAACGCCATAAGCACATGGTACACCCCGCCGGTAATCCCCGCCGACAACTACAACTCCCTGCCCGCAAAAAACGACATCGACCCAGGAATTGACGGCGCACAAGCCTCAGGCGCAGTGACCGTATCGCTATCAGTTTCCTCATCAGACGCAACCAGCGGCATCTGGCTCATGGCGACAAACATGACATCAATCATCCCCTCAACCTATCGCATCCCGTCATACAACATCTCAAGATGCTCTGGTAACCTCACAGACTACCCCAACCCGAATTCAGCGAATGCATGCCTCACAGACCCTGCAAACGAGCTTCAGGAATACTACACTCAGCTTGATACAATCCTCTATTCCGGTCAGTCAAAACAGTTCGTCCTCTTCCTCGACATCCCGCGCGGAACATCATCAAACGTCGGCGGCTACAACGGCACAGTCTGGATAAAAGTCAACGCAACAGCGTGATAAAATGAAAAAAATACATCAAACACACCAAAAAATAAAAAAGGATCATAGCCATACAGCCGCCTCTAAAAAACACACATATCTCCTGATCCTGGCAATATTTGCGATACTGCCAGCACTGCTCATGGCATCGACAGCCAACGCCGCAACCGACCAGACGCTTGGAAGCGCGATAAGCAAAACCAGCCTGAAATTAAGCCCCGGCCAGTACGGCTTCATAGACATCTCCTTCTTCAACACAGGTGAAAGCGACATAGACCTCTCCATAGAACAGATAACCCCGATAGAAATCTCTTCCTCAAAAGAAGACCTCCAGATATACGTCATGCAAAAAAAAGGAGACCTCCTTGTAATAGACCCGAAACTCGAGCTCCAAAAAAGCGCCCCTCAAGAGGTGCCGCCAAAAAACACAGACACGACATGGATTGTCATAGGGAAAAACGGAGACCAATACGTACCCGCAAAAAAAGTATCACTATACATAAAAGTCACAGACAAACCCACATACTCAAAAGATGAATATGATCTCATATTCCAGGTAAAGACGCAAACCAAAAAGAACCAAAACAACGGCAAGACAGCATCAATCGGCCAGATACGCGAATTTCAGATAAAAGTGAAGATCTTAAACATCATCCCGAAAAACCCGCCGCAACAAAATCCATCATCAGGCAATTCAGGCAACAGTGGAACAACAACAAGCCAGACAACCAGCCAAGACACAGAAGAGAAATCATCAGATTACCTCTATTCATCAGACTTTAGCGGCAACTACATAAACAGGAACTACATCCCGGCAGAAGGCAGCCAGGAGGAAGGCAGCCCGAGAGAAGACATGACATCACCTGACAGCAGAGAGAACACGTCCATAAGAATCAATACCAGCGAAACAGTTGCCGACCAGGACAATTCTATAACAGGTCTTGCCACAGCAGACGCCGCGGGAGAAAGAAGCCCATACAACTATCTGACCGTCATCATAATACTTGTAGGCACATTCATACTCTACCGCGCAATAAGGTCATAAAAAAGAAAAGAACGAAAGGAAACACATCAAGGACACTTGACGCCGGTAGGACATATAGTTGTGTCGCATGTCGTACATGTATCCCCTGACTTGATATCCCTGCACTTATTAATAAGCTCAGTCTGGCATTGGATACCTAAACCTGCTTTTTCCGTAGCATCACCGGTACTGGCACCGAAATTCCCGACGCTACCGGTAACTATCACAATCACCGCAAGCGCGACCACAATCAGGACAACAATAGCGATAATCACACCAAGAGCCATTTGCATTCCTTTTCTATGTGTTCTAAACATAGAACATAATTGCCATAAATAGTATATATACTTACTTACTTACTCATTCGCAAAGAACCCATAATACACCATAGAAAGCGGCAGAAGTATATCTCCAAGAAGAGCTATAGGATTAAGAAACAGCGTAAGGATGATAGATAAATCGAGAGTATTCAAGAACAGACGCAAAAGGATAGCAACGCCACAGACAGCAATAATCATCCCGTTTCCGTCAGTCAAAAGCAGATACCCCGCAACAAGATACGCCAGCCCCAGAAGGAAATAAGGTGTGATAAGGGCAGAAAGCCCGAGACTGAACACAGGCAAAAACATATAGACAAAATATACAATCGAAGCAATTCCTATGACCTTTTTTACCATATGACAACCTTCATCAAAAACATTTGCAATATAAAAATAAAATTATAAAAAAAGATAGATGAGATAGCACATAATCATGTGCTATGCCACTAAACTGGCTGAACACAATCTGTTTCAGCAGCAGTACGATCATCAAAGGAGTTACCACAGTTAGATTTCACAATACAATGCGTCTTAGTGATATCGTCACAGCAATATTGCACTGCACTAGCATCCTCACAATAATAAGGATTACGATGTAATATATCATCCAACTCACTAGGACTTGCCGCCCCTTTAGTCTCTCGCCAACCGCAGTCAGTACAAGAAGCAGTACCAACAATCTTACTGCCCGACTTCTCAGTCGCCTCGCCGGTATCTCTACCGAATATATTTACACTGCCGCTTGATACAGCAATGACCGCAAGCGCAACAACAATCAATACAACAATCGCAATAATGACCCCAAGAGCCATCGTCATACCTTTCCTGTCTCTCATCATGAACATCCCTCTCTTCAGTTATAAGTCACTACAAATATACAAACATTTATGCTCATCATAGTATATAAAGATTTCGAAAGAAAGATAGATTACACTAGACACAAAAACTCAACAAAAAAAAGGTAGATTCAAATCAAAATAGACAAACGCAGCGCCTACAACGAAACCCACCTGATCATGCTCATAAGATCCCTCAACCAAAAACCAAAAGGCCGCTCAGCCCTCTCAAAAGCACTGGAGCTAAGCGAATCAACAACACGGACAATGCTAAAAACCTTAAGATCAAAAAAGCTCATAAAAACAACAACTCTAGGCCACACGCTCACAAAAAAAGGAAAAGAGCTGACAGGATCGATAAACAGCCGCATATCATACCCCAAAATCCTCGACATAAGAACATACACGATGCACGACAACAACATAGGATACACAATCAGAAACCCGGAAAAAAACATAACAGACTCAGGCGCAGTAACCTTCCGTGACAGCGCGATAAAGATGGGCGCAGACGGCCTCATCAGCATGGCGCAATATGACAACCTGGAACTCATAGGCAAAAAAGAGATAGACATAGAACCCCCGAAAGCAATAAAAGAACAGCTGAACCCAAAAAAAGGCGACATCATACTGATAACATTCGCAGAAAAAAAGATCACATCAGAACTCGCGGGCCTCAAAATCGCCCTGGACCTCATCGGCTTCAGGCTGGACATATAAAAGAGACAGAGTTGATAAAATGGACAAAGACACAATAGAAAAATACATACAGGCAGGAAAGATAGCGAAACTAGCGATAGAGAAATCAAAAAAGATAATAAAAGAAGGCACATCAATAACAGAAGCCGCATCGAAGATAGAGTCAGAAATAACCGAAAACAACGGCAAGATCGCATTCCCGGCAAACATATCGACAAACGACATCGCAGCCCACGACACCGCATTCCCGAACGACACCCGCACCTTCCAGCAGGATGACATAATCAAAGTAGACATCGGCGTCCACATCGACGGCTACATAGCAGACACGGCAACAACAATCAGCTTCAACGACAAGAAAAAAGACATGATAAAAGCAGCAGAAGATGCCCTGAAAAACGCGATAAAAATAGCGACACCCGGCACAAAAATCTCAGAAATCGGAGAGACCATCGAGAACACAATCAAAAGCTTCGGCTACAAGCCGATATCGAACCTGTCCGGCCACTACCTGGGCCGATTCATAATCCACACAGGAACAAGCATCCCAAACATAAAGATAAATTCAGACGCCGCATTAAAAGAAGGCGACGCGATAGCCATAGAACCGTTCGCGACAGACGGGAGCGGCGCAATAAGAGACGGCTCAAAATCGACAATCTTTCGCCTCATACAAAACAAGCCGACAAGGATGCAGGCCGCAAGAAAACTCATCACAGACATAGAAAAAAAGTACCAGACCCTCCCCTTCGCAGAGCGCTGGATAACCGATCCGAAAGGCTTCATGCGCGAGCAGGCGATAAGAGAGCTCATAAAAAGAGGCGCGCTCCACCAGTACCCCATATTGAAAGAGATAGGAAAAGGCACAGTCACCCAGGCCGAGCACACCGTCCTCGTCTTCGACAAGCCCATCGTGACGACGGCATAAATCAAAACCTATTAAAAACTATCTTTGAATATACACAAACATGCAAGCCAAAAAATGCGAAACCCACGTTCAGGTAGAATGCGACGCATGCGGCCACACAAACAACATCCCCATAAGCCGCCTCTACGATGGTTTCGAAGGCATATTCCAATGCGCAAAATGCAAACAGGCACTCGACACGCTCCACGACATCCTGGACGAATAACAGCACCTGGCAGCTCTTTCTTAAAAAAACATAGAGTTAATAAAATTAACACCCATAAAGTTTATATATGTCTGAGAAACCAGCAAAAAAAACAACACTAGTCATATGCATTGACAGGGACAACGATCTCGGGTCAAAAGCAGATGTGAAAGGACCTGTAATCGGTCGCGAAGATAACCTTGCAGCAGCAAACAAACTGGCGCTCGCCGACCCCGGGGACTCGGACCTGAACGCGATCTTCAAGGCAGTGCAGACATACGACGAACTGAAAAACAAAGACAATGCAGAGATAGTCACCCTTACAGGCGACAGACACGTCGGCATGGAATCCGACCACGAACTGACAAGACAACTCGACATGGTGCTCGAGAAACACAACGTCGAAGAAGCGATACTTGTAACAGACGGCGCAGAAGACGAATACATAATGCCAATCCTCAGGACAAAAATAAAGATGGTCTACCCGAAAAAAGTCATAATAAAACAAAGCCCGGAACTTGAGAACACATACTACGTCATATACAGCATAACAAAAGAGATATTGAACGAACCGAAAGCAGCGCGCTTCTTTCTCGGCATCCCTGCGATCGCCCTCCTCATCTACGCATTCTTCGGCGCAGCCGGCGGCAAGATCATACTAGGCACAATCGGCTTCTACCTGCTCATAAAAGGCTTCCAGCTCGAAAACATTGTAGACAAGATAACAACAGAATTAGTGACATCGATCAGGACCAGGAAATCATCATTCTTCATGTACCTCGTAGGGCTTGTATTCCTCATCATCGGCGCATTCAACGGCTACACGAAAGTTACGGCAATGCAGGAAGAGATTTTATACACGACCTTAAGGTTCATAGACACCTCAATAATATTCTTCTTTTTCGCCGCCCTCTTCTTCGGATGGGGCAACATCATGGGCCAGAAAAAAAGCAAACTCCCCCAGTACATAACATACCTGTCGATCACATTCTCGATAGCCCTGATAATCTTCACGACAACAAGCTACCTTTTAAAGACAGGCACAGGCTACATGGACATAATATATGCCATAATAATAGGTGGAGTGCTCTTGAAAATCAGCTCGATCATAGAGAACATCGACAAGAAAAAAAGCACATCCCGCACCATCATAACCAGGATGCCCTAAAAACCTTAAAAAAACAGCAACAAATATAAAAATATCTCAAGGAATACTAAACCACTAGAGGCAAAACCACGCACATGGTTTTCCCAAAGAAAACAAATCCTGACGGGCCGGTGGTCTAGCTGGTTATGACGTCGCCCTTACATCACGCAAATAAGAATTTGCTGAATTCTTTCCCTGCGTGAAAGAAAGGCGAAGATCGGCAGTTCAAATCTGCCTCGGCCCATACAAAGACATAAATGAAAAAAACAATAATCGAAAGGTGTAATACCATGACAGACACAAGGAAGACAGGCACAGATACACTCAAACGCGGATTCGCGAAAATGGTGAAATCCGGCGTCGTGATGGACGTGACGAATGCAACAGAGGCAAAGCTCGCAGAGGATGCAGGCGCAGTAGCCGTCATGGCACTTGAGCGCGTCCCGTCAGACATAAGAGCCCACGGCGGCGTGGCAAGGATGTCCGCCCCGGAAAAGATAGAAGAGATAATAAAATCAGTCACAATACCCGTCATGGCAAAAGCAAGGATAGGCCATTTCAAAGAGGCAGAGATACTTGAAGCCCTCGGCGCAGACATGGTAGACGAATCAGAAGTCCTCACCCCGGCAGATGATGAGCACCACATAGACAAAAGCAAGTTCAAGATTCCGTTCGTATGCGGATGCAGGAACCTCGGCGAGGCATTGCGCCGCATAAACGAAGGCGCAGCGATGATCCGAACGAAAGGCGAAGCAGGCACAGGAAACGTCGTAGAGGCAGTAAGGCACACAAGAAAGCTGAACTCAGAGATAGCATACCTTGTGGGTATAAAGCAGGACGAGACAGAGCTCAGGAAAAAAGCGAACGAATACGGCGTGCCATTCGAGCTCGTAAAAGAAGTGGCAGGACTAGGCCGGCTCCCTGTAGTCAACTTCGCAGCAGGCGGCATAGCGACAGTAGCAGACGCCGCAATGATGATGGACCTTGGCGTCGACGGCATATTCGTCGGCTCAGGCATATTCAAGTCACAGAACCCGAAAAAACTGGCAAAAGCCATGGTCGAGGCAGTAAAGAACTACGACAAGCCCGAGATCCTGGCACAGATCTCAAAGAACCTCGGCGAGCCGATGAAAGGGATAGAGATCTCGACACTGAAGCCCGAAGAGCGCCTCCAGGAACGATAGACAGCCATAACAATAATTTTAGTCGAACTATAGTCAATTGAATTACTTTTGAGCAAAAACATACCCGAAAACCAAATTCAATTGACTATTTTGAGCTTTAGCTCAAAAGCTTGCCAGGAACTGGCAAAGATATGGGAATTCAACATTTTTGAGCTTGTCTCAAAAGCTTGGCACAGTTAGTGCCATGAGTCATCAAAAGTTGTTGAATTCACTATATTAATGGTCCTCATATTTAGGATGTTCATGCCCTGCCTCTTTTCGCAATTTCAGATGCTCGATATGGGCGACCTTCTCCTCGAGGAACCTGTCAAGACTCAATTCATTGTCCTCAATCAGCGTCGATGCATGGCGCCCGCCCAGGAAATGAGGCATTATGACATAAGTCGCGCCTTCATCATATAGCCTCAAAGCACCGTCAATCTGGTGAGAGACAACAGCAATGATGACATTCTTATTGGACTCCCTTATCTTGCTGATAAGCAGCAGATTGGTATCAATGGCAGGAATGGTCGAGATGACCATCTTCACTTTTGAGAAATTCAACTCATCAAGCATCTCAGTATCATTCACGTCGCCGTATTTGCAGTCGTATCCCTGCTTGGACAGGTTGATTATGACGCCAGGATCATAATCTATGACAAGGAACTTCTTCTTTATCTTCCTGAGCGACGTCGTGATGTCAAACCCTATCTCATCATGCCCGAAAAGGATTATATCGTAATGATCATCCGCATGATACTTATGCTCATCGATTTTTTTTCCTTTCCGCTCAAACAATGAAAGATACTTTGAAAGATAGATATAGAGCTTATGCGAATAGAGTATCATGTAAGTGGATCCTGCGATGGTTATCAGTGCTATGGCAGTTATCAGGGAGACTATCTCATTTGCCAGGTGTCCTGTCTTGACACCCAGTGCGATCAGTATTATAGAGAATTCACTCACCTGCGCGACCGTAAGTCCTGCAAGGAAGCTGTTCCTCTTCGTATAGCCCATCACCCCCATCAGCGTCATCACGATCAGAGGATTCCCGATAAGTATAAGCAGCGAGAACACAATGATAGGAACTATATATTGGTAGAAGTTGGAAAAAATCATCTGCGACCCCAGCAGGATAAAGAACAGCATCAGGAAAAAATCGCGCAACGGCTTCATCTTTGAGCTTATCTCGTAATGATAGGGAGACATCGAAAGAGTTATGCCTGCAAGCAATGCGCCCGCCTCTATTGAAAAGCCCATGTAATGGAAAAACGAGGCGACAGCAAAACACCATGTGATAGAAAAAAGCAAAAGAAATTCCTGCGATTTTGCAATAAATTGTGTCAGGTTGGGAAAGACATATATCGCGATGATGGCAAGTATCATCAGCGAACCCATGCCTTTGGTTATTGATTCAAAAAAGAGGCCTCCTATGGTGCCCCCTTCGCTGATGGACGATATCAGCATCAGGACGAATATGGCAATCAGATCCTGCACTATCAGGAACCCGATGGAGATTCTCCCATAAAGAGTCTCAAGCTCCTTCTTATCCGACAGCACTTTCATGATTATTATCGTGCTGCTGAAAGAGACAGCAACAGCAAGATATATCGAGATGATATTTGAAAAGCCAAGCAGCTTTCCTATGCTGAATCCGATCAGGGATGTGAAGAACACCTGACCAGCACCCGTAAACAGGGACGCTTTTCCGACATCGCCGATGACCCTGTAATTCAGGTTCAGCCCGACCATGAACAGAAGGAAAGCGACACCGATCTGGGCAAAAGCCGCAAAAGTCTCAGGCGACTTGACGACATTCAGGGCTACAGGTCCGGCGATTATCCCTGCAAGTATATAGCCGATTATCAGAGGCTGCCTAAAAAGGCGCATCAGCCCGGAGATTACGACAGTAAGGATCAGGATTGCACTAAGTTCAATAAACAGGTCCATCATACATCACATGCATCAGATAATATCTACGCGACAGATTGCAGTCCCCTCGTTACAACGGCAAAGTAATCCGTCTGTCCACAAATCACTTCTCTGTCCGACACTATATATATATCTTTGTAAGGGCCCTCATCCGCATTAAGCCAGACATAAAAACAACACGGACGAAATGATAAGTATGCCCTAATACACAGGAAAAGTCACAGAACAATACGACAGGAACCTCATCACGATGGCGCAATCGTCGGGCGCAAGAAAAAGCGCAATCTCACAAGAAAGCACGGCATAGACATCACAGGAAAAGACATCTACATCGCAGACTGCGGCACAGGAAGAGACGCATAAGAGATACAAGAGACTATAGCCCCTCATCAGTAACCGCATCAGACATCTCAGCTCACACGATAGAGATAGCAAAAAAGAAAAAAAGACATAGAGACCACATTCAAGGACTGCTTAAAAGAAGACAGAGACCACGCCTGGAGCCTGATGATCCACTCAGGAAAAACATAAAAGACATACACAACAAAACACAGCAATCACAGCCCAATATCATCCCGCGCAAGCGCCTTAACAAGATCATACACATCCCTCAAAGGAACGCCATACTCATCAGCCACCTTCTTACAGTCCCTGTACTCAGGCGACACCACCTTCACCACACCATTCGCCCTTCCGACCTTCACGCTCACCGCGCCGTACTTAGTCTTCACATCCTTCTTCTCGACAGACAGCTTCCGTCGCCGCGTCTCGTATATCCTCACCCCGAAAGTCGTGGTCTCACTGAATATGATATCCACAAGCCGCTCAGTACTCTCTGGCATCGAGATGACACTCAGCCTGATTGCCGGCCGGTTGTTTTTCATCATGATATTGGTAAGGAACACATCAAGCGCCCCCGAAGTCATCAGCCTCTCGGTCACATGCCCGTAATACTCCGGGCTCATGTCATCTATATTGGTCTCGATGACATCAGTGACATCAGCATCATAGTCCCCGTCCGCCTCACCAAGAAAAACCCTCAGCATGTTCGGATGCAAAAAATCAGCATCACCAGCGCCATAACCCACCTTATCGACCCTCATCTTCGGCATGCCGCCAAAACAATCAGCAAGCGTAGTGATCACAGCAGCACCGGTCGGCGTAACAAGCTCACCAACAACACCACTTGAATACACCGGCACCCCTTTTATCAGCTCGGCTGTCGCCGGCGCCGGCACAGGCATCACGCCGTGCGCGCATTTGACAGACCCGCTGCCGACATTGAGTGACGAGCAGTATATCCTCCCGATACCAAGCTTCCTGATCCCGACAACAGCGCCCACGATATCGATGATCGAATCAATCGCCCCGACCTCATGGAAATGCACCTTATCCGCATCGATATTATGCACCCTGCCCTCCGCCTCGGCGAGCCGGAGAAATATCTTCTTGGCAGACACCTTGACATCAGCATCAAGCCTGCTGTCATCGATCAGCTTATTGATATCAGAAAGCCCCCTGTGCGCATGCTTCTCCCTGACAGCAACATCTACCTTAGTCCCAAAAACATGCGCCTTCTCGACCTTCTCCCATGAGATCTCATAGCCGCCGACATCAAGCTTCATAAGTTCACCCTTAAGATAATCTACATCAACCCCGAGATCAACAAGAGCTCCAAGGATCATATCACCGCTGATACCGGAAAAACAATCAAAATATGCTACCTTCATAAATTCACCTGTTAATCATACCCGCAAAATATCCCGCGCCGAATCCATTATCGATATTGACGACAGCGACCCCCGGCGAGCAGCAATTGAGCATAGTAAGCAAAGGAGCGACACCCTCGAAACTCGCGCCGTATCCGACACTGGTCGGGACAGCGATGATCGGCACTGACGCAAGCCCCCCGACGACGCTTGCCAAAGCCCCCTCCATGCCGGCGACGACGATTATGACACCCGCATCAAATATCTTCTCCTTATAATGCAGCAGCCGGTGTATACCAGCCACCCCGGCGTCATAGACCTTCTCGACCCTGTTGCCCATCAGTTCAGCCGTCACCACAGCCTCTTCCGCCACAGGGATATCCGACGTCCCGGCAGTGATGACAAGGATCAAACCCTTCTTCGGCTCCATCTCCTCCTTCTGTATGACGATCGTCCCCGCATGCTCATTATACACGGCACGAGGATGCGCTCTCTTCACCGCCTCATACGTCTTCGCATCCGCCCTCGTCGCAAGTATATTGCACCCGTGCCCATCCATCATCTCAAATATCTTCACTACCTGCTCAACAGTCTTTCCCTTGCAGTATATGACCTCTGGAAACCCTTTCCTGAGCGTCCTGTGCGTATCTATCTTCGCAAAGCCCGCATCTTCAAAAGGCATGGATTTCAATCTCGCCATCACCTCTTTTAGCGTGATCTTCCCGTCCTTGAAATCCTTAAGCATCTTCTCCATTTTCCAAAACCTCGTTCATGCTGCCGGTCCTGTAGCCCATAAGATCAAGGCATACATATACGAACCCAAGCTCCAAAAAAGCCTCCGCAAGCTTCCCTGAATTGTCAAGCACCTTCTGCATATCGGCGCGACATACCTCGATCCTTGCCATATTGCCATGATACCTCACGCGCGACTGCACAACTCCAAGTCCTCTGATTATATCCTCGGCGCGCTCTACTACAGAAAGCCGATCCCTTGTTATCTCTGTGCCGTATGGGAACCGTGACGCAAGGCACGCAAAAGCAGGCTTGTTCCACGTATAAAGCCCCATATCCTTTGAAAGCGACCTGATATCATCCTTGGTCATCCCTGCATCAAGAAGCGGGCTCACCACGCCAAGCTCCTCTTTCGCCCTCATCCCGGGCCTGTGATCTGTTAGATCATCAACATTCGTCGCATCCGCCACATTCCCTATATTTTCCTTCCGCGCGACCTCTTTAAGCTTAGAGAACAGCTCCTTCTTGCAATGATAGCACCTGTCAGGCAGGTTCTCCCTGAAACTCGGAATTTCAGTCTCCAGAGACTCTATTACCATATGCCTTATGCCTATTTCCCGCGCAAGCCTCTTTGCCAGAAGAAGCTCCCTCTTTGGATACGTCGAAGACGTGGCAGTGACAGCAACAGCCCTGTCCCCGAGGACGTCATGCGCGACCCTCGCAAGAAACGTGCTGTCCACACCGCCTGAAAACGCGATAAGCATATCGCCAGACTTTTCAATATGCTTTTTCAGCCGCTCAAGCTTGAGCACACGTGATTGGCGCATACATTAACTAAAACGCGATAAATATATATATCCCTCGCCGTCTTCCAGCATGGATGACATCTAATGTCTGGCCGCCGCAAAAAAATCATCTAATCCCAAAAATCAATATCCTCAAGTATCAAAAAGAGAAAAGTAAAACGCGCATACATCACAAGGCAGCCAGTACACACGACAGAATCGATATTCACATGCTCAATAGCGCAAGGCCAACCAGTCCACGAGAGCATTATAGTTGATGTCGTTACTCGCTGGACAAATATAACCCATGAACCGATAGACATCAATCTATCCGGGCGAATCGCAGATTCGCTGGATCATAAAAATCGTAAAACGATTTTTAATGATATGGAAACGTCATTTGTCTATTTTGAGAGCGAAGCTCTCGAAAGCTTGGCATTTAAGTGCCATGAAAAAGTTATGACGTTTACTATATATCAAGATTCTGGAACCCAAGAGCGCCTGAAAATATAGAAAAAGCGCTCATCTCGCCAGAAGAGGTCTTGTTCGTCTTTACGCTAAATCGCAATCATTCGGTCAAATTTAATCACAGTTATGCAACATCACCATTAAGAGTATGAATAACCATCGAAAACCGATATCCATCAAAACAAGGATCAAAAACCAAACCCTACAACAGCAAAAACACGCTCACTGGCGCAATAAGCATCTTCTCATCCTCGAAGAACTCAAAAGAGGATTTCGAAAGCAATATCTTATTCTTAAGCTCAGCAGCATAAAAATCGCTTTTCTTGACGCTGTTCTGCCATTTCACTTCGATGCCTGTGCCGTTGATGTAAAAATCAACTTCCTTTTTTTGTTGATAGTAGCATACCTTATCGAATCTCCGCAAAAGATGCTCTGCAACAACCCCTTCGACAAGGCGCGGGATTTCCTCATCCCTGACATCCATTTTAGTAAGTTCCCTTTTAAATACGCGGAAAAGAAAAGGATCAATGAAATATGCCTTTCTCATCCTTGCAAAATCCTCTGTGTTCTTCCTTAAGTCTATCGGAAACATGCTCCTCAGGACAAAAAGGTTTTCAAGTATCTCAAGATACTCCCTTATCGTCACATGAGAGCCGACTTCCATCTCCTTTGCAATCGAATTGAGCGAGAACCGCGTACCGTAGTTTTTCAGCACACCCAAAAGCGTAGATACGGTTATCCGCTCGCTGCGCTCTATCTTGGCAATATCCGCGACAATCCACTTCCAGTAGATGTCATATGTTTCGTCGGGAATCTTCCCGTTTTCCATATACTCATACATGCTCCTTGGAAACCCGCCGCAAAAGATATAAGAGCTGAACAGCTTATCTATCTCGCCAAAAAAGAACAGCAGTTTTTTTGCCTTTTCATTCAATTCTGCTGCATCCAAAGCCATGACACTATCCGAAAGCTCTTTTTTAAGGTTCACGCTTCCAAAGACCATACAGTAATCCTTAAACGACAGCGGCAGAAAATGGATTGTCTTTATCCTCCTTCCCGGGAACGTCTCTTTCTTAAGCTCGACAGAAGACGATCCCGTGACATGGATGATTTTGTCCTTGGACAAAGGCGAATCCAGGATAAATTTTATCGCCCTCTGCCAATCCTTAACAAAAGTCACTTCATCGAAAAATATGTATTTCTTGCCTGTAATCAGACTATCCGAAAACCTTACGATCTCAAGGATATCATTAAAATCCTTCAGGACTTCGCACGAAAAATAGAGTGTTCTTTTCGGGTCAACGCCACTATCTATAAGATTTTTTATATGAAGCTTGATGAACGTGGTTTTTCCGACCTGCCTTGGCCCGATCATCAGGCTGTTCTCTTCAGTGAATACGTGCTCCATTTTATGTACTCTTGCAGCGCTCTCTTTTACCTTTTCATCCTCGTTTATCAGCGACTTATCTTCCCACCACGGGTTCTGCTCGGTAATCTGCCGTATTTCCATATCTGATATTAGAATGTCAAAATATATAAAGTTTTTGACTGTCACTATCAAAATAATGCATATTTTTGACAGTCAGATATCAAAATCACCAATATCCCATAAAAACACAATCCGTCAACGCAAAAAAACCTCAATGCCCATGCATATGCCCTACAATCATATAAGATCCTTCAAGCGCAAGGTCAGTCAGTCCACAGAGCATGATCTCAAGAGGATGAGACCCTGGAGCGCCGATGACAAAAGACAGCATCAGAACAACAATAAAAGACATTATATTTTTGGCGCCGCCGGTGCTGATTACAATTATAGTTAAGGTCGTTACCTTCAAGACCAAACGTCAACAAAAACCAATAGACCTTAATCTATCCTGGCGAATCTCAAAGATTCACTGGATTTTCGAAATTTTCACTCATTTCGAATTTCGAAAATTGAAAATTTAGAATAAATTTTCGAAATCCTAAAATTGCAAAGCAATTTTAAGGATTCTGGCAAACTCTCGAGTTTGCTGAATCATAAAAATCGTAAAACGATTTTTAATGATATGGCAAAGACATTTGTCCATTTTGAAGACGCAGTCTTCGAAAGCTTGGCATGTAAATGCCATGAAAAAGTTATGTCTTTGACTATATTGCGCTATTGTGATGAATTGATTTGTTTTCTCCTTTTTTCCTCAGTAAGAGTAAGATAATTTTCCTTTGATGTGACTGGACGGCCTAATTCAGACTCTGTTTCTTTTCTTGCATTGCCTGCGACTCTTCCGCCTCTTTTGGCAGCATCTTCAACTTCAGGATATCCCTGTGCATCTTCTTTTCGGGTGATTTCAGTAGAGACTCTTTCACCTAGCATTGAAAATATAAGCTCTAGATCGTTCATGTGGTCTCGCAGGTTTTCTTTTTTCAATCCTTTGAATATCTTGTATTCGCTCGGAGTCATGCCAAATGTAGCTTTTGATATCTCTGCTGTGAGAATTGAATAATCTCTCTCCTCCAGCACACCCCGATTCTTCCATTTTTAGCCATTCATCAACCGCTTTGGGCTAAAAAGCCGGGAGCGAAGCGCAAGCGTAGTGACCGGACTCATCTGTCAATTCATCCCTTATTGCAATGCCCCTGACTCTCTTTTCAATCCAGTCATCAGAATACCCTTTGGACTTATAGAGTTCCTTCATGCGCTTTTGGGCTAATTCCGGATTCTCTATTTCCTGCAC
>JBDRKP010000071.1:0-10350 GCA_043813875.1 archaeon | reverse complement strand
GGCTTCGTTTATCAGCTCTTCTTTATCAGCCGCAGCCTTTTCTCTTATATCCTTTGCTTTCTTTTCTGCGTTTTTGATTTCAATTAAAACACTATCATCATCCATTGAACTCACCACATCGTTTATAGGAAGCATTTTTTTGCGATTCACCTTAAATTCATTCAAAGAAAGAATCTTGGTTCAGATTTGATAATAATATGCCCGCAAACAATATAAATGTTCTCTATATAATTTATATATATCTATATAGATAACTTCAGAAAGCAACGAAAATGTGATTAGATGGAATTACGGAAAGTTCAGTCAACAAGTGGCGGCGCAACACATATAGTCTCTCTTCCAAGGCATTGGATAAAGAAAAACAAGCTCAAGCAAAGTGATGAGATTGGTATAATCGAGCGCAAGGACGGCATATTATTCCTTCTTCCATCTCCTTATAAGAAAAAGAGGGTCGAATCATATATCGACGCGGAAAACAAAGACCAGAACTTCCTCTTGCGCATGATAATATCCGAATACATCCGTGGCGCAGACATCATAAAATTTAAGAATGCGTCATTCTCATGGAAAGACAAGAAAGAGATACGCGAATTCATCCAGAACGCCATCATCGGCCTTGACTTGAACGAGCACGGCGAGAGTTTCGAGATACATTCCATCATCGACGTTTACGACCTTGACATCGAAAAGATAATCATGCGCATCTATGATCTGGTCCGCTGGATGTTCACAAATTCATTCCAGGCAATCGAAAAGAAAGACGCAGACTTGCTGATAGAGATAATCGGGCGCGACATCGAGGTAGACCGCCTCACACTGCTTGCATCCCGGCAGATGCATCTTGCAGCAAAGAGCCCTGAATTTGCAGAAAAGATAGGTATATCCGGCTACGATGCGCTCTACTACAAGATACTGATCAACGACCTTGAATCCGCAGGCGATTGCTCTGTTAATATATCCGAATCATATCTGAAGCTGGTGGAACAGAATATTCCAAAAGACCTGATAAAAAGCCTCTCAATCCTCTTTGGTGACCTGAAAAAAAATCTGCAGGTTGTGATCGATTCTTTCACCAATGAGAATCTATACGATGCAAACGATGCCATCGAAGAATGCACAAGGTTGGCGAAATACGACCTTTCAGCATCAGGAAAAAGCAGATTCATAACAGACAAGAGAATCACGCATGATTCCCTGATTGTCGGCTCCTTCGCTATAATCCTTGAGAACCTTGCGCGCATAAACAATTTGACGCGCAGCATCGCCGAGATAGTCATAGACCGCGGCAAATGCGAAAATGATATATGATTTGTGATATCTGCATAAGTACCATGATACTTATATGTTATTATTTATTAACCATATAAAACCGGTATTGGGCTAGGATATGCTATATTTCTACGAAAATCCGTTTTCAGTTGCTCCATCAATTCATTCACGTCAGAATAGATTGTTTCTTTTGTTGTCTTTCTAAAATATGCTGGTATTTCATCTAAAGCAGTTAAACCAATACTTGCTGCACTATAAGGGGTTGCCACCTTTGTTTGAAGGTAGAGACTTCCATCTATTTCCGGTACATTTCCGCCTTTTTCATTGCAAGTGATAGTCGACAGTTTAATTATGATTTGCCTGCCATCCGGAAGAGGAGATGTGATTGTACCTCGCATAAGCATATCCTCTGAGCCATCTGAAAATACATCACCTCTATTAAATGCGATATTTCTCATCACCTCTAATGATTTTCTGTATTGTATTTGGGTTGAATTGATCTGATTTATCATAGAAGTGATATCTGGGTATTCTAAAAGAGCAGCTAAATCAGTCGCCTCCTTAAAAGAATGTCCTGGCTGTAACTTTCCGTTTTGGTCTACAACTCCAAGTCCTAATAAGATACCTCTATCCTCATCATCCGTATACATTGGAAGTGTCAGATATTCGTCGTTAAATGATACTATTTGATCCGCATTTTTATAGATTGTTGGCTCTCTGCAGCGAATTTTAATGTATCTATTATCTAACATTATCCCCTCGGTTAATTTGTTTTCTGACTTTTTTCCTTTAAGATTTTTTATTTCCCATAAGAGGTCGGGGTTGTCTATAAATGTGGTTACATATATCGCTGTTTTTTTATCTTTTGGAGTATCGATAAAACAACTGTCGCAAGCCTCTCTCACACCATCGGAGTTTAGCGGGACGAACATAAAACCAACATCGCCTTTATCTTTACAGTAGATTGAAGTGTCATCTTTAGGATGATACTCATTCATTTCAAGCACATGCATGATATATTGTATTGCCTTGTCAAGCGGATTTTCATCAGTCTTTATTTCCTCTGGCATTGGGTCCATAATTCTCATCACACTCAGTTATTCTCAAACACAGCCTCTTTATATTCTTTGATTTGTGGTAAAATATGACCATTGCCTGTCAATTTACAATCTAATACATGTTCAATTCTTTTTTCCCATAAATCTATTTCATCAGCATATAATTGCCTGGCTACAAAGACGTTAGTATCAATCAGTATTTCATCAATTGATCTTCTGTTCCGTTTTTTTACAACACTCAAGATCGCTTCATTGCGCGCAAGTTCATTTAATGTGAATATGTAATGTAATAACTCCGGTAGAATATCCTTTACGCCATCGTCTTCTTTATGCTCAATGTGCCATTTTCTCAAATTATTCTGCATTTCATTCAACACGCCATCTATTGGTTTAAGCTCTTGAGCCACATCGTTTATTAACTCTACATCTAGATCTTGTGTATATTTCTTTAGTTCTATCCATGCAGGTATATCGTAAATAATATTATTGCCATCTAAGCGGATATTTTTTGTCTGCTCGATTAAATATCTGTATAGTCCGTCAACAGTTCTCTGACAAATAAGCATTATAATTGCTCTGTTTCCAGACGAAGTCTCCTTATTATCCTCGCCCATTGACAGTAATTCGGGACTTAAATCCGGTACCTTGGTATCTTCATACAACTTAATCGCATTTCCGACAACAATTTCAGGATCTGTTTGAGTTCCATAGAAAGGGATACTCGAGGTATAATTCTCTACAGCTTTTTCTAGTCTAATAATTGGATCTTTATCACGCTGTTTCAAAAGAGCACGGTTACCTATTCCTTTTATGCCATTATATTTATTTTGCAAATCAAACGTTGTTAACTCTTCTTTATTCATTTTATACACCATTTATTTTCTCCACAGCTACCGCTATATCTCTGATTACCTCTCAAAAAAATCAATAATATCGCACCTTGAAAGAGTGCATATGAAAACATGGACTCAGACTACGGACGTAAGGGATAGACTTATTGTCTTGCCCTCTTGCGCCGCATCAAGATGCGTTTCGCAATTTCTCCCGCAAGAAATATCTTTTGCCTTCGCGTTCTGAAAAACTTGAGGCCGAAACAGGTGTGATCCTGCAGGAAAAATATACATAAGCCGAAGAACATTTCAAGGGTCATCTGTTGGTTATAGAAGGAATAGAATCATCCCCTAATGGCCTGTGTGTTTAGAACATTTAATGGAACTCAGCACAGCCATAGGGCTAAACACGCAATTCATTCTCATATTCAGAAGCGCATTTAGTACTGTCATTGTGACCATGCATTTATTAGGCCGTAATATTTATATATCTATTGTTTTTACTATACTGTAGTGTTATGTGGGTTGTTAGTCATTTCCTGACGATTCTCTCTTTTTCGCCGCTTAAATCAATAACCTTGGAAGGCTTTCCTTGAATCACGCCGTCATCGATAACCACATATGCGTTTTTTCTGATATCTGAAGGCAATTTAGAAACATCACAAATCGGCTCTTCCCCCGAGGCATTCACCGAAGTGGTAACAAACGGCACTCCCGCCATCTCAAAATACCTCATGATTGGATGATTTATGATCCTCACGCCAATCGTATCCCGTCCAGCGCTCGCCGCACCTAAAAACCCATTCTTCTTCTTGCGAAGTATAAGCGTGTAAGGCCCCGGCAGATACTTCTTCACGACATCTATATCCGCGATACAGTTTTCAGATATCCACTCAAAATTCGGCGCGATGACAGAAAGCGGCATGGATTCATCTCTTTTTTTAATCAAAAATATCTTCTTCACTTGTTCATCATTCAGCGCATTGCATCCGATGCCGTATATAGTGTCCGTAGGATAGATGAAGATAGCCCCCTTGATGATATCATCAACAATATCATCACCGACATCACTCATTTTTATTGTTCTCATCGTCTTTTCACCTTATTTATGGCTTTCACCACATCCTCTTCTCTCCACCCTGCATCGATAAGCTTGCGCCGGATATCCGGATCTGATAATCCTTTATCACGGCACATCATGATATAATCTTTCATCGGATTGACCGTTCCCTTATTCAGTCTCAAAAAGATGCCGATGATCACAAGAACGACAAGAACACCGATGATAATTGCATATGTAAGATCTTCTGGTGTGTTCCCATCAAGACTCCTGCTCATTGTTTCATTCTCATGCTCAAGATATGTCTTTATCTCATCAGCAGTTTTTTTTGCGCTCTCCGCATCTCCGCTCTGGTAAAGTTCAATTGCCTCATCCAGTCTGGAAAGATAATGGTCCGATATTTCATCATCTATTTTATTCTCTCTCTTCAGCCTGTATATCTCCTCTTTTAACTCATTCACGTCTGAATAAAAAGCGGCGCTAGCATTCGGTTTGATTTCACCTCCATTTATCTCATCGCTTTCATTCAAGAGATCGGTCCTGTTATTTGCGATGTCCGGAACCGTCTCGACAGCATCCTTATTGCTCTCATTCGTAGCATTTTTGATTATGACGGCGCTAAAACCTCCTCCTGACGACGAGCCTGAGCCGGAACTGCATCCGTCATGAATCGTCGGGCTGGAATCATCGCAGTCCGAACCAAGACACCCGTCCCCAGTTCCATATCCGTCGCCATCCGCATCTATGCAGGCAAGCAGGACACCAAAGATGTGAAGAACAGAACCGTTATTCACATTCAAAAACAGGTCTCTGCATTTATAGTACACCTGATACGTGCCTCCATCATTTAGCCCCGAATAATTGAAGGAATGATTGAATCCGTCGCTTGCATTGAAATTTACACCTTCATTATCAAAATCAAAACTTTCATTCGAGACATTATACCTGCATAAACCATCCTCCTCAGTTGTGACATTCACCCACGTCCACCTCGTGCCGCTCAAAAGACTCGAGCCGTTTGAAGGATACACAAGACTAATATTAGGCGCTAAAGAATCAACCGTCAGTGAAAGATTCAAAACCCCCCACGCAGCATTTCCGAAAGAATCCTCGCATCTCACATTCCACAGATAATGGCCGTCACCGATGAGCGCATCAATGCTGTTTACAGCGCCAGAATAGACAGGCGTGCTGTTTGACACATTTGCGCCCCACTCGCCCGAGAAATTGCCAAAAAGCGTGCAATTGACGATATCGACACCGCTTGCCGTATAATTGAACCGGATATTATTATCGGTCGTATTTGCCCCGTCTGCCGGATAATCAAGAAAGACTAGAGGAAGCGTCGTATTCACAGAAAAGTTGACAAAAGATTGATTGATATTACCTATAGAATCATTGCAATAGACAGTCACATTATTTTCACCCTCTGCATAAATCGAGAGATTCAGGTACCATTCCGCTGCCGGTATTGCGCTCGCATTCGTCATGCTCATGTTCCCGCTGCCATTAAGAGACGCTCCGCACCAGGAACTGCCGTCAGTTGTAACGTTCACCCAGACCCACATCGTGTTATAATTCCTCTCGATCGGCGAAACCAGATCAACATTCGGAGCCACACTATCCACAAAAAAATACCGCGAATCATTGGCGCCGAAATTCCCTAAGGAATCATTGCAATAGACCCTGAGCCATTGAGACCCCTCGCCCACCACAACAGAAGCATTATAGCTCCTCTCGCTCCCGTTCATGCTGGCATTTCCGCTACCTATATCATAGAAGCATGAAAAAGCATCTTCATCAGTCGTTATATTGACAAAGACATTCGTATAGCTGTAAGTCACATTCATCGGCTCTAAAACAATTATCCCTGGACCCAGGCTGTCATATCCGAAAGACGCGCTGCTGCAATTCACATTACCGGCGCTGTCATTCATGCAGAGGCTCACATTGTTCTCCCCATGCACCGCTCCATAAAGGACAGTTCCATTCGCGCAATAATCAATTGTGATATTGGTCCCGCCGTTAAGAGAATAAAAGCAGGTGTCCATGTTCGATTCATTGAACGAGAAATTAAGTTCCGGCAGATACGAATAATTCAGAGGAAGAGGACCCACAATCATCAGGAAAGGCAAGGTCCCGTCAACAAAGACAGTCCTGTTTGAATTGTTGAACGCGCTTAGACCCGCATCATTAAAACATTCGACATTCCAGATATAACTCCCATCAGCTGAAAAATCAAATGTGATATTATTGACCACTCCCTTTGCAATCACGCTTTCATTATATTTTTTAACCCCCCAGCCGCTCTTGTTTGTATACAGTGAACAGTTGATGATATCGCCCAAGTCATCCGGTATGTACTCAAAGACAATTGTTCTGTTTTTTGAATAGTTCATGTCCGGCGGGCTCAATAGGATTACATCCGGCTCGCCTACAGTATTATTTACCTCGACAATCCACGTTACAGCATCAGTCCCGTTGAGATTCATGACCGAAAGCGTGATTGTCCATATCCCTGATTCATTCCCGTCGACATGCCACGTCCAGTTATCCTTATCATTGATTTGATCAGTCCCGTTTTTATACCATGCATAACTGACATTTTGATCAACACTGACATTGAAAAATACTCCGGTGTTCTCATTGACAGAAAGAAAAAGCGAATTGTCCGCCGTCACATTATTGGACGTACCGTCAATTTCAGGCGGCATGCCAAGTGCATAGAGCGCAGCAAGTACGTCTATCCTTGTATAATTGATGCCTGATCCGCCGCTGTCATCTATCCTCTTTCCCGTATCATTCAAAATCCCCTCAATATACTTCACAGCAGGAAAGATGCCGTATTTCAGCCGATATGCCTGCGAAAGCAAGGCAATTGCCCCGGAAACATGCGGCGTCGCCATCGAAGTGCCCGTCATCGCCCCATATCCGCCGCCATTGAGTGTAGATGTTATGCTGACTCCTGGCGCAAGCAGTATATCCGAAAAATTCACTCCCCTGTTTGTGCCGGATAAAACATCATCCCAAATCACATCCGCATTCGTAGTAGCCCCCACTCTCGTTGCATTGAAAAGACACGCAGGCGCAGCAACGCCTGTAGTACTTCCTGCATTTCCGGTAGCAGCGACAAAACAGATATTATTTGCGACAGCTTTATCAATCGCCCTCTTAAGCCCTGTAAGCCCGCTGTCAGAATCGCAGTAGTCATCATAGCTCCCGCCGCCCATACTCAGGCTGATGACAGATATATTATACTTGCTCGAATTATCAATGCACCAGTCGATAGCCCATATGATATCCGAATCATCAGCCCATCCAGTGATATTTGCGACCTTAATCGCGATGATATTCGCCCCCTTGGCGACACCATCGATGCCGCCGCTGGCAGCAACTATTCCCGCCACATGCGTCCCGTGCCCGTTGTCATCGGCCGCATCAGAATCTTCACTGGCATTGTTAGGACAGCATCCACCGTCTCCGTAATCACTGGTATTGCAGTAGCAGTACTGTCCGATGATCTTGCCACTCAGGTTCAGAGCCGGGTGGCTGTCATTAATACCCGTATCAAGAACACATACCGAAACCCCTTCACCGGTAATATTCGAATCATATATCCTCTCAAGCCACACATCATCCGCATTCACAAGAGGAACACTCTCCGTCAGGAATATTTTCAGCTTCCTCACTTCTTCGACAGCCACAACATTCGGATCCTTCTTAAGCTCCTCGATATCAGATGCCGACAGGCGGGCCGTGACGAGATTGAAATTATTGTACTTATGATCCACTTCACCGCCTCTCATCTTGATCTTATCAGCAATATCGCGCCGTGAATCTATCTGCTCCCTGAATATCCCGTATCTTCTTCTCTCGACTTTTTCATCCTTCATGCTTATAAGTACCTTCACCTTCTCATCCCCGGGAGATAAGATTTTAGTATCATCATTTTTCAAATAGACATCCGCCGCGCCGCCATCATCAGCCCATACGATAACAGACAACAAAAGGCACATTAGCACAAACGAAAAGAAGAATCTCTGCATATAAAATTATTTGCTGCAAAACAATATATAATATACCAATATTCTCACTGATATGAAAGATAACTTTCAATCCTTCTAATGCCTTCATCGATCTTTTCGATATCAAGCGCAAAACTCAGCCTTACATGCCCTGGTGCGCCGAACCAATCCCCCGGATAGGTGACCACTTTATGTTTATAATATAGCTCTGTCGACATCTTCATCGAGTCTTTCACGCGAGGCATGATATAGAACGCACCATCCGGTTTCTTTACCTCAAGACCCAGTCCGATGATCCTCCTATATATGTGGTCTCTGCGCTTCCTAAATATCTCTCTGTTCCTGATGATATGCTCCTTTGGCGCCTTAAGGCACTCCATAGCGATCTTCTGTGACAATATGCTCGTATTCATAGATGTATGGGACTTGATATCAGATATTTTGCACATCAGATCAGCATCATGACAGAACATATATCCTATCCTGTATCCGCACAGGCTATATGTTTTCGAAAAGCTGTTAATCGTTAACACATTATCGCCCTTGACAGAATGATGCTTCGCCCCGTAAGTCAGTGAGTGATATACTTCATCAGATATAAGGGTGCAATCATTGTCCTCTGTGATTTCCTGGATTCCGCGAAGTACGCTTTTCCTGATAGTCTTTCCGGTCGGGTTTGCAGGGCTGTTGATGATTAACGCAGAACAGATTTTAGACTTTTCCTTGATGTCCTCAAGATCTATATCATCATCCGTATAAATCGGCTCCATGCGGTTTATCTTGACAAGCTCAGGATAAGAATAATAATATGGCTTGGTCAGCAATATCTTCTTTCGGTACGTCAGGGTGAATACATGCCTGAGCGCAAGATCAAGCGCCTCAGAAGCCCCGTTAGTGACAACAATATTGTCATTAGAAATAACATGCCCGAACTCATTTTTTATTGATTTGCACAATTCATTTTTCAGTTCATCTTCACCGCCGACAGCTCCATATTTGAATCTGTCATAATCCAGAAAGACCCTCTTGATATCAAAAGGCGGCAAAAGATCCGGCTGCCCGGAACCGAATGATATTATATCAGCTCCGCTTTTGCCGATAAACAGTCGGGGAGCGATAGGGCTATTAATAATCGTCATGATAGAACACCAGAATATAGTATTAAATATTGTGTATCGGGCGCCCTAAATCTGGGCGGCGGCAGCCAAGACTGAGATAGAGAATTCATACATGCTTATCCTTGGCGCTGACATCATAATATCAAGTATTATAGCCAAAGTATTTATAACTTGCTATAAATTAAATCTCAGTCAGCAGTTAAACAATTTAAAATTGCTGAAAGAAAGATTCAATATGCCTCCGTAGCTCAGTGGATAGAGCACTTGCCTCCTAAGCAAGGGGTCGCGCGTTCGAATCGCGCCGGGGGCGCTCTCTTACATCCCTCATTCATGACTCCATGAACTCTCTTTCCTCTTCTTCCTCTTTGATCTTTTTGCTAACCTTCTCGACATCCGTTGGCTTATTAGCATACTTCAGCACAAGCACTACCACGATAACGGCAATCACAAAGAAAAGAAATATCGTTGTATTGGTCATTGGCACATTCTTGAACTCGTCACGTAAAACAGAATCCGCAGATACGTCATTTACTAAAAAAACAGCCGTAATCAAAACTCCAGATAATGATGTCCTCTTCCTCATACGTGTTTTCATACATGTTTATATATCATCCCTACTTCATATAATTTTCTATTTGATTGCCAAAACAATCACCAAAAAGTTCGCTTTTCACTCATTCTCTATTTGGGTTGATAGCCAGCAGCTTGCTGCGAAGATAACGTATTTCAGGCAATTCTGATGGGCTAGTTCGCACAAAGCTGTACGTTCTTAACACCCAAGCTAAACTCAATTCCAGCCACATATTTCGCTATTTCTGGAATCATCTCCTGTAGTTTATGTTGATTAAGAGTAACTACTCAGCCCAGATTTTTCACTAGCATTATGCCTCTTCCTAATACCTTTCAGGTATTATTTGGTGGAATAACCGGCGGGATGAATGGTACTCCATTAAATGCATCTTGAATTGCATCAATGACCTCACCCTTATT
>JBDRKP010000070.1:0-25685 GCA_043813875.1 archaeon | reverse complement strand
TTCCCATGAAACTCAGCAAGGCTCACGACATCCTTCGTCTCATTCATCCCCTTCATCGCCCCGATCATAGCATTCGCAAGCTCAAGATTCGTCACAAGCGGGATACCGAAATTCAGCGCAGACCTCCTGATGACATACCCGTCGCTGATCTCCACCTTCTTTGCCCTCTTGTGCGGGATATTGATGACGAAATCTATATCTCTTTTAGCAAGCATCGTCTCGATATTCGGCTCTTTCTCCTCGCTCACCTTATGTAGCGGTATCACATGTATCCCCTTCTCAAGAAGATACTGCGCAGTCCCAAAAGTAGCAAAAAGCCGAACCCCCATCTCCTCAAGCATCTTCACAGAATCAAAAAGCTTCACCCTCGCATCATCCGAAAGGCAAAGAAGCACCCTCGACCCGCGCACAGGCACCTTCACCTGCGCAGAAATCATCGCATTGATAAGCGTATGAGAAAAATCACGCCCAAGGCACGCAACCTCGCCCGTGGAACTCATCTCGATACCGACAATCGGGTCAGCCCCGTAAAGCCTCGAGAACGAGAACTGCGGAAACTTGATGCCGATATGCTTTATCTTCGGCGTCGCCGTATAGAGGAGCTTCTGCCCAAGAATCACCCCTGTCGCGATATCAATCAGGTTGATGCCCATCGTCTTAGACACGAACGGCACGCTCCGCGATACCCTTAGGTTGCACTCGATAACAAATATCTTCTCATTCTTCACAATGAACTGGATATTGAACGGCCCGTGAATATTGAGGCCAGTAGCGATCTCAAATGAAGCCTTCTCAATCTTCTTCTTCACACTATCGCTCAGCGTCTGCGGCGGAATCACCATCGTCGCATCTCCCGAATGCACCCCCGCATTTTCGATATGCTCCATGATGGCACCTATTAGCACATTCGAGCCATCGCACACCCCGTCGACCTCCACCTCCCGCGCATTATCCATGAAACGCGATATGACCACCGGATGCTCCCTTGACACCTTTGCAGCAATAGAAAGATACTTCTCAAGATCATCTTCACTATAGACGATACTCATCGCAGCACCCGAAAGCACATAAGATGGCCTGATGATTACCGGGTATCCTATCTTCTCGGCAAACTTCGTAGCATCAGCGATCGTCCCGAACTTTTTCCAGTAAGGCTGCTCGATACCTATTTTGTCAAGCAGCGCACTGAACTTCGCCCTGTCCTCTGCCCTGTCGATATTCATCGGGTTCGTACCCAGTATACGGACACCCTCCTTGTACAGTCGTAGCGCGATATTATTCGGTCTCTGCCCGCCGAACGAGACAATCACACCGAGCGGATCCTCCTTCTCATAGATATCCATCACAGTCTCAAAAGACAGGTCCTCAAAATACAACTTATCCACAATATCATAATCCGTAGACACAGTCTCAGGATTGTAGTTGATCATGATCGTCCTGCGCCCCCTGTTAGCGACAGCCCATGCCCCATGCACAGAACACCAGTCAAACTCGACAGAAGACCCGATCCGGTACGTTCCTGACCCGAGAATAATCACGTCTCCGCTCGTAGAAGATACATCGTCCTCCCATCCGTTGTACGTAAGATACAGGTAATTAGTCTTCGCCGGCCACTCCGCAGCAAGCGTATCGATCTGCTTCACGCAGGGGATGACAGCCCATTTCTTTCTCATGTTACGGATATCATCCTCTCCGAGAGATACAATCTCAGCAATGTGCTTATCAGAAAATCCGAGCTGCTTCGCATGCCTGAGCACATTCTCATCAAGGCTTTTCGCGATAACATCCTCATAATCGACGATATTGAGCATCTTTGAAAGGAACCACCTGTCAATCTTGGTATATTCGTGTATCTCATCGATGCTCATGCCGCACTTGATAGCATCGGCAATGTGATAGACCCGCTCATCCGTCGCAGTCTTGAGCATTTTCCTGATGACATCCTTATTCCTCTCACCAGTCCCGACAAGCCCGCTTCTGCCAGTATCGGTCATCCTCAGAGCCTTCTGCAAAGCCTCCTCGAACTTCCGACCGATCGCCATCACTTCACCGACAGACTTCATCTGAGTCCCGATACGGTAATCCGCATTCTTGAACTTCTTTAAGTCCCATCGTGGTACCTTTACGACAATATAATCGAGCGCAGGCTCGAAACATGCCGTAGTGACGCCCGTCAGCTTATTGACGATATCAGGTAGCTTCCCGCCAAGACACAGCTTCGTCGCGATAAAAGCCATCGGGTACCCCGTCGCCTTTGACGCGAGAGCAGACGACCTTGAAAGCCTTGGATTCACCTCTATGACCCTGTATTCATCCGAATCAGGATCAAGAGCATATTGGATATTGCACTCCCCGACAATCCCGAGCGCCCTGATAATCCTTATGGCAAGCTCGCGCAGCATATGATACTCATGATTATTAAGAGTCTGTGACGGCGCAACAACAATCGATTCCCCCGTATGTATCCCGACCGGGTCGAAATTCTCCATATTGCATATTATTATGCAATTATCATCCACATCCCTCATTACCTCATACTCTATCTCCTTCCATCCGCCCACATACTCTTCGACAAGCACCTGCCTGATAGCGCTGCGGGCAGTCCCTGTATCGACTATACGCTCAAGCTCCTTTTCATCCCAGGCAATCCCGCTCCCCTCGCCGCCGAGCGTGAACGCCGCCCTCACCATGCATGGGAACCCGATCTCCTTTGCGAACTTTAGTGCATCTGCCTTGTTCATGACTGCCTTGCTCTTGCATATCTTTATGCCTTCCTTATTCATGGCGATTCTGAAAAGATCCCTGTTCTCGGTAGTCTCGATCGCATCCACCTGCGTCCCTAGCACCTTGACATCGTACCTGGAAAGTATCCCTTTATTATGCAGTTCGACACCGCAGTTAAGAGCCGTCTGCCCTCCGACATTAAGCAGTATTCCGTCCGGCCTCTCCTTTGCGATGATCCTCTCGACATAATCCGCATTCACCGGCAGAAGATACACCCTGTCCGCCATCTTCGGGTCTGTCTGTATCGTCGCGATATTCGGGTTGACAAGCACGCTTTTGATCCCGTCTTCCTTCAATGCCTTGAGCGCCTGCGACCCCGAGAAATCAAACTCTCCTGCCTCGCCTATCTTTATGGCGCCGGAGCCGAGAACAAGAACTTTCTCTATCTTCTTCTCCTTTTTTTTGCCATAAAGATTAGTCATTGCATACACCTAAGAATTCATCAAAAAGATAAGCTGTATCAACCGGCCCCGCATTCGCCTCCGGGTGGAACTGCACAGAAAAGAACTTGCCGCTCGCATGCCTTATGCCCTCTATCGTCTTGTCATTCGCATTCACGAACCATGGCCGGACATCCTTGGGAAATCCCTTCTCATCCAGCACGAACCCATGATTCTGGCTTGTGATAAAGCACCTCTTGGTCCTCATGTCGATGCACGGCTGGTTCTGGCTCCGATGCCCGAACTTGAGTTTATATGTGTCTATCCCAAAAGCAAGTCCCATTATCTGGTTCCCAAGACAGATACCAAACATCGGAATCTTCTCACCCATAAGTTCCCTGGCCGCATAAACAGTAGAATCAAGAAGCATCTTCGGATCCCCTGGTCCGTTCGACACCACCACTCCGTCCGGCTCAATATCCATGATCCTGTTCGCAGAATAATTATATGGCACAACGACAACAGTCGAATCCCTCTGGCACAGTTCCCTGATGATATTCGCCTTCGCCCCGCAGTCGACAAGAACTATATTCTTCTTCCCGTCGCCATAAGTGACAGGCTTTTTGACAGACACTTCAGACACGAGATTCCTCGCATTCGGGTCATCGACATTCTTCACTTCCACCTTCAGCGTCTCAAGATCTGGATGCCCTACCTCAAGAATCCCTCTCATGCTACCGAATGCCCGGAGCTTCTTGGTAAGCGCCCTCGTATCGATACCTGCAATCCCCACCTTCTTCTCCTTGAAAAACCATTCCGGAAGCGTCTTATTGCACTGCCAGTGGCTGGGATTATGGCATACTTCGCCTGTGATGAGTCCCTGCACCTTGATGCCTGAAGACTCGAAATTGACAGGCAGTTCCCATGAATCATACTTGTACTTAGGCACGCCGTAATTGCCGACCAGGGGATAAGTCAGGGCAAGAATCTGCCCATTGTAAGAAGGATCCGTTAGGCACTCGGTATACCCTACCATGCCGGTATTGAACACGACCTCCCCTTCGACCCTCTTTTCGGCACCGAAACCGATTCCTTTGAAGTAAGATCCGTCCTCAAGAACAAGTAGTGCATTCATCTCTTTTTTGTTATTGGATGAATATTTATATTTTTTTCCGATATTTTCGGTCCCTTTTTTCACGTCTGCCTTCAAATTGACCCACAGAATAATTAAACCCTAAAATTATTTAAACTCTTGCCCACCCAAGCACTTATGAATCTTTCATTCGAAAGCAGCAGGCGACTTTTGTCATCTCTTCTTCTTTACCTTCATTATTTTCTTCCTGACAGCCTTCTTCTCGCTCTTCACCTTCGGCAGAAGAATCTCAAGCGCATCCTTCAGCGTCTGGACAGTATAGTTCGCCTTCTCCTCATCATACTCCGGCTCAAGATAAGCATAAGCGCCCCTCTTCACCCTGATGGTCCTTATTCCTGCCATATTGCCCATCTTGATATCCTTATCCGGCCTGTCGCCGAGAAGGAAACAGTCATTCTTTGAGACATCCTCGCCAGTCTTATCCTTTACAAGCGCAAGCGCCACATTGACAAGCTTATGGTCCGGCTTCTTCATCCCGTAATCCTTCGGGCTGAAAACAAGCGCAAAATACTTCGTGATGCCGAAAGAATTCATTTTCTCTTCCAGTTCCTTTGTATCTTCATCAGCGATGATCACGAGCACATATTCATCCTTGACCTTATCAAGAAAGCTCATCGTATCGCTGAACACGCCGCTTACACTGTAAAGCGTCTCCGAGAAATCCAGGAAAAGTACCTTCTTCATAACATAACTGATGCTCATCAAACATTATAAGCTTGTCAACAACCGCCGGTCAATAAATCGGAGTATTTACGGTTGCATCACAATATCCTGCAACCGGAAAGCTTGGAAATTGATAAACTGCACAATGATTTCCATGATGCTTTGTATGCCCCCACAAATATCACAAAAGGTTGTTGATCACGCAAAGATTCCGCATATCCCTGCTCAATAGGGTGGCGGAATCTTTAGCGTTTCAAGCCACAAGACCGCATAAATATAAATGACAATACCCAATAATATACTGGTTTCAATGCATCCTCTCTTCATCCTCTGGGCAGTCCTTGCGATTCTCGCATTCATCACATGCCTGAAATACCCTGGCAAACTCTACATCTATCTGACCGCCGGTCTTGCAGCCGCGGCATTCATGGCATTGATAGGGGCATCAATCGGATTTCAACTCGTCCTCGGCATACTCGTGACAATAACCGCGATAATATTTGGCGAAGCAGGTATTCACGCGGCTCTATTCGCATTTCTGGCGCTCGACCTGGCAGTCATCCTGATATATTATTTCCTCTTCCGGCAATGATATGCTCACTGGACCCCGAATCCCTTATAAACTCCGTCTTTCTTTTTCGTCTCCTGCGTACCGAAACTGGAGAGTTTGACCGCCACGTCATCCATCACGAAATCAGGCACCTTATGCGGCTGTATCAGGTTAAGCAAAGGCAGATCGACAGTATTGGCAGCGTACGAAGGGATGACATGCATCGAGAAATGAGGCACAACCTGCCCGGCAGACACCCCGTTTGAAGATACGACAGTATATCCGGTCGCCTTAAGCCTGTTTTTCATCCGAAGACACAGCTCCTGCAGGACGTCATTCAGCGAATTCTGCTCAGCAACATCAAGATCGATCATATCGATGACATGCCTCTTGGAGACAATGACGACATGCCCGACAGCCTTCGGCTGTATATCAAGAAACGCAAGAAAATCATCATTCTCATGCACAATTCGCGCAGGTATCTCTTTCTTCACGATCTTGCAGAAAAGGCATGCTGCGGGTTTTGGCGCAGCAGAGACAACTGCCGGAGCCGGTCTTTCCTTAAGATCGATCTTTTCCTCACGCGGCGCACTCGGGATAATCTGCTCCCTTCGTGGCGCCTCAAGGCCGATACTGAACTCCTCCTTCCCGCCCGTTTTCAGCGACTTCACATCCTTTGCAATTTTCTGGTAATCCTCATCCGATAATATATTGTCTGCGTCATCATCACTCATAAAAACACCTCGTCATTTCAATATGATAAAGAATAATTGATGAGAGATATTTATAAACATTTAAAGGAATATCATTGATATTATTTGGATGCAATTCCAAAATAATAGCCAATAACCGCTGCTACCAATAATCGGAATTCAGAAGTGTGTGATTCGTATGTTTGGATATTTATGCCTAAGTAAAGAAGCGTAAGAACCATTAACTCAACAACAATATAACCGCCTATAACGAGATATGCTATTGTTTTTTGAATCTCTTGATGTTTATTTTTCCTAATTTCTTCAAATACGGCAGTTGGTTCGATGTCATCAATATAATCTTCTTCTTTAATAATCGCTGATATATTTTTATCTTTTTTACTCGTCATCATAAAATTATTTCTCTTTCTTTACCCTCTTTATCTTTGATTATTATCTTCGAACCTTTGCTTTTTTCATCTTCCAAAAATCTATAGACTTTTAAGCTGCTTTTTATAACCTGTGTCCTAGTTGAAGCATCAATTTTTTTTTGAAGGTCTTCTAACTCCTTCAAGGCATTAGCTGACATTTTTATTTGAAGTCTGGCCATCTTTTCTTTATTCATAGTATCCCCTCAACCCCATTATTCTAGATTATGTGCATCAATATTTTATATTTATGTATTTTTTGCATCTTTTGTGTGTATCTTACATGTATTAAAGGTGTATATATTTATTTAGATACAAAAATACTTATATTTGTCTATTTCATTTATTTTATGGGTATTAATGAAAGACAGAGAATCATAAACGAAATAAAATCAGATTTAATGCTTCATGGTAACCCGGAAATAATTTCAATAATATTTAACGATGATGAGGAAATATGCACAGAAGATTATAAAAAGATAAACCGCGAAATTTTTCAGAATATAAAAAGCAAAAAGGCAGCAATTATTTATCATGGTGACGGCGGTGAGACAAATGCTGGTTTTGGATTGGGAATTGCTCTGAGAACAAAATTCAACAAGGGTTTAATGTTTTTATTACCGGAAAAAGCACGTAGTGCTCATGTATTGCCTATTTTGTTCTCAAATCTTTTATATCTCGACAAAGATGCCTATCTAACGCCAGTTGACCCTTCATTGTACCATTATTCTAAGCACTTTTCATGCTGCCGATTAATAAATGATCGTGAGCATCCGTTATATAAAAAGGCAAAATCGGTATATGAAGTGACCGCAAGTATGGTCTTTGAGACCTTAAGGCGTGAAGGTTCATTGGTTATAGATCCTCATCGATTAGATATTAAAACAGAAAATATGATTGTAGAAAAATTTCTAAATCCCAAACGGCACAATATTCAATTAAAGTATGATGATCTTAGAAAAATGAAGCTTCAGGTTGATTTAGCATCAGACGATGTAAATACTTGGAAATTAATAAAAAAAGTGCATTCAATGTCTATTTTACATTTAGCTGATCAAAAGAAAAGATATCTTGTTGAAACATGTAATAAAAGTCTTATCTGTTGATTAAAAGTAATTTCGCCGACATTTTCCTTCTGCCATAAAATTCACCTCAAATATAAATATTTGCGCCCAACAGTAATGTATACATTCTAGAGAAGAACAGTGGGGGTATAAAGAATGGTGATGCTAGAAAAGATAGTCGTCCAGGGATTCAAGTCATTCCAGAAAAAGCAGGTCATCCCTCTATACCCTGGTTTCAACGCCATAATAGGCCCCAACGGCGCAGGCAAATCAAACGTCCTCGACTCTCTCGTATTCGTTCTTGGCAGCTCATCCGGCAGGCTCCGCGCAGGCCGCATGGACCACGTCATCTACAACGGCGGCCACGGCAGGAAACCCGCAGATCACGCGATGATCTCGCTCCACCTTGACAACTCCGACAGGACAATCCCCGACCAGGAAGAAAAAATCATCATTTCAAGAAGAGTCAACCGCCAGGGTCAGTCCGTATACCGCCTTAACGAGAAAGTGGAGAACAGGGCAAAGATACTCGAGATACTCTCATACGCAGGCATAGACCCCGAAGGCCACAACATAATCCAGCAGGACGACATAACCAACGTCATCAAGATGCGCCCCCGCGAACGCAGGGAAGTCATAGACCGCGTAGCAGGCATAGACGAATACACCTCAAGAAAAGAGAAGGCCGCCGAAGAACTCAAAGTCGCAGAGCGCAACCTAGAGGACGCATCACTCATTCTCACTGAAAAAAAAGACTCGCTTGACAGGCTAAAAAAAGACCGCGACCTTGCGATGAAACACAAGACTCTCGAAGACGGGCGCGCAAAACTTGCAGCCACACTCGCATTCAGCCGTGTCAAGGCCGTCGAAGGCACACTCGAAAACATCGGCCGCAACATCGAAATAAAAGAATCCGAACTCGCAAACTTAAGAGGCAAAGTAGGCCACTTCGACGACGACCTGGACGAAAAAGAACAGTTCATCCAGGACATCGACCGGAATATCATAAAAAAATCAGTCAATGCGGAAATAAGAAAAGAGATAGAAGACCTTAACTCCCGCATAATCAAGCGCGAAAGCCAGATAAACAGCAATTTTCGCGAGATAGATCATCTGGAAGAGATGATCGCGAAAATAAACACCTTCCGCGCAAGCAAAGGCGAAGACGTAGGCAACAGGGCCGTACGCTCCATCCTTGACCTGAAGCTTCCCGGCGTCTATGGCACAATAGGCGCCCTCTCAAGCATCGACCCGCGATACGAAGTGGCAATAAACACCGCAGCAGGCGCCCGCCTTAACGACATAATCACCGACAGCGAGACGACATCGCTCGAATGCATAAACTACCTCAAACAAAACAGCCTGGGACGCGTGCGCTTTCTACCGATGGACCGCCTCCAGCCGACATCAATCTCAGCAAAGGCCGAGATAGCATCCAAGATGTCAGGCATAATTGACTTCGCAGTAAACCTTCTCGACTTCGACCGGAAATACCAGATAGCATTCAACCACGTATTCCGCGACACATTGGTAGCAGAAGACGCAGGCTCAGCAAAAAAAGTACGCGGCCTGAAAGTCGTGACACTCGACGGCGACCTCTTCGAAGCCGGCGGCGCCATAGTCGGCGGCAGCATGAAACGAGCGCCAGGCAAAGTCAACGTAAAAGAGCTGACCGACGTAAACGAATACGAGAACGCCATAAAGAAACTCACCCTTGAAAACGAGGACCTGAAAAAAGAGATAGAAGACTTAAACAACCTGCTGGAAGAAAAGCAGGGCAAAGTCAAAGACGAATCCAATGAAGTCGACAAGCTCCAGAAAGAGAAAAACAATATTATAAGCGAAATCGACAACATGAAACACTCAAGAAAAGGCCAGTACGAGCAGAAACTGAGCCTTGAGGCAGAGATCCAGCAGATGCGCATCAGCCGCGCGAAACTCGAGGCCGAGCTTGAAAATTACATGATCGACTACGAAAAATACAAGAACGAAAAAGACCTCACAAAAGACGACCCGTCAAAGATCCAGAAAGAACTCAACAACATCGATCGCCAGCTAAGAAGCATCGGCCTCGTCAACATGAAAGCCATCGAAGAATACGACCAGTACGAAAAAGACTACACCGAATTCAACGAGCGCGTAGAGTTGCTGAAAAGTGAGCGCAACTCGATAGAGGAGATGATAGCGAAACTCGAAGAGAAAAGGAAACTCATGTTCTACAGCACCCTCGAAAAAGTATCAGACGAATTCGGAAAAGTATTCAAGACACTTGCCGACGGTCCCGCCGAGCTCATAATGGAAGATCCCGACAACATCGAATCCGGTCTGGTGATAAAAGCCCAGCCAAAAGACAAGCGCCTCCTGTCCATCGACTCCCTCTCAGGCGGCGAGAAGACCCTCACAGCCATCGCATTCTTATTCGCCATCCAGCGCACGAGGCCATGTCCGTTCTACATACTTGACGAGATAGACGCAGCCCTTGACAAGAAGAACTCAGAAAAGATCGGCGACCTAATCCAGAGCTATGCCGGCGAATCCCAGTTCCTGGTCATCTCGCACAGCGATGCCACCGTAAGGCGCTCGAGCCGCGTATACGGCGTCTCCATGCAAAACGGCGTAAGTCAGGTGATGGGTGTGGATTTGAGCGACGTAGTCGACACAGAAGACAATCCGGCTAGTCCGGACACATCAGATACTTCCGGCAGCGCAGAATAATGGGTGGCGATAGCCGATCTAAATTATGATTTATCCATTATTAATATTCTAATATTAGTTTAAATATGGCCTTATTTTAATCAAATATTATACTCTATATCTTTCACACATCAACTTTACCTGAAATAGCTATAAAATAACTGCGCTCATACAAAACATATTTAAATTAGTATGTATAATATATGATTAAATAACCACCTATTTTAATCAAATATTATAATTATGAAATTAACAAAAACACAATTGGACATATTGCATATCGTATACACTCGCGGTAGTCTCACCTCCAAAGAAGCAGCTCTGCAATTAAATAATTCACATCCGTATGCTTCTAAGTTGATTTCCGATTTAAAAGAAAAAGGATTCTTGAAAAAAGTCGGTATAAAATACCTCATTTCCGACAATATATATGCCTACGCTCTTAGAAATCTGATTCTGGAATATCCAAAAACGGACTTCAAGCAGATTCTTGCAGATTCCAGGCTTGATGTGCTGCTGCATCTTTTAGATAAAAGATCCATGAATCGGATCGAATCACTCTCAGGACTTTCAAAGCCATTGATTTACATTTACCTGAAAGACTTTTTAAGATACGGGATAATCATAAAAGAAGGCAGATATTATCGATTAAACAAAAGTTTATGGCCTCAGCTCATCGATTTTTTAGAGAGTTATTCCCGGTATAAGGGCGTAGTTGGCTATAATCTGCCGCCCGTATATCGTGAAATATACCGGTCAAAAACCCTTATGATGTTGGAGGTGCCGCGTGATTTGAAAGTTGACGAAAAAACAGCCTCATTGACCGCATTTTCTCAATTCCATAAATACGGGATAGCCCTCAGGTTGACCTACAACTATTATTCTATCCCGAAAGAGAACCTCAACATCAACGATATATTTGCGCACTCGATCCTTTGTTCCAGTGACATGCGCAAGAAAATGTTTACAATATTATTTTACCTCAAAAATAAAGGCTCACTCGATATTGAATATATTGACCGCAAATACAGGCTAGAAGGCTATATATCAAAAATAAGAGCAATTATTGGCGGTGAGACCCTGAAAGATTATCCTGCGCCAGAGGAAATAAAACAGAAGGCAAAGTTATATGATATCAGATATTAGCTCCCTGGACAATCTTTTCAATGATATTGGAAAAGAACTTGATGAGACTATCACGATTTATGTCTTCGGCGGGGCTGCGCTGATGATTTCAGGTCTTAAAGACGCGACAAAAGATATTGATGTTGTCTTCGAAAAAATGTCAGAGGTGAAGACATTCACAAGCGCATTAAAGCGAATTGGATTCGAAACAATACAACTGACAGAAGACTACAAATATCTGAAGATCGAAGGCATATATAATCGTGGAAATGACCGCTTCGACGTCTTCCAAAAAATCATATGCAATAACCTTGCCCTCTCAAAGAACATGGTGATTCGTTCAAAAAGCAAAGGCAATTATGGTAATTTATCCGTAAAAATCCTCTCACTCGAAGATATATTCCTCTTGAAGTCAATATTTTCAAGAGCAGGTGATTATGAGGATTGCGTCGCACTTTTCCAGACAGGAATAGACTGGAATATGATCTATGATGAAGTGAATGACCAGTGCAGGAAGAATCCGGTCAATGTCTGGAAATCCTATCTCTTGGCTCGAATCGAAGAGATGCAGGAAAGAGAACACATACAGGTTCCGATACGAAAGAAGCTACATGAAGAATACGATATAGAGACATTCCCCTATCTTGCAATATTCTATGAATTATTCAAAAAAGAGTCATCTTTCGAAGAGTTACTAAAAAAGACAGAGTTGGACAAGTCCCTGTTAAATCAGGTTCTGGATTCGTTGATCAAAAGCAGGAAAGTAGAAAAAACCAGAGACAGTAAATATGCCTTGAAATTACGTAACCTTGCGCGCTTCTTGAGCAGGTCTTGAATGACTTACAATTCAGAAACCAATCTCTCTTGAACTAAAGCACAACCAGCATAACATCTTCTTAAACACGGGTTTTAAACGCACTCATATCCGGATTTCTGTAAAACAAATCGCGAAGCGCGCCCTCCTTATTCTCAATATTTTTTAACTCGTCAAGAGTCACCCACCTGAAATCTTCTGCTTCATCAGGATCGAGTTTCGGCTGTTTGACCGTCTTCACATGAAAGAACATGACCAGCCGCGAAGTTTCTTTTTTTTCGCGGACATGATACTGCTGATCCTGTCCCCACCCTACGAATCTCGGATTTTCAAAAACCAGCCCCGTTTCCTCCGCCATTTCTCTGATCAGCGTATCTTCCAGTTTTTCGCCATGCTCTGCTCTGCCGCCCGGGACTCTCCACACTTTGAACGCCGGATCCATCACGATAAGAAACAGGTCATCTTTTTCGATGAAAGCGCTGCATACGACCTGGTGCCCTCTCAATTCAGCTCTAGTCATAATACTGATGAATGCGCTCAAAATATAAATATTCGTATTTCAGGCCTTAAAGAGGTGTTGTTGCGCAATTCATCAAAAAATGCTTCATGATGTCGATTACAAAAATCCCTCAAAATCAAGCCAAAACGATATCCGGCTGTCAAAATTGCCAATAGTTATGCAACACCGCCCCTCAAAGACCATGACCCTGTTATATGCCGATGCCTCTCAAGAATCGTCTTTAACAAATGCATTTTTCAGTATCCGCCATATCCCAATCTATATTATCCATCACCAAAACCTTTATATAGGATGAATTCCAATTTTTCTACACGAATACAAGTATATATCGAGATATTAGGGAGTATCTCGGTGTGATTGAACCAGAGTTATCATCCGGGGGGATAAAACAATGAAAACAGAGAATTTATCAATAGATGCACTGACAGAGAAGATATTAAAGACCTCAAAGCAACCGCTTTCTACATACGCGATTGCGAAGCGCGCAAAGATTTCTTGGTCCACAGCAAACATACACTGCTACAAACTCAAGTCAGAAGGCAAGATTCATGGCAAGATGGAAACCGCAGAAGTAGGCTCAGGCAAGAAAATGGTCTGGTGGATAGGAAAAAAATAGGCCGTTTTTTTGTTTCTATAACATCTGAATGTCATTAAAGTCACATCTATCGGCAACAAGTATCCATCTCATATATATATCTATTTTGACGGTAATTTTTGAACAGGTCAAACCTGCTCATGTTGATATCTATGGACTCACTTGACGAAAACCCGGCAACAGGAATCGATAAAATCATGAATGATGACGAGATAGTCGATCTGATCCAGAACGGCGACTGGCAGGAAGTCATACTTGCCATGACCCATGACATGAACCCCTGGAACATTGACCTGGTAAAACTTAACATCAGGTTTACCGCTCACATAAAACAGATGCATGAGCATGACTTGCGCATCCCGTCAAAAATACTTCTGGCCGCAGCCATAATATATCGCCTGAAATCAGAGACACTAAGATACATCGAAGAAGCAGTATCAGAAGACCTCGGCCTTTTGGACGATGATCTTGAATACACTCAATTGCCGTTAAGCGACGAATCACGAGAATCCATCGTTATACCGCCCATCCAGATACCATTGAGGCGCGAGCCCAAACGGGAGGTATCCATCGACGAACTGGTCGACGCCCTCGGCAAAGCGATGGTCATAAAGAATCGCCGTGACACGCGCAATATCTTCCAGATAGACCTGCAAGGCGAAGACATAAGCAAATGTATCGAAGATCTCTTTCACAAGATTAATAAATATCTACAGACAAATAACATCGTTAATTTTGACCAGTTACTTGGCATGAGGCCCTCTCGCGAAGAGAAGATACGCAATTTCAGTTCACTCCTGCACCTGTCAAATCAGGGCCGTATCTTATGCGAGCAGCCGGAAATGTTTGGAGAAATAAAAATAAGGTTGGTACAATGATGGAATTTGAAAATGAAACAACCGTCTTGGGAAGCGACAGCGAGCTAAAAGAAGTCGAACGATTGCGATTTATTCTGGACAAAGCTAACCGGTTCCCTGGATGTTTGGACGATACAGAAGAAAGAAGGCTCATGATGCGCCTGACGAAGCTTGAGCGAAAGCATGGCTTGCGATATTGAATAGCCCCCAATGATGTGATTGCATGAGGGATAAAAAAAAATTAATAGAGGCAGCCTTATTTATCGCCGCCCGTCCGATGACCCTGGCAGAGCTCTATCATATAGTCGGCATCCCCAAACCACAGATCAGCAAATTGATAAAGGAAATGGAAAAAGAGTACGACGATCACGGTCTTTCAGTCCGTGAAAGAGACGGCTTCTTTGAGCTTCACATAAAAGACGAATTAAGGCCTCATGTAGAGCACCTTGCTCCCGAAAAGGACTTCTCGAAAGCGACGCTCCAGACCCTGTCCCTGATAGCATATCATAATCCGGTCAAGCAGAGTTTCGTCATCGAGACCCGTGGCAACCGCGCCTACGACCACATAAAAGAACTCTCAGGCAGAGGCTTCATACGCCTTGAGCCCGAAGGCCACACCAACCGCATCAATATAACCAAAAAATTTCTTGATTACTTCGGCCTGACTTCCCCGGGTCAGCTCAAAGACTATTTCTCAGACAGGGGTATCGAACCGCCTGATGAGGAATCATTCGTTGAGAACGTAAAAAAAGCCGAAGAAAAAGAAGAGAAAAACACACCAGACATTCAGGAAAAAAAAGAGCCCGCGATAGTGAAAGAAGATCCGGAACCTCCAATAGAACCACCCATAGTCAAAGAGACCAGACCGGCCGCAAAGCCAGAGGCAGAAGATAGTCAATTCAAGCCGGCTATAAAGGAAGAATCAGAAAAAACAAGCGCGCTCCCAGCCACAAAAGTAAAAGAACCACAACCCTCCCATGACCCTGAAGATGAAGAGCCAGAACTGCCGTCAATTCATGGAAAGAAAGAAAAAAAAGCGCCAGTCAATAAAAAATCCGTGAACATAAAAGACGAGCCATACAAGAGCCCCTTCTCAGACGTCATAAAAGACAATGATTAGCTTGTTCACTATTTCTTCAGAGCCTTATTCAGGTCAACAACCATCTTATCTACATCAATACCGTGAGCAGAAGCGCCCTCATCAAGAGTCTCGAACTGCGCCGCCATGCATCCTATGCAATGAAGGCCGTATTTAGAGAAAACCTCAGTCGTCTCCGGATGCTTGCTAACGATTTCTGTGATTGACATACTTTTTGTAATTTTATCAGCCATGATATTCACCCCACACATTAACTCGAACCTTTCCTTTTTATGTTTTTTGCTTTCAGGAGCGCATAAGTCGTCGGATTCTTCACCCTCTTGCAGAAATTATCCGGCTTGCACACCTGTATATCAGTATAATATCCCTTATTATCGCAATTCGGTGCCGGAAACACCTCTTCCTTTGTTTTCGCATAATTCAGTTGCCCCTGTACATATGAATCCGGCAGAGAATCAGGATTCTTCTTGTTCCATTCATCAAGCTTGGCATCAATTGCATCATAGCTCCATCCCGTGCTCCGCAAAAAGTTGATAAGAATGAATACGCCCCTCTTCCGCCCGTCTTTCAGTCCGAGCAATATGTTCTGGATGCAAGGCGGAAAAAACTCTTCACAAACAGCATCCTTAGGCAGGATGACCTTCTTGATGACCTTCTTTTCATCTGTGCTGATCACCTCTATATCATAATCAAGCGCCTCCATCACAAGATCGATCGCTTCATCTTCCTCAAATTTGTCAAGAAACCCGGCATCCCCGCGTACATTTTCAGGCCTCGCATCCTCTATCCTGAATTCCTCCAGTTTATCGGCCGGTATCGGAAGGCTGACAAGCCACGTCTTCTCATTGAACGAATAAGGCATCCGAAACAGGTGCCTGTAAGACCAGTTATGCTCCACCTCAACTATCTTGTAAGGATCACCCTCCATCTTGCTCTCAAGAGATTTATCATATTCAATCAGTTTCGCCACAAGCTCCTCGCGCATGTAATCGCGCAGGTAATCGGCGATCTTCTGCAGAAGCAGTGGATACTGTGCTTCCACAGGCAACGAATTCACCTTCTTTGGCAGCGACTTGCAGGATACCCCGATATGGAACCCTCTTCGGCCCGAGAATTTCAAAGATACATTTTTGATCCCGTGAGCATTCAATGCATCGATCATAAGCCTTGCGGCAATCCTGCCATGCTCCAGATCCTCATTTGCATCAATATCAAAGAAAATATCCCACCCAGTCCTGATATTATCCATCTCGTTTTTTTTCATGCTGCCCGAAAGCTGCAGCGGATTAGGCCAGTGCTCCAAAGAGCAATGAAACGACGTCGCCCCCTTTTTGACCATGTACTCGATATCCCCCACAAATTGCACCGCATCCGGCCTCCTGCCGAACTGGGTCCCAAGAAATACCGGTATGACTTCCCTCCCACAAGAGACACTGAATATCTTCTCAATGATTTCAGGCCTAAGATAATATTCCTTTACTTTTCTGATTATTGCCGCATCCATCTCCATGATAGATTATCGTAGATGATACATATTTGAATATATCGCAATCAAGACCAGCATAGTTCTACAATTAGCTGATAGTTGCGCACATTTGTTCTGGAAACACACGATATCCAAAAAGACAGTTAAGTATTTAAATTCTGAGTTCCATTATTGCGTACATATACTAATACTAATGCTTGTAATTGTTTATGGGATAAAGATAACAGGATATAAGCACAAAGATTGGATTTATTCTTATATCATATCATTTTAGCTGGAGGTGGCATTAATGGCCGAAGATGAATATGAAGCAGTTGAAGAAGAAGATTATGACGATGATGACAGGGATGATGAAGAAGACGACGAATACTGATTTATTGAATCATTACAATTGAATGGACTCCAACCATTCTCCTCTTTCTTTTTTAGAATATGTAGATTACATATACATTATCATCGGCAGCAAGAACAATACAGCTTCCCCGACGATCCCGGAAAACACAGGCACCAGCAGATTATCATCCAGCTTGTTGGTCAGCGTCTCTATGGTAGTTCCGACAGCAGCCATCATGATCAGGACAATCCAATAGATTGGCGTGATATTGCCAATTACCAGCGCGAGATATAAAATCCCGACAGCCATATCAGCGACAAATTCCGCAATCACGCCTTCATACGCCTTATTTTTCAGTCCCGGGATGAAATGCTTTCCATACGCTCGCCCAAAAATTGCCGCCGCAGCATCCCCAATTACAATCATAAGTATCGCGAGCGCCGCCACTTCCTTCGAAAAGACCGAGATCGCGATGATTGCGGAAATGGCAAGAAACACATACCCTCCAAGAACCTTCTTCTCCTTTTGCCGAAACAGGACATCAAACAGCGGTATCTTCTTACCCCACTCAATCCTGAAATATTCCGCCTCAAGAGCGATGACAAGCGCGATAGTCAATACAAGCAGAGTGATCCTCTTATCAAGAAGTTCATACATTATGATAATAAATATGCCATTAAGATGTATCATCTTCCTCATAAGCTCCGTAGCAAACGAATATTTCTCTCTTTTAGGGGGCTCCATGACAATAATATGTAAGACAAGCGTTAAATAATTGGTGGTTTTATAGTTGACATCGTTAATAAATGGACAAAGTATTCCAAAAACCAAGAGATGTCAATCTATCCGGGCGAATCACAGATTCGCTGGATTTTCGAAATCCCAAAATCGTATCACGATTTTTAAGGATATGGAAACGCCATGTTATATCCAATCCGGTTTCGCTCACTTGCGACAAACAGATTTAACTAATTCTTCCGATGAGAAATACACTTTTTCATCTTCGTGTTCGACGATTCTTAACCAACCATCGACTGTTAAATCATTCAATTCTTTTTCATTTGCAATAAACGTTATTTGTCGTTTATTCGAATTAACCAAATCAATTGCTTTATTGTAACCTTCATTAGTTAAACCATAATGTTTTCCGAAAATTTGTGCAACATGCGGAAAAATAGCTAATTGTGATTCTTTGACGAAATTTCCAGTTACTCCACTCATAGAATGTATCTCTTTGGGGTCATATTTTTCCACCAGCGACTTTGCTTCTTCATCTAAATAAAATGTAATTCCTTCTTGTTCATATCTATCTAACATAATTTTTCCACATCATAACCACATGTAAGTAACAAATCTTTATAAATTTATCTCTGAATGCGAAATCGGACTCTGCGTCGCCTTCGGCTCCTTGTCGGTTATGATATTGGTTCCGAGAATATATCAATGGGCTTTAAGATTCGCTATCGCTCATCCAAATTTTTCCTGACGGAAAAACTTCTCAAAGCCCCAATAGTCATGGCGTTTACTATAAAAAATTATCAAATAAATAATACCTCATGGACAAGATATCTCTAGGCTGCCAGAACCTCGACAATCTCCTCGGCGGCGGCATAGAATCCGGAATAATCACGAATTTCTACGGCACCGCAGGCGCAGGCAAGACAAACATCGCCATCCAGAGCGCAGTATCCTGCTTGAAGACAGGAAAAAGCGTAATCTACATAGACGCCGAAGGCGGCTTCTCCATAGAGCGCTTCATCCAGATGCACGGCAAAAACGACCTCGAAAAGCTCATACTTTCAGACCCCAAAACATTCGCCGAACAGGAAAGGATGATAAACGAACTGGAAAAAGAGCTTGAAGCCAACCAAAACATCGGCCTGATAATCGTGGACTCAATCGTCGCCTTGTATCGCCTTGAGCTTCACAGGGAAAAAATACCTGAAGCCAACCGGCTATTAAGCAAGCAATTCGCACTCCTCTCAAAGCTTGCAAGAGAAAACAAGATACCCGTCATAGTTACCAACCAGGTCTACTCGGATTTCGACTCCGGCGAACTAGAGCTTGTAGGCCGCGACATACCGAAGTATTTCTCAAAATGCCTCGTATTCCTGGAAAAGACAGGCAATGGCCGAAGGAAAGCGACTCTGATGAAACACCGCTCAAGACCCGAAGGCCAGTCCGCAGAATTCGAGATAAGAGACGATGGCCTCATCGACACAAGCAGGAAATTCAGATTATTCTAGCATTACCATTGACTGATTATTTGCTGGATTAGCAACCCGTGCTCGTATGCCAAAAGAAGAAGTATGCACGATAAGTCACAGACGGTTTCATCCGTCAATTTTTTTCCCATCATCCTTTGTTTTCTGATTGTTGACAATCGTCTTGCACTTAGGATACTTGCTGCATCCGAGGAATTTACCGTATATGCTTGAGCGCTCGACCAGCGGCGCTCCGCATTTAGGGCACTTGCCATGATCTTTATTCTCTCCGTGAGGGCTGCTCTCTACCTGTTTTGACTTGCAGCTTTTATTCATGCACAATTCCTGCGGTCTTTTTTTTGCTCTTATCATGCTGATCATCGGATAATTGCAGTCAGGGCATAGCTTGCCTGCGCTCTTGATCATCCCCTTTTGAGGCATGGAAATGATTATCTTGCATTCAGGATACTGGTCACATGCCACAAACCTTCCGAATTTGCCCATCTTAATTATCAGATTGCCTTTCTCGCATTTAGGGCATTTCCCGATCAGGTTTATCTGGTCCTGGGTGCTCCTTATCGCTCCAAGAAGTGACGACCCGATATCTTTTTCATGCTGCTTGAAGTTGGCAAATATCTCTTTCAGGTTTTTCTCAGCTTTATCAAGGACGACATCAGATTCAAGCTTGCTTTTCTCAATTTTCTCCATATCCGCTTCAAAATCCCTTGTAAGCTTTTCTGCAATCAGTTCAGGCGAGAACTTCTCAAGCGTATCGATGACTTTCAATCCAAGATCAGTGACCTCGATTCTTTTCTCCTGGAGGTATCCCCTGTTGTAAAGATTCTCGATGATAGTTGCGCGGGTAGCCTTAGTACCGAGGTTTCGCCTCTCAAGCTCCTTTATTATTGACGCTTCATTATATCTTGCCGGCGGCTGCGTTTCCTTTGAAAGAAGAGCAATCTCCGCAACAGACAATACGTCGCCGCTATTCAGTTCCGGGAGCGTGATTTCCTCAAGCTTGACATAAGGCTCGTACAGTTCGAACCAGTTCGGCGTTATCGTGCGCTTCCCTTCAAGGATGAACTTGTGATCATCTATATTGAGTATCACCGTATTCGTCTCTCTCACAGCCGGTTTCCCGAAAACAGCCATGAATCTCTTGACAATGAGATCATATATCTTCTTTTTCTTGGGCGTAAGATCAGTCGGCTTCTCCCCAGTAGGAAAAATAGAAGGGTGCGCATCATCAGTCTTTTTGCCCTCGTTCGGCTTCAATTCCTTCTTGGCCAAAAGGAACGCGGCAGATTTCTCATACTCCTTGTTCTGCTTGAGCTTCTCAAGTATCTGCTGGTACCCGATCTCTTTCGGCAGTTTCTGCGAAGAGGTTCTCGGGTAGCTGATAGCCGCAGCAAGATAAAGTTCCTGCGCAATCGCCTGTGTCTCCTTCGGAATCATTTTAAACAGTTTGTGCGCTTCCATCTGCAGGTCCGTCAGGTTGAACGGCGTCGGCGGATTCTGCTTATATTCTTTCTTGGTGATGTCCCCGACAATTGCATCCTTCCCGTCGCATTCTCTCTTGATCTTCTCTGCCTTCTCTTGTTCCCATATCTTTTCTTCCTCGTATCGCGCCCTGAAATCATGATCTTTCGGGACAAGCTCAATCTGCCAGAAAGGCTTCGCTTTGAACGCCTGTATCTCTTTCTCTCTTTTGGCAAGAAAATTAAGCGCAGGCCCCTGCACTCTTCCGGCGCTCAGTATCTTATACTGCCCAGCGGCCTTGACAGCCGTAGTCAGCGCCCGCGAGATATTGATACCCCAGTAGAAATCAAGCATATGCCTCGTCACACCCGCATCCGCAAGGCCGTGTATGATCGTAGGAGACACATTCTCATATGACTTGACAAGATCGCCCTTGGTAAGCGTCGAGAATTTCATCCTCTTCGCATCCTTTTGCTTGCATGCGAACCTGACGATATTATAAGCGATAGTCTCCCCCTCGATATCAAGGTCAGTTGCGACCACGAAATCATCAGCAGTCTTTGCGAGCGTCTTTATGTTCTCAAGATATTTCTTGGAATAAGATGCGTTCTTATCGATATCACTGGTTGGCGCCCACTCCACATCAAATATAGGATATATCCAGTTCTTTGATATCTGGCGGAGGCCATAGAGATGACCCACAGCCGGCACGACAACAATGTCCTTTCCATTGCGCTTGAATTCATGATACTCTATCCCGCGCTTCTTCTCATTCCTGACAGTGCCATCCGCAAGCGCCGCAGCGATTTTTCGTGCAGCGCTAGGCTTCTCCGTGATGATCAGTTGGTATCCCATATTATTCCCTTAAATATTTGTGCTCTGATTGTCGCACATCAAACTAAACTATCCAAATTATATAAAAGTATTGTTATAAGTAAGTTGCCAAACATTTTCTTGATACAAAAGTAGACTTAAATACAATAACAGAAGAATCAAAGAAAGATAAAAGGGCCTTATAAGCCCTGAAAACAAAATCACCAGTCAATATTCTCAAATTCAGTATCCAGATTATCGACATCATCATCCTGTAGTTCTTTATCCGTGCTGTCGACACTTGTAATCTCGGTTGAGACTTCCTGGCCCAGTGTATCGCCTGCGCCAGCAGCAGCTTCCGGCTGAACAGGTTTAGTTCCGTCAGTCGGTTCATTTATATCCGATACCGGCGCATTCTCCGTTTGTTTCTGCGCACACCCGGAAACAAAAAGAACCGCAACCATCACTACCATGATAACAATCGTAATTTTTCTCATAATGCATCACCTCATTTATTCAATCCCGTCCGCCTTAACAACCCTGTTAAGAACTCTGTTCACGCATTTCTTGTTATACACGACATATCCGCTTCTGCATGCTCGTGCTTTTTTAGCAGGAGTCCCTTCAAGAGTGAACGGATTTGTATCAGGGTTCGCTTTATCTTTCCCGACATACACAAAATCAGGGCTTGTTTCCCCGTCAAAAGACAGTTCAAACTCAACCTTATCTCCGGTTGTCCTGAAGAACAGTCCGTCAAAGTGCGATCCGACACGCGCTTTGAATTCAATCTCATTATCTTTGAACTTAAGCTTGTCATTGCCGTCAAACCTTCTCACCCCGGCATCAAATATCACGCCGTTGCTTTTTATAGTGCCGCTCACAGTATAAAGAAGATTCTTGCGCAGCTCCTTGAACTCTTCAAGCGTAAGCTCGCTGCAGAACGTATCAGCATCAACGGTTTCAGATTCAGCTTCATCAACAATCTCTTCAGCAGTCGCCACAAGATCATCAATCGCATCAACATCTTCAGCTGCCGCATCATCGCTTGTAATCGTCGTGATCCTGCGCTCTCTGACACACTTCAAAAGCTTGCGAAGGTCATCCTTCGTATCTCCGCTCCAGTCTACCCACCAGAAATCAGCGCATTTACCCTGCCATATGAAATATCCCTTATCAACCCCAGGCGTATAAGCAGGTTTGTCAGCCCAGCATTCAGCATTATCTATGCCGCTCAGTTGGATTGATGAATCGACCGGAATCTCTTCAGCATCTGTTTCGTCGTCTGCTTCTTCTTCCTCTTCGACTTCATCTGCATCGTCGTCATTCACTTCCTCAATGACCACCGTTTCATCATCGACGGCAGTTATCTTCCCGCCGCGGGCACTGACATCCCTTATGATGCTCGCAAATATCTTGTAAGCTTCTTTGATATCATTGTGAGCCTCTCTCAGTTTTGCATTAGCCTCGCTCACCTTTTCACGAATATCTTCATTAGTGGCATTCTCTTTTCTCAATTCCGCGGCTTCCCTGAGCAGTTCCTCTGACTCATTGAATTTATTCTTTGCATCATTTATCTTTTCACTGAACAAGGTTATCTTCTCATCCAGACCGGCAACATCGATTCCATTATCAGCGATCCTGTCGCGCGCATTCTCCATCCTTTTCTCAAGCTGCTCGCTTTTCTTGATGATGTTCCACATCGTTGAATGGACAACCCTTGCTGCATGCACTTTCTCCGCATTTTTGATATGTTTCCATGCCTTGGCTACTTCCTTTGCGCCCTCTTGCACTTCTTCTTTCGTCTCCGCAGCCTTTACCTTCTCAATCGCAGCAAGAAGCTTGGCGTTAGTCTCATCGATATCCGCGATAATCTCATTGGCCCTCTCGTCATCCATTCCATCCGCAGCCTCAACCTTGTTCTTGATCTTGTTCAGATGCTCGATAGCCATCTGTGCGCCATTGATAATATACTCTTTCGCATGTTCCTTTGCAAGCTCCCTCAGCTCATTACACTCCTCTGTATCCTGGTCCTTGCAGTCTTTCAGTCTGTCCTTGACCTCATTGAACTCTCTTTTCTTTTCGTTATATGCCTTATTCACTCTCTGATACTCGTTTTTTGCCATCTCATACTTCCTTTTCGCGTCATCAAGCTTGTCCTTGGCAATCTCCCTCTTTTTGAACAGCATATCCTTATTCACAGTCTTTACCCTGTAGTTATCGAGTTTCTTCATCCTCTCGGATTCATCCATCTCCATGATTTTATTCTGCTCTGCTCTTGGAAGAGCGGAAAATACTTTTACCTTATCATCCGTAAGTTTCTCAACAAATGCTTTGGCAACTGGGCGTTCTCTTGAAAGGCGTTCAGCGATCCTCATACGCGTATCAGCAACCGCGACACCGGTATTCTGGGCGACAGCCACTTTTTTTGCCACGACTGCAGTGGTCCTGAAGAATGCATCGCATTTGGCCACCGGCTCAGCTACATTCTTGCTCTTCAGGAACCCGACGCAATCCAGTTCCTTGTTAAGCAGCCTTGCGCACGTGTCAGCCGGTCTTTCATCAAGGTTGTTGCCTGAGACAAAACTGACGCATTTCGCGATTCTGGAATCAGCGCCAACGCTGCCGCCGACAGTTCTTACAGGCCCTGTATTAGTGCTTTTAGCGACAATGCCTGTAGCAGCGGCATCATCCGTCTCGGCAAAACCGATAGGCATGAAGCTCATAATAAGCATAATCACCATAAAGACAACAGACAATTTCTCAATTAATCTCATAACAACAACCCCCAGATTTTAAAAAATAATTTTAACAATTAATCATAGACATTCATACTATATAAATATTGCTGCAGAAATAATTCTTTATGAAAATGCACACAATCAAGGACTCCATCCACCAGGACATAGAACTCACCGGTTTCGAGCTCAGTCTGATTGACACCCCTCTGGTCCAGCGCCTCCGCCATATCCGCCAGATGGGCTTTGCATACCTCGTATATCCGTGCGCCACCCATTCCCGTTTCGAACACTCGCTTGGCACGATGCACCTTGCAGGTTCATTATCACACAACCTTGGGTTCGACGAATTGACAACCTCCGAATTAAGACTGGCAGGCCTGCTGCACGACATAGGTCACTTCCCGTTCTCCCACAACCCCGAGATAGAAAACTGCCTTAAAGAGCGGCTGGGCACAGACCACGTTTTAGAGAGCGCAAGTCACATAAAGACATGCTACAGCGAAGCGATAACCCGGGCAGGCCTGAACCCGAAAAACATAATTGATGCGATAAACGGCAAGGGCAGGTACGGCAGCATATTCTCATCAGGCATAGACGTAGACAAGATGGACTACCTCGTACGCGACGCATACTTCACCGGCACAGCCTACGGCCTCATCGACCTCTCGCGCCTCCTCTACACGAGCGGCTTCAAGAAGACGCTTGCATTCAGGATGAAAGGCCTAAGGAACATAGAGGCGGTCATCATCAGCCGCTTCATGATGTACTCCACCGTCTACTTGCATCGCACAATAAAGATCGCGACAGCCATGTTCGGCCGCGCAGTCACAAGATCATTCGCCGACGGCTCGATAGACCCGGAAGATTACATCCGGATGGACGACATCGACTTAATCTCAAGTCTGCGCAAAAACCACTCGCATCTGGCATCATGCCTGGACAACCGGAAACTGCACAAGCTGGGCTCATCCCTAACAGTAAATGACCTCACCAAAGACCAGATATCAAAATGCGTATCAATAAAAAGCAACGCTCTTCAACAGATAGAGCAGGACATTGAAAAGAAGCTTGTTCTGCCGAAAGACACGCTGATAATAGACATCACCCCCAAAAAGACCCTCGAATCGATAAAGATGATCGACAACGGGAACCTGCTCAACCTCGAAGACATATCCGAATTCTCAAGAAGCGTAATGAACCAGGAATGGCAGAA